>NZ_CABVQC010000003.1 GCF_902499175.1 Burkholderia aenigmatica
GCCGGAAATGGTCGCCGCCTGCTCGAGCGCCGCGGGCGGCGCAAACTGGCGGGTTTCGTGAAGAACCGATTCAATCGTGGACAAACGTGTCTCCTTGCGTTCTTGTGGTGCCTGACGGCGTTCGGGAAAATGCAACATGCATGCCAGTATTGATGTTCGATGCACGCATGTGGCGACAGCCTCGGCAGCCGGGCGCGTGCCGATCGATCCGTTCGAACGGGCGACGTCCCGGACGGTAGCGCGAGGCGGCGGGGCGTTCAGAAATGCAGCACGGTGTGTTGCAGTCCTGAGCAGATGGCGTTCGGCTCGACAGGCGGCTGAGGCGGTCGCGTCAGGTGAGCAGCGATCGCAGTGCCGGTGCGTGCCTGAATTGCCGGATTCGTTCGAGCGCCGACACCTCTATCTGACGAACGCGTTCGGCCGACAGGTTCAGTTGCCGGCCGATCTCACGCAGCGAATACTCGCTTTCGACATCGATGCCGTACCTCAGACGAAGAATCCACGCTTCGCGTGCGGGCAGGCTGTCGATCAGCGTCGCCACCGCGGTACGAAGCTGGCCGGCGCTCGCGGATTCTTCCGGGGTTGGCGCATCGGGGTCGATCGTGACGTCGCATAACGTGAGGTCGTGATCGGGCGAAATGGGTGAGTCCGCGGAGACGGGCTCGCGCACGATGCTCATCAGTTCGCGTATCTTGTCGACGGGCAGCTGCATCTGTGTGGAGAGTGCGGGCGCATCGGCGACATCGCCGGTTCGTTGCCGGTGCGTTCGCGCGAGCCGCGAGAGCTTGTTGAGCGAGTCGACCGTATGCGCGGGCACGCGTATCGTGCGGCCCTGATCGGCGAGCGCATGCGTGATGGCCTGTCGGACCCACCAGGTCGCATAGGTCGAGAACTTGAAGCCGCGCCGGTGATCGTAGCGATCGACGGCCTTCAACAAGCCGATATTGCCCTCCTGGATCAGATCGAGGAATGGCAGGCCGCGATCGGGATACCGTTTGGCGACCGATACGACGAGCCGAAGATTGCTCCGGAACAGCTTCGTTCTCGCGGGTTGCATCGCGCGGTCGATCCGCGACAGCCGTGCATCGAGCGCGACCGCGATGTCGAGCGGCAGGGGCGACTGGCCGGCGAGACGGGCGAGTGCGAGACGGGCGTCGATCAGTGCCGGCGCGTGGCGGGCGAGGGCAGCGGCGCATTCCGGATGCGCGGCGATGCATTCGTGCAGCCATGCGCGCGCGTCGTCGCACGGTGCGAAGAGGTCGCGGCACGTGGATCCGGTAAGCATGCCCGACTCGACCAGGGTATCGACTAGCCGTGTTTCGATCTGGCGTGCCTGGGTGGCGCGTTCGCCGATCGCATGACCGATACGCTCGATTGCGCGGGAGGTAAAGCGGATCCTGCCGGTCAACGCGGCAGCCTCGCGAATCAGCGCGCGATAACCGGCCGAGGCGAACCCGTCGACGTTCAATGCGAGTCGCATCGCCGGTGCGAGCGAACCGGCGCGCGCGAGCGATTCGGCGACCGCATCGCGCCACGCCGGACTGTCCGGGGCGAGGCCCGTGCTGCCTTCCGGCGCCGGCGACGCCATGGTCGGATCGGGCGCCGCGTCGTTCCCGGGCGAATCGTGGGGCAGCATCGCCGGCGCTTGGGCGAGCGATTCCGCATCGTCGGCGAACCCCGTCACGTAGACCGATGCCGCGACCTTGCCGGCGCGGACGTCGTCCGCCATCGCCGCGATGCCGGCGAGCGCAGTCGGATCCCGGCTCAACGCGTCGATGCACGCCGCCCGCCCGCGCTCCAGATGGAGCGCGAGCGCGATCTCGTCGTCGCGTTCGAGCAGCGGCGTCGCGCTCATGTCCCGCAGATAGAGCCGGACCGGATCGTTGGTTCGGCCCAGGAGCAGATCGTCGGCCGCGAGCGGCGTCGATGCGTCGGCGAGCGGTAACGTGACATCCGGCGCCTGCGCAAAATGACGGTCGAGTGTCCACGCGGTACGCGAGCCGGCATGCTCGCGTACCTCGATACCGAGCTCGCGGAGCATCGACGCGGCCGCATTCACATCCGCGTCTTCGGCGGCATCGTCGGGCAACGCGTCGGCGATTTCGCCGTGCGTCACGTATCCGCGATCGATGCTCAGCGCGATCAGCGCATGCAGATGCGCCGCGCGTTCGGTGTCCGTGCCGCGGCGCGGTGCGCTGTCGCGTCCGCGCGCGGGGCCGGGATCAAGCAAGCTTTGCATAGACGTTGCACCAGCCTTCGGCGGCAACCGCCTTGCCCGCGAACATCGGACACGTGCCGGAGGATTCGCCTGCGGCGGCCTTGTAGAACCGGCAGTTCGAACAGGTCTGGCCAGCCTGGTACTTCGGGAACTTGCCCGCGTCGACGGTTGTGGCCTTTGCGCGGTAGCCGAGCGTCTTCGCGGCCGCGTCGTTTTCGTCGACGGGCGGTGCGGCCGCGAATGCGCGGGTGCCGGCCGCGAGTGTGGCGCACAGGCTGGCCGCGTGGACGAGGAAGGTTCTGCGATTGGGGGAGGTCATGGCGTTATCCGGCGTGAAATGAAAAGATGAAGTCCGGCCCCCGCGCCGGGCATGCTTCCCGGTGCGGGGGGCGGTCGAAACGAAAGCGGGCGGGAAAGTTACTTGCGCGGTCCGGCGATGAGCGGCGCCTTCGACGCAGTGGCGATATCGGCGGTCAGCTTGTGCTTGGACGCATCGTAGCCATTCGAGTAAAGCAGGAATGCCATCACATCCTCGTATTCCTGTGCCGTCATCTTGCCGGGGCGATCGGCCGGCATGTTGTTCGACAGGTACTGGAAGATGCCACCGACCGTGATGTGCGACTTGCCCTCCGGGGCGAAGGCTTCTCCGCTCAAGGCGGGGGCGGTATTGCCTTCGAGCTGGTCGCCGTGACATTTCGCGCAGGCGTCGGCATAGAGCTTCTTGCCATGCTGTACCTGTGCCTCGTCGAACGACGGTATCTCTTCGCCTTCGCTGGCTGAAACCTTGACGAAGCCGCTCTTTGCCGGGCGCTGTTGCGCGGATGCGACCGCGCCGTCGAGAAACCGGCCGGTTGCACGCGCAGCGGTGGCCTGCGTGACGGTGTCCGGAAGCGCCCACGCGCGCGTGAGCGAGGCGAGGCGGCCATCGCCGTTCATTCGAGACAACGTTGCGTCGATGCGCTTTTGCAATGCGTCCTTGCCCGGGCCGAATGCGAACGACAGTTGCCAATTGGAGTACGGCGACGAAGTCGCCGCAACCTGGAACCGTTGGTGCGGGTGCGCATGCTCGTATGCGACGACGCTCGGATACCAGACGATTGCGCGCTGGGCACGGCCTGCGGCGACCGCACCGATCGTTTTCTCGCTCGTATTTTCGAGGTCGAAGCGGGCGTTCGGCTGCTGTGCGGCGATCAGCTGCGACGGGCTGCCGTACGTGGCCGCGATCGTTTCCTTTGCACCTGACGAGGCCTGCGCGTCGCGCAACGACACGCTGACGTATCCGGAGCGCAGATAACCCTGCGAGAACGTCATTCTGGATCCCGACGCATCGGCGATTTCCGAGCGCGGAAAACCCGCGATCACATCGCAGTCGCGTTCGAGCGATTTCTTCAGCTCGCTGGCGGAGATGCCGTCGTCGCCGCCATCGTCGTCGACGCCACGCCTGTTGAACGTTGCGGCGATGCCTGCGGTGCGGAAGACTTCGCGCGCAACGGATCGGTCGAGCGCCGTGGTCGGGCTGCCGGGCAGCGTGCAAATGCGCACGCCGGCCGACGCGGCTGCCGGTGTCAGCGCCACGCCCACGGCGAGCAGACTGGCAACGGTAACGGAAGTGAGGCGAGTATTCATGGTCGTGTGTCCGGTTGAAGCGGGTAGGGCGTCGCGCCCACATCGGGCGCATGCGGGCGCGACTCGGGCCTGATGCCTGTTCAGTCGAGCGCGAACACGTAGAGCGTGCCGCCGCGCGGAACGTCCTTGGCGATGTCGGCCATCGGGCCACCCCAGATCGGGTTCGCGCCGCCATAGCCGGCGAGCACGGCGACATATTCCTTGCCGTCGACCTCATACACCGACGGCTGGGAAATGATGCCGCTCGCGAGTTGCGGGCTCTCCCAGAGCACCTTGCCGGTTGCGGTGTCGAACGCATACAGGTGGCCGTCGAGCGAGCCGCTGAACGCGAGACCGCTCGCGGTGGTCGCGACGCCGCCGTTCCAGGGCTTCTTCGACCAGTGGCTCCACAGCTTCTTGCCGGTGTTGACGTCGATTGCCGTCAGTTCGCCGTAGCCCTCGCTGCCCGGTTCGGGCTTGATCTCGAAGCCTTCGCCGAGATACGGCAGGCCTTCCATGTAGCTGACCGACTTGCCGGTAAGGCTCATGCACGCATGCAGCGCTGGCACGACCGCGATGTTGCGTTCCTGGTCGTACGAGATCGACCACCAGTTCTTGCCGCCGAGGAAGCTCGGGCACGTTTCAATCGTCGTGCCGGCCTTCGGGAACTTCGATTCGTCCTGGATCGGCTTGCCGTCGGCCGTGTAACCGGTGACTGACAGCGCCTTCACGAACGGCGTCGCATAAATCAATTTGCCGGTCGTGCGGTCGATCGCGTGGAAGAAGCCGTTTCGATCCGCGTGGATGATCGCGTCGTAGTCTTTGCCTTTGTACTTGATGTCCGCGAGGACAGCCGCGTTCACGCCGTCGTAGTCCCACGTATCGTTGTTCGTGTACTGGTAGTGCCACTTCAGATTGCCGTTCTTCGCATCGAGCGCGAGCAGCGAGTCGGAATACAGGTTGTCGCCGGGGCGCAGGGCCGCGAGCCACGGGCCCGGGTTGCCGACACCCCAGTAAAGCGTGCGGGACGCGGCGTCGTACGTGCCGGTGAGCCAGGCCGCGCCACCGCCGTGG
Source organism: Burkholderia aenigmatica (assembly GCF_902499175.1). Classification (GTDB taxonomy): domain Bacteria; phylum Pseudomonadota; class Gammaproteobacteria; order Burkholderiales; family Burkholderiaceae; genus Burkholderia; species Burkholderia aenigmatica. Next base: position 4,898 of record NZ_CABVQC010000003.1, read on the forward strand.
CTCTGCATGCCGTCGGGCCAGGTTTCCGCGCCCTTTTCTCCGGAAGCGGGGATCGTGTAGCGTTTCCAGACTTCGGAGCCGTTCTCCGGATTCAGCGCGGCGATGTAGCCGCGAATACCGTATTCGCCGCCGGACGTGCCGACGACGATCGCACCATCGATCGCGAGCGGTGCAAGCGAGAACGCGTAGCCGAGGCCCGGCTCGAACATCTGCTTCTTCCACACGAGATTGCCGGTCTGCGCGTCGAGCGCGGCGACTTCGCCACTCAGCATTGCGACATAGACGTTCTTGCCGTACAGCGCGACGCCGCGATTCACGACGTCGCAGCACGCGGTCTTGAACGACGCGGCGCCGAGCTTCGGCTCGTATTTCCACAGCTGCTTGCCCGTCTTGGCATCGAATGCGTAGACGTTGTCCTTCGGCGTCGTCACGAACAGATAGTCGCCGTTGACGATCGGCGTGGCCTCGAAGCCCTGCTTCAGGTCGGCGGGGAACTTGTAGGCCCACACCTGCTTGAGATCCTTCGCGTTCGACGTGTCGATCTGCTTGAGCGGCGAATGCGAGCGGCCGTCATAGGTGCGGTAGTAGGTCAGCCAGCCCGGATCGGTGTGCGCATCGGTCAGCCGCTGGTAGGTCACGGCCGGGTAGTCCGCGGCCGCTTCCACGAGGCCGGGGTTCAGCGCGACGGCGGCCGCCACCGCGATTCCGATCGTCGCCAGCCGGCTCGCTGAAGCCGAGAGTTTCTTCATGGTTGTCTCCTGAGTCATTGTGATCGCACCGCCGCGAACGGTTCGTCGCGCCGGCACGGTTGGGATTCCGGGCCGAGTGCACTGCCGGTTACGCAAGTCGCATGCCATCGCGGCGCGAAGCCGGCGCGGCGCGGCACACCGGCGTACTGCGCGTGATGCGCTGTCGGACGCGTCGCGCCATGGCATCCACGAAGGTGTTGCATTCAGGTACACCGCCGCACATGAAGTGTTGCCAAACATGACAGGTGGTGCAGTACGCGGGACAGGCGGGCCGTCGCGCGCTTCCGCGCCGCCGGGAATCGGGGCGCGGCGCAGGCAGCGCTGGCACAGTTCTCGCGCGTGCGCTTCTCGACACCACATCGCCGTGCGGTGCATTGCATGAGCCGGCGGAATACAAGCGCGGAGACAAAGGAAATGATCAGGAGGCCATATGCATCCGGGTGGCGCTGTGCGATGCGAGGCGGCCGGCGTGTACGACGCGTCGGCACGGCTCTCGGCACGCTCGCGCTGGTCGGCTTGCCGCCCGGTGGCGCGCATGCGCAGCAGCAGGCGGACGGCGCCGTGCCACCGGCCGCGGTCATCGTGCCGCAAACGTCGGCTGTCATGTTGCCGGCCATCGTCGTCGTCGGTACGACGCCGCTGCTCGGAATCGGCACGCCGCTGTCGGAGGTGCCGGGGAACGTGCAGACGGTGCGTGGCGCGGAACTCGACCGACAGCATCGTGCGACGCTGACCGACTACTTTGCCGCGAACCTGCAGAGCGTGACGATCTCGGAGGCGCAGGGCAACCCGTACCAGACGGACGTCAACTATCGTGGTTTCACGGCGTCGCCGCTGCTGGGCACGCCGCAGGGGATGTCGGTGTTCGTCGACGGCGTGCGCGTGAACGAGCCGTTCGGCGACGTCGTGAACTGGGACATCCTGCCCGAGCAGGCGATCGATCGGGTGCAACTGATTCCGGGATCCAATCCTGTCTACGGGCGCAATACGCTCGGCGGCGCACTCGCGATCACGACGAAGAATGGCAGGTCGAGCCCGGGCGGAGAGGCGGAGGTGTCGGGCGGCTCGTGGGGGCGCAAGACCGTCGGCATCGAGCAGGGCGGGACGGTCGGCTCGAACCTCGACTACTATGCAACCGCTAACGTCGCAAACGACGGCGGCTGGGCAGACCATAACGCGAGCCGCGTGCGGCAGGCGTTCGGCAAGCTGCGTTACGTCGATGCGGACACGACGCTGTCGATCGCCGGCGGCGGCGCGGACAACACGCTATACGGCACCCAGACGATTCCGCGCTCATTCCTCGGTAATCCGAAGCAGGCATACACGTATCCGGATCTGAACCGCAACAGCGCCGGGTACCTGACGCTGTCGGGCGACCGGTTTTTCGGTGAAAACGTCGAGTTGAGCGGCAACGCGTACTACCGGCACCTGAGAAACGCCAATACGAGCAGCAACAACAATACGGACTATGGATCTGCCGGCGAGGATGGTGTAGTCGACACGGTACAAGGCAGCAATGCGCAATCGACGATCGTCACCGACAGCTATGGCGGCAGCGTGCAGCTCACGCTGCTCGGCAAGCTCGGCGGGATGGCCAACCGTCTGATCGCGGGCGGCGCGGTCGATATCGCGAACTCGAGCTACGTCGCGTCGTCGCAGGACGCGTACTTCACCGACACCCGCGCGGCGGTCGGCGTCGGCGATTTCGTCCAGCAGACCCGCGCGAAGACGCGCAACGCGAACCTCGGCGTATACCTGAGCGACGCGTTGTCGCTGACGCCGCACTGGACGCTGACGCTGTCGGGCCGCTATGACTGGTCGAAAGCGCAGATCGGCGACGAGAGCGGCGTGCAGCCGCTGCTCGACGGCAGCCATACGTTCTCGCGCTTCAACCCTGCGGTCGGGCTCAACTGGAACCCGGTCGCGGGCTTCACCGCGTATGCGGCGTACAACGAAGGGATGCGCTCTCCGACCGCGATCGAGCTGGCCTGCGCGGACCCATCCGCCCCGTGTTCGCTGCCGAACGACTTCATCGCTGATCCGGCACTCAGGCCGGTGATCTCGAAGACGTTCGAAGCCGGCTTGCGCGGCCGCGTCGGCGCGGCGACGACCTGGAGCGCCGCGGCCTACCGCACGACACTGGCCGACGACATCCAGTTCATCAGCAGTCCGGCAAGCGCGCAGGGCTATTTCCGCAATGTCGGCGATACGCGGCGGCAGGGTCTCGAACTTGCGGGTCGCACGCGGCTTGGCCCGCTCGCTGTCGGCTTGTCGTACAGCTATGTCGATGCGACCTACCGTTCGTCGTGGACCGAACACAGCCCGGCGAATTCGGCGGCCGACGCGGACGGCAACGTGAAGGTCAAGCCGGGCGACCGCATTCCCGGCATTCCCGCGCACACGGTGAAGCTGAGGCTCGACTACGCGGCGACGCACGCATGGGATATCGGCGCGAACGTCACGTGGCGCAGCGGCGTGTACGCGCGCGGCGACGAGAACAACCAGGACGTGAACGGCAGGATCGCGGGCTACGTGCTCGTCGATCTCGACATGCGCTACCGGATCACGAAACGGTTCGAGGTGTTCGCGAGCGTGACGAACCTGTTCGATAAACGCTACGCGAGCTTCGGCGCGCTCGGCCAGAACTTCTTCAACGGACCGAACCACACGTTCGACGGCACCAGTCCGGTGAACGAACAGTTCGTCGGGCCGGGTGCGCCGCGCGGTGCGTGGGCCGGTGTGCGCTATGCATGGGATTGAGCGTGACGCGGTCGCGCCTGTTGTCGCGTCATGACGTGAGCAGGCGCCGGATTGCGCCCGGCATGAGCAGGTCACGTACACGGGACAGTAGCGAACATCGCGGCCGCGGCGCGTGCGACGCTGCGTGCCAACGCCGGGTCGCCTGCCAGATGTCCGGCCTGCACGCGTTCGATCTTCACCTCGGGCACCGCACGCGCGAGGCGGGCGGCGTTGCCGGCCGGGCAAACGGGATCGTGTATCCCGTGCACGGCGAACAGCGGCACACCGGCCTGTGCCGCCCGGCGCGCGAGCGCTAATACGCTGCGCTCGCCGAGCCAGCAACCGTGCTGCAGGTAATGCGCCTGGATCCGGTATTTGTCGATCAGTCTGCCGACCGTTTTCTCCGAGCGGATCGCCCGCGCGGGCGAGCGGCGCGTCTGCACCGATGCGAGGACGGCGTCTTCGTACGCGTGCCACGCGAGCGCCACTGCGCGCTGCCGGGCTGCGCTCGCGCCGCGGCGCAGCCGCCGCGCGCAGCACGACAGCAGTCGCTCCGGCTGGCCGCCGCCGGCTGCTGAATGCATGCGCCGCCATTCGCGCGGCGCGCGCGTGCGCGACGTGATGAACAGCCGGCGGACTTCGCGCGGCGACGTCAGGAACAGGCCGCGCAGTACGACGCCGGTCACCCGCTCGGGATGCGTGCCCGCATAGGCGAGAGCGAGCGCGGCGCCCCACGATCCACCGACGACGCCCCAGCGCGCAATGCCGAGTTGATGGCGCACTGCCTCCAGATCGCCGATCAGCCGCGCGGTGCTGTTGTGACGCGTACCGCCGCGCGGTGCAGATGCCCCCGCGCCGCGCTGATCGATCAGCACGACGCGCACGCGCGTCAGGTCGAACAGTCGCAGGATGCCGGCCTGGCTGCCGCTGCCGGGCCCGCCGTGCAGCACGACGACCGGGTGGCCGTGCGCGGCGCCGGCCACGGCGAACGCGATCGATTGCCCATCGCGCCGCAGGCGGTGGGCAGCGGGCGCGGCCGGCGACGCCGGCGGGTCGGGCAAGATCCGCGTCGCGGGCGGCGGCGTGGATCGAATCGGGCGGTGTGTCATGTCGATTTGGCTCGCTGGAATCGGGGCAACCGTCACGCGGCCGTGCGGGTGCCCGGGCGGTCGCAGGGGATGATCTGCGACAAAGCCAGAAACGGGCCAGCCGCGATGATCGGGATTCGCACGGGTAGTCACGCGTCCGGAAATCGCGGTATCACGAAGCCGGCCTGTCGCGTGACCCGACACACGCGGTCGCACCCGTGGCGTGTATTACGCATTGCTTTCAACTCGGGCGTGGCGCCGGCGTGGCCCGATGCTTGCTTGCAATGACGGCAAAGAGTCCGGCAAATGACCGGAAGGATCCCCCGGAGGAGACAATGCGCGATGACATGGAGCAGGCGGCCGGATCACGGGCCGCGCATCCCGCCGGCTGGCCTGCGCCGTCGATCCAGAAGGCCCACGAGCGGTCGGAGACCTTTGGCCTGCAGGTATCGGCACAGCCCGACTACGACGTGCTGCCGAGCTCGGCGCTGGTGCTCAAGCGCGAGCAGAGCCGGGTACTGTGCGTGCATGCGATGCCGGTGATGGAAACGCTGCACGAGCAGATCGTCAACACGCAGAGCATGATCGTGTTGACCGACGCGGAAGGGCTGATCCTGCATTCGATCGGCGACGATGATTTTCTGCGCCGTGCGGAGAAGGTGGCGCTGCGCCCGGGCGCAAACTGGGCCGAGAACCGGCAGGGCACCAATGCGATCGGTACGGCACTCGCCGAATTGTGCCCGATGGTCGTCCATGGCGACCAGCACTTCCTGGCCGCGAACCGTTTCCTGACCTGTTCGAGCGTGCCGATCCTCGATCCGTACGGCGACGCGATCGGCGTGCTCGACGTGACCGGCGATCACCGCAGCTATCACCAGCACACGATGGCGCTCGCGAAGATGTCGGTGCAGATGATCGAGAATCATCTGTTTACGACGACCTTTCAGGAGACGCTGCAGGTGTCGTTCCATGGTCGCCCGGAGTTCCTCGGCACGTTGATGGAGGGGATCGTCGCGTTTACCGCCGACGGTCGCTTCCTGTCGGCCAATCGCAGCGCGCAGTTCCAGCTCGGGATGCCGCTCGCCGCGCTGCGTGCACACACGCTGTCGTCACTGTTCGACATTACGAGCGCGCAGCTGATCGACCGCATGCGGGCGAGCACCGACCGGCACCTGACGCTGAATCTCGGCAACGGCGCGGTGGTTTGCGCGCGCGTGCACTTCCGGCGAGCGACGCTCGCCGAAGGCAGTCGGCCAACGGACGTCCACGATGCGCTTGGGCCAACCGCGCGCGCGAATGCGGTGCCTGCGCCGGCGGCGGGCACGTCGGCCGGCCTGTCGCGGCTCAACTATCTCGACACCGGCGATTCGCAGGTCGCATGCGTGATCGCGAAGGTGCGCAAGGTGATCGGCAAGGACATTCCGATCCTGATCACCGGCGAGACGGGCACTGGCAAGGAACTGCTCGCACAGGCGATCCACAACGACTCGCCGCGGCGAGACGCGCCGTTTGTCGCGGTCAACTGCGCGTCGATCCCGGAGGCGCTGATCGAGTCCGAGCTGTTCGGCTACGAGGAAGGCGCATTCACCGGCGCACGTCGCAAGGGGGCGATCGGCAAGCTGCTGCAGGCGAACGGCGGCACGTTGTTCCTCGACGAGATCGGCGACATGCCGTATCCGCTGCAGGTGCGGCTGTTGCGCGTGCTGCAGGAGCGCCTCGTCAACCCGCTCGGTTCGACGAAGACGATCGCCGTGGACATCGCGATCATCTGCGCGACGCATCGCGATTTGCGCGACATGATTGCGCAGAACCGCTTTCGCGAGGATCTCTACTACCGGCTGAATGGCCTCGTGGTGCGCCTGCCGCCGTTGCGCGACCGCACGGATATCGCGGTGGTCGTACAAAAGATGCTGCACCGGGAGGCGTTCGCGGGGCCGGGCCGGCCGCCGCTGTCCGTCGCGCCCGACGTGATGGCGCTGTTCGTGCGCTGCATGTGGCCCGGCAACTTTCGCCAGCTCGGCAACTTGTTGCGCACGGCGGCGGCAATGGTCGACGACGATGGTGAAATCCGGCGCGAGCACCTGCCGGACGACTTCTTCGACGACCTGCGCCGCGGCGACGCGCAGGCCGCCCAGGTTGCGCAGGCTGAGCACGATCCGTCTGCCGGATCGTACGTCGCGGACGCGTTCCCGCCGGCCGACGCGCGCCTGCAGGACGTTGCCGCGTCTGCGATCGCCGCCGCGCTCGCCCGTCATGGCGGAAACGTGTCCGCTGCGGCGCGCGCGCTCGGCGTCTCGCGCAACACGATCTACCGGAAGATGCCGGCAGCCGACGTGGAACGCCGCCCGTCGGACGAAAGCTGACGCGCAGGACGCGGGATCGCGGCCTGCGCACAGCGCGCGCTGTCACAGCCGGTGTGTCAAGTTGCAACACCGGTGTTCAACGATTCAACACCTGTTGCTCCCCCCGCGCATCCCGCAGCCGGGGCGGCCGCCCCTATCCGTATGAATCGTGTCGGCTATTCGTAAGGATTTCATCCCGATGCCCGAATGACGGCCGGTTGCCGCCGCCGGGCGGCCAACGTACGGTTTCGGCACGCTCCTTGCTGAAGAGGAACCGACCGCCCGATTTCCGCGGTTGTTCGACTCACCAGGCAACTCATCAACTCAATCAGGAGACACATCATGCAGTGGACGACACCGACCTACACCGACCTGCGCTTCGGCTTCGAAATCACGATGTACATCGCCAACCGCTGATCGCCGCGCGTGCCGCCCGTTTCGCCGTGTCGGCGCGGGCGGCCTCGGGAGCTGACGCCCATGAAGATCAAGATACTCGGCTCGGGAGCCGGCGGCGGCCTGCCGCAATGGAACTGCAATTGCGCGAACTGTCGCCGTGCGCGCAGCGGAAGCGGCCACGTGCTGCCGCGCACGCAGTCGTCGATCGCGGTCAGCGACGACGGCATCGACTGGATCCTCGTCAATGCGTCACCCGACATTCTTTCCCAGTTGCGCGCGGATCCGGACCTGCAACCGGCGCGCGCGATCCGCGACAGCGGCATCGCTGCCGTCGTGCTGTGCGACGCGCAGATCGATCACGTGACGGGCCTGCTGATGCTGCGCGAGCGATCGACGCCGCTGCCGCTTTACGCGAGCGCACCCGTGCTCGACGACTTGTCGACCGGCTTGCCGCTCGTGCCGCTGCTGGGTCATTACTGCGGCGTCGCCGCTCACACGATCACGCTCGGCGAGCCGTTCGAGGTGCCGGCGGCGCGCGGGATCCGTTTCACCGCGATTCCCGTCGACAGCAAGGCGCCGCCTTATTCGCCGCGGCGCGCGTCGGCCGCGCCCGGGGACAACGTCGCGCTGTCGATCGAAGATGTCGCGAGCGGCCGCCGCGCGTTCTATGCGCCAGGGCTCGCGGCAGTCAACGACGACGTACGTGCGGCCATGGACGGCGCCGATCTCGTGCTGGTGGACGGCACGTTCTGGACCGGGACCGAAATGATCGATCTCGGCCTGTCGGGCAAGCACGCGGCCGACATGGGGCATCTCGCGCAGTGTGCGGAACACGGGCGGCCCGGCATGATCGATTGGCTCGACACGCTGCCCGCACGTACGCGCAAGGTGCTCACGCACATCAACAACACGAACCCGATTCTCGATCCGCATTCCGTCGAGCACGCGCTCCTGCGCGCGCACGGCATTGACGTCGCACACGACGGAATGCAATTCCAGGTCTGACGATGAACGCACCGATTCCCGCTACGGCGTTGCACGCAACGCCCTGGATCGCGACCGAATTCGAGGCGCGCCTGCGTGCGCTCGAATCGCGCTATCACATCCATCATCCGTTCAACCGACGGCTCAACAGTGGCGCCTGTTCGCCCGCGCAGATCCGCGGCTGGGTGGCAAACCGCTTCTACTACCAGATCAACATTCCGCTCAAGGATGCGGCGATCCTGTCGAACTGCCCCGACCGTGACACGCGTCGCCGCTGGATTCAGCGGCTGGTCGATCACGACGGGCAGGGCGACAACGAAGGCGGCATCGAGGCATGGGTACGGCTCGGCGAGGCATGCGGTCTCGCGCGCGCCGAACTGTGGTCGCTCGAACACGTGTTGCCCGGCGTGCGTTTCGCGGTGGACGCATACGTGAACTTCGCACGGCGCGCGCCATGGCAGGAAGCCGTGTGCTCGTCGCTGACCGAGATGTTCGCGCCGCAAATCCATCTCGACCGCCTCGCGGGCTGGCCGTCGCATTACCCGTGGATAGAGCCGGCCGGGCTGCATTACTTCCGCAGCCGCGTCCCGCTCGCGCAGCGCGACGTCGAGCATGGTCTCGCCGTGACGCTGCAGCATTTCACGACACCGGATGCGCAGCAGCGCGCGCTCGGCATTCTGCAATTCAAGCTCGACATTCTGTGGTCGATGCTCGACGCCGTCGAAAAGGCCTACCCCCTATGAACGCGATCGAAGCCGCTAGCGGCGTACCGCTGCGCCCCTGTCTCAGTGGCATGTACCGCCTGCAATGGGAGGCGGCCCAGGATGCGTACGTGCTCCTCTATCCGGAGGGAATGGTCAAGCTCAACCCGAGTGCGGGCGAGATTCTCGCGCGCTGCGACGGCACGCGCGAACTGGACGACATCATTGGCGAACTCGAGCGCCTGTTCCGCCAATCGGACCTCGCGACCGACGTCTACCGGTTCCTCGATCATGCGCGACTGCGCGGCTGGCTCGACTGATATGGTTCCCGACACTTCCCGTCCGTCCGCGCCGCTGTGGCTGCTCGCGGAACTCACGTACCGTTGCCCGCTGCACTGCGCGTTCTGCTACAACCCCGTCGACTTCGCGGCGCACGGCGCGGAACTCGATACCGATGCGTGGCGCGCGGTCATCAACGATGCGCGCGCGCTCGGCGCCGCGCAGATCGGCTTCTCGGGCGGCGAACCGCTGCAACGCGGCGACCTCGAGACGCTCGTCGCGCATGCGCGCGGGCTGGGCTTCTATACGAACCTGATCACGTCGGGCATCGGGCTGAACATTGCACGCATCGAGCGGCTCAAGGCGGCCGGGCTCGATCACATCCAGCTGTCGCTGCAGGATTCGACGCGCGAACTGAACGATTTCCTGAGCAGTACCCGCACGTTCGAGCTGAAGCGCAGCGTTGCGCGGCTGATCAAGGCGCACGGCTACCCGATGGTGCTCAACTGCGTGCTGCATCGCTACAACCTGCCGCACGTGGGACAGATCATCGAGATGGCGCTCGACCTGGGCGCCGATTACCTGGAGCTCGCGAACACGCAGTACTACGGCTGGGCGATGCTGAACCGAGACCAGTTGATGCCGACCGTCGAGCAGGTGCGCGAGGCCGAGGAAACGGTCAATCGCTATCGCAAGCTGGTGGGCGAGCGCTGCAAGATCCTGTTCGTCGTGCCCGACTATTTCGAGCGGCGCCCGAAGGCATGCATGAATGGCTGGGGCTCGGTGTTCCTGGGCGTTGCGCCGGACGGCACCGCGCTGCCGTGTCATGCCGCGCGGTCGCTGCCCGGACTCGCACTGCCGAACGTGCGCGACCGGTCGCTGCGGGAAATCTGGTACGACAGCGACGCATTCAACGCGTTTCGCGGCGACGACTGGATGCGCGAGCCGTGCCGCACATGCGACGAACGGCATGCGGATCACGGCGGTTGCCGGTGCCAGGCCTATCTGCTGGCCGGCGATCCGAAGGAGGCCGATCCGGTGTGCGAGAAGTCCCCGCACCACGGCCAGGTCGAGCAGACCGTGCAATTCGCGCGACGTCGCGAGCCGCGCGACGAACAGCCGATGGTTTTTCGCAGCCGGGAGAATTCGCTTGCGCGATGCGGGACAGCGAGCGACTGAGGACGGAGCACGGTGAAGACGACGACGGGAAGGCGCGGGGCAGGGCAAAGCGATGAAGATCGTGGCAGTCGATACGCAGTCCTCTTCATGGCGGCGGCGTGTTGCGTCCGGGCGAGGTGATGGAACACCGGATGGAGGGCGTGTTGAGCACGGCTGCCTTCGATGCGCGAGGGACGGGCGAGACATGCATTTACGTCCGCGATCGTCCTGGTTGCGGCGGCATGCGCGTGGCATCGGCCGTGGCTGTCATGAGTGTGCTGCATGCGGGCGTATTCGTACCGTTCGCACCTGTTCGAGCCCGGCAGCGCGCACATGATGTACTTGCGTCGCCGCGGCCGGTGCCGTTTGCGACGGCGATCGGGCGGCGCGAGGTGGTGCACCACGATGCGGCGTCCGGCACCACGCAGACACAAGCGGCGTGAGCCGAGGCCCGCATCCGGTGTCCGGTGCCGAACGGCAGGCGCGTCTTGCCGCGGCGGCGCGCGCCGCGTCCCAACCGGAAGTGCGCCTGTCGGCCGATCGCGCGACCTGTTACGACAGCGTCGCGAAGTTGCTGTCGGCGGCGCGGGCAGTCGGCCTTGCGAAGGTCGGTTTCGTTACCGATCCCGCACTCGGCCGATCGCGCGCGGCGCTCCGCTGCTGCGGCCGCACGACGCGACCTGACGGCGCCGCCCGGCCGCGACGTTACCCATCCTCCGCCTCCGCCTCCGCCTTCGCCTGCAGCCCCTTCAAGCCCTGGATGACAACCAGCAGCGCGCGCCCGTGCTCGTCCGACTCATATCGCGGGCGTAGCGATCAGCGGCCGCTGGCGGTCGGGTTGGAGCAATAGGCGCTGTATCTGTATCCGAAGCGCGCATTCGCGGTCAGCGTGTCGCGATCTGCGCGTTTTCGCGGCGAAGACTCGTGTGAGTGAGCATCAGCAAGTTGATGACAACGACGGCGATCGTTGCGACGATCATCCAGTTCACCCCGCCGTGGGTCACCAATACGCCCGCTACGTACGGAAACCCGAACAGGCCCGTGAAGTAGGCGATCGTGAAGACTTGCGAGCTTGCTGATGCGGACAAGCCCTTTTCGCTGGCGAGATTGACCGCCATGCCGTTCAAGGTGGAGTAGCTGAGTCCGTAGCCGATCGCGAAGATGAACGAGCCGATCACGTACAGGATTTCACTGCCCGGATTGGACACAAAAATGACCAGCGCCACGAGCGTCATGGCGAACAGCGTGGAGGCGAGCTTTCGGACCGGCAATCGGCTGATCGTCTGCGCCAGCGTGAATCGGCAGAAGACGGTCGTCAACGTGAATGTCACGAAAAAGAGATCGGGCGACAGATGTCGCGACTCCGCATAGATCGCCTGAAAATTCGATAGCGCGGAAAAGACACATGCGGCGAGTCCGATCATGATGATCGGCAGCCGGGTGGCATGGCGCAGTATCTCGGCAACCCGCGCGGCGGTCAGGCCGGTTGCATCTGCGGGCGGGTGGGGTAGGCGTTCCGCCCGTTTTCGGACAATCGAAAATGCGATGGCGGCAATCACGCAGAGACATGCCAGGCCTGCGTAGACGATGGCGTACGAACCGGAGCGGCTGGCGACGAAGTGGCCGATCGGTGATGCGAGACCCAGCCCGACCATTTGACCGCCGGACAGCAAGGTCAGGTATTTGATCCGCGCGGAGGGCCTGAGGTGATGAATGATTTGAAGCGGCGCGAGTATGTAAAAAGCCGACCATCCCATTCCCAGAAGCAGGCCGCCGATGAATGCGATCCTCAAATCGTGCGCTGCCAGGCTGAACGCGAGCATGGAAAGGGCCATGACGGCAGCGGCGGCCACGATGGTCGACATCAAGCCGATTCGTTGTGCTACCCATCCGGCGACAAGGGAGCTGACGATCATGGTCAGGATGCCGGTCGAAATCACGGCGCCGGCCATCGACGAATCCAGGCCGCTCTGACGCAAATGCTCGGAGAGGAGAAAGCTGGCGCCGTAGGCGGCGGCAAGCGCGACGCTCGCGATGAGGAATGGAACGAACGTGGCAGCGGCGAGCGAAGACGGAAGCGGGGCAGCGGATGGTTTCATCGAGTTGGCATCCAGTTTTTATCGCCGCCGTGATGCGTTGAGCGGGCCGGATTTCTTTGATCGTCTTATACCCACGGTTGGCATGCAGAAGGCCCGTCCGGATTTTCTGATCCTGAGCTTGACGGGCATTGTGTTTTAGGTAGAAGCGGGATGAAATGTACAGTGAAGCCGATTTTCTTCTGCACAGTTCCCGCCGTTGCCGATGAGCTTGGGCTCAGAAACTCGAAGTCGATCGAGATTACGTTGGAGGGTTTCGAAGCGTGATCAACTACCTGTCTGGATCATTCTGATGTTGCTACCGCTGATATTTCTACCCGCGATGCCGTGCGACGGCCGCATGTATGCCGACCAGATCGAAGCGCTGAAGGATCTTGCTTCGCCGACCGTGAAGATACTCGCGCATGCAACCTTTGCGGAGAGTGCGGAGCAGTTCCTGGCGTCGACAAGCGGTGCGTTCATTCTTGCCGGCACGGCATATGGCGGGTGTCTCGCGATGGAAGTGCTCGCGAGAGCGCCTGATCGCGTTCGCGGACTCTGGCTGATGAATTGTCAGCCGGGCGCTCATCCGGATCCGGACGCCGTTCGTGCCACCAGCCGGCGAATTCGCGCCGGAGAGCACGAGCGGGTGATTGCGGAGTTCGCCGAGCAGGCGATTCCGGCGCACGACGGCGGGTCACGGGCTGCGTTCGTGCAGATGGCCCACGATGCCGGGGCGGAGCTGTTTGCGCGACAATCCGATGCCACGCTGACGCGCTCGGATCATTGGTCAACGCTGGCGTCGAGCCAGGTTCCTGCGTTGCTCGTCTGGGGGGCTGCGGATCGCTTCGTCCCCGTCGACGTCGGTCGGCGCATCGCCGGCCTGATGCCGCATGCCCGATTCGAAGCGATCGACGGATGCGGCCATTTCCCGACCCTGGAGCGGCCGTCGCTATGCACGGCGATCGCGCGTGAGTGGTTGAGAGAATCGGTGCTTGGGTGAGTCGTGCGCGGGAACGGGTTACATGTGCAGATTGCGCGGGGCTGCATTCGGCCAGTTGCGGTCATCACGACGAGAACGATCTAGTCAGCCGTTGCTGATCGATGCAGTCCACTTATGAGGCATCTAATGGATAAGAAGGCAAGAAACATCCTGGTCAGCACCTATTGGAGCAGCAATGGATGGGTAGACAGAAAGAACAGGAACATCAGCGAAGCCGATTTTGCCTATGCAAAGGAACACGGCGTGATGTTTTCGCCCGTCACGCTGACGCACGACCAGAGCATTACGGCAATCAAGGACATTCTGCCCAAGGTTGCGCAGGATGCTGTAGCCAGGGCATTTTTAAGCAGCCTCTCGACGCGGCGGCTGGAGTGGCGTTCGGCGCTGGCTTCTTTCGTGTGTGCGCAACGATTGTCGCCGCCGCATGGATACGTGCCGAAGGTGAGCGGACACGGGTACACGGACGGTGTCATCACACACACCTCTTATCGCTGCGGCGTCTGCGATGGATCCCTGGAGTATGAGGATGTGGATTTGAGCGTACTGAATTTCGAGCGCATCAAATGGGGAGGTGTGCGTCTCGGCGACCGGATGTATACCTTGTTCGATTTGCAGCAATTCCTGCGCGAAGAAATTTCGGAGCCCACGCAAGCCGACATCGACATTCTCAAGTCGATGCTGTCAGTGATCGCTCATAGTCAGTCAGATGACTACCCGAGTGCGCTGAGGGACAACCTGGCGCCGGTCATCAAATCGTCGAAACACGAGCGCGACGTGTTGATGGAAATTCTGGCTTGCGTTGATATTCTGAGACCGTCGTCTTACGACAGGCCCTCGCGAGGAAGGCACGATTGGCATTTCGTGGAGCACTGGCGCGGCGAAGACAAATACAACGAAGCTGCCGTGAAGCAGTATTTCGGCAAGTATCTCGATTGACAAGCGGGCGCAACTTGCCTGGTTTGCAGGTCGAGATGGCAGCACCGATTCAGCCTGCCTCTATTGCTGATGCCGCGCATCGAAGCCAACGCAGGGTTCGGCCGAATGGCGGCTTTCAAGAATGCTGCGCGTCTCTTGCGGGGCGTCAGGCAACATCCATTGCAATCTCCGGCGCGCGTTCTCTTCTTCTCTTCCGTTGTTGGCCGTAGCCGCGGGCACATCACGCCCCACCCGCACGATCACCCATCATCCGCCTTCGCCTGCAGCCCCTTCAACCCCTGGATCACGACCAGCAGCGCGCGCCCGTGCTCGTCCGACCCATCCCACGCGTCGACGATCGCTTCGCGCAGCAGGTCGTTGTACTGGCGGCGCGACGGCCCGGTATCGACACCATAGAAACTGCATAGCTTATTGAATGGCGCGCTGCGGCGCAGCCGGTGCCCGTTCGACAGCCTCAGGCGCGATACGGTCGGCTGGCTGACCCCGGAGAGTCGCGCTATTTCGCTGGACGAGCGTGTATCTGCCATCAGGCGGCGCAACAGGTCTTGAACGGGAAAATCTTGGTCCGGGGCTTCCATGCGATGCATTATACCTATACAGTTACGGCTGTTGAATGGGCTTGCTGTCACCAGCGAGGCTGTATCCCGAGAAAGTTGATGACACTGAAACACCTCCCACCCACGTTCTGCTGGACCAAGATCGGTACCGAGTCCGGCGAGGAACTGCCGACCGTCGTGCTCCGCAAGGAATGGGAGCGCCGGCTCGGGGGCGGGCGTTTTCTGTGGGGCATCAACCAGCCGCTCGGCAGCAGCGCACAAGTCGCCGCGCATCGCACGGGCTCGCTGCTCGCGCTGTTTTCGCCGGTCGCGTCGCGCCCGCGCGCAGGTGAGCGGAAAGACATGCTGCTGTGGAATGCATGGGTCGACGCGAGCGGGCAGGTGCGGCCGTTGCCGCCGCACACGTTCATCGCCAGCCGCGCGACCTTGCCGTCGGGGCGGCGTCGCGAACAGCACTACGCGCTCGTGTGCGCGTCATCCACCGCGCTGACGGTCGGCACGCAATTGCGCGTGTTTCCCGATCACCTGCGCAGCGTGAGCACCGGCCAGCCGCTCGGCGCCGCACAGGGTGCGGCCGTGGTCGATTGCGTCGGGCGCGCGAAGGAGCAGACGGGCAAGAGCTATCCGCTCGCGCTGTCGGTCGAGCTCGAAGCACCGTATTTCGTCCGGCTCGCACAGCCGTGCGTGCTGAAGGCGCGCGATCTCGCGGAAGTGAACAAGGCCACGCGCGCGGGCGATTTCGATCGCTTCGTCGAGCTCGTCGCGCGCTTGCGCGGCCGTTCGCCGACGGACGCCGAGCGCGGCGTCACGCGTGATCTGTTCGACGTGCCGCCGATCGAAACGGCGGCTGCGTACGTTGCGCCCACGCACGTGGCGCGCTTGCGCAATCGGCCTGCGGCCGAGCATCCGCGCGATCTCACCGGCGACCTGTTCGACCTGTCGCCCGGCGAAGCGGCCGCGTTCGCGGGTCTGTCGCATCCGCGTATCGGGCGCGCGTGACGCATCGCGCGCCGCAGATCGCGCAAGAATTTGTTGCAATCTCGCCATAGCGGAGCGGCGAGCGCAGAGGGACAATCGGCACGAAGCGCGCTGCGCGGCGGCCGATGCGTCGACACTCGATGGGTCGTGGTTCACGCCGCCGACATGCGCACCACGCACACTGAGCGTCGGCGTGCTTCACACTGCAACCCTGAGGGAGGAGTGTCGATGTCGACCCACATCTGTTCGCAGGAAGCTCGGGCCGCGCAACGCTTCGTCGAAGCCACGCGCAACGTCGATCAGGCCTTTCGCGCCGTGCGCGGCGAAAGCGACGACGACGGTTCGTCAGCCGAATACGCACGCGCGATGTCACGCCTCGATCGCGCACTCGACGAACTGGCGCGTGCACAGGAATGCTTCGAT
The DNA here is from genome assembly GCF_902499175.1 of Burkholderia aenigmatica. Classification (GTDB taxonomy): domain Bacteria; phylum Pseudomonadota; class Gammaproteobacteria; order Burkholderiales; family Burkholderiaceae; genus Burkholderia; species Burkholderia aenigmatica. The sequence goes on from NZ_CABVQC010000003.1 coordinate 21,306, forward strand.
CGCGTCGTCAGCGCCGGCACAACAGCGCACGACAACTGATCCCGGCGCTACCCCGTGTTCGCGCGTCGGGCGACGCGCGTTCATCATCTTGCCGGGCATCGCGCCCGGCATGTCATTCAATCATCCCGTTCCGACTTCAGACCTTGCGGCCTTCGACCGGATACCCGGGATCGGTATAGCCGTGCGTCGATGCATGCCCGGGCGGCACGAGCGCATCGACGAACCGTTCGTCGTCCGGGCCGAGTTCGAGCGTCAGCGCATCGATGTAGCTGTCCCAGTGCGCCTCGGTGCGCGGCCCCGCGATCGTCGAGCTGACGATGCGGTTCTTCATGACCCACGCGAGCGCGAAGGCAACCGATGTCGTGCCGCGCGCGGCCGCATGCGCGGCCACTTGCTGCGCGATGTGCAACGATTCGGGCCGCCATTCCGTTTGCTGGATGCGCCGGTCGCCGCGGCCGGCGCGCGAATCGGCGGGCGGCTGTGCATCCACCGCGTATTTGCCGGTCAGCACGCCGCGCGCGAGCGGGCTGTACGGCACGACGCCGATCCCGTAATGCGCGGCGGCCGGCAGTTGTTCGACCTCGGCCGTGCGATCGACGAGGTTGTACAGCGGTTCGCTCGCGACCGGGCGATCGATGCCGAGCTGGTCCGCGAGCCGCACGATCTCGGCGATGCGTCAGCCCTTGAAGTTCGACAGCCCGAAGTAGCGCACCTTGCCTAGCCGGATCAGGTCGGCGATCGTGCGCATGCCTTCGTCGAGCGGCGCATCGGTCAAGGTGCGATGGAAATAGAGAATGTCGATGTAGTCGGTGCCGAGCCGCTTCAGGCTCGCGTCGACCGATTCGACGATCCATTTGCGCGACTGGCCCTGCCGGTTCGGGCCGGCGTCCGGCCCGGCCGGAAAGCCGAACTTCGTCGCGACGACCCAGCTGTCGCGACGCGGCGCAATCGCGCGGCCGACGACTTCTTCCGAGCGGCCGGCGTGATAGACGTCGGCCGTGTCGATGAAGTTGACGCCCTGGTCGAACGCCTTGTCGATGATGCGCGCCGAGGTCGCTTCGTCGGTCTCGCCGCCGAACATCATCGCGCCGAGACACAGCGGCGACACCTTGAGCGCACTGCGCCCGAGATAGCGGTAATCCATGGAGGCTCCATGCGGGCGCATGCCCGCCGGTTGAATGAGGGGACGCCGCGCTCGCTTACACGCCGGCTTCGTCGAACACGCGCTGCGCGATCGTCAGCGCCGAGCTGGCGGTCGGCCAGCCCGAGTAGAACGCGAGGTGCGTGATCGCTTCGACCAGCTCGTCGCGCGTGAGGCCGTTGTCGAGCGCTTTCTTCAGGTGGAACGGCAGTTCGTTGATGCGATACAGCGACACGAGGCTCGCGACCGTGACGAGGCTGCGATCGCGCGGCGACAGGCCGGGGCGCTGCCAGACGTCGCCGAACAGCACGTTGTCGGTGTAGTCGGCGAGGGCGGGGGCGATGGCGCCGAACGCTTTGCGTGCGGCGGAAATCGGTTCGGACATCGAGGGCTCCGGGGAAGGTAGGGAACACCGACGATGGTAGCCACCGGGGCGTCTATCGATAATCCCCGGCAATGCGCATGCACTTATCGACCGGATTCATGAATCGCGGCGCAAGAGCCGCGCGCCGTCGGCTCAGGCGCGATAGCGCAGCGCGTCGACGATCACCGCGAGCGCGCGCGACGATTGCCGCCGGCTCGCGTAGTACAGGTGATGACCGGGGAACGTCGGGCACCAGTCGTCGAGCACGCTGTCGAGGCGGCCGGCGGCGACATGCGGCGCCGCGAGTTCGGCGGGCACATAGGCGAGCCCGTAGCCCGCGAGCGCCGCGTCGAGCGTTTCGTACGTGCCGTTGAACGTGACCTGCCCGTCGACGCGCACCTGCAGCATGTCGTCGCCGCGTGCGAGTTCCCACGCGTACAGCGCGCCGTGCGTCGGCAGGCGCAGGTTGATGCAGTCGTGCGCAACCAGATCCTGCGGTGACACCGGGCGCGTGCGTTCCGCGAAATATGCGGGTGCGCCGACGATCGCCATTTTCATGTCGGCCGAGATGCGCACGGCGATCATGTCCTTCGCCACCTGGTCGCCGAGCCGCACGCCGACGTCGAAGCGTTCCGCGACGATGTCGGACAGCCCGTAGTCGTTCACGAACTCGACTTTCAGGTCGGGATAGTCGCGCAGGATCGGCGCGAGCTTCGGCCACAGCAGCGTGCGGATCACGAAGTCGGTCGCGTTGATACGCACGGTGCCCGCGGGCTGGTCGCGCAGTTCCGCGAGCGCCGTCAGTTCGGCCTCGATTTCGTCGAAGCGTGGCGCGAGGTTGCGCAGCAGGCGCTCGCCGGCTTCGGTCGGCGCGACGCTGCGTGTCGTGCGCGTCAGCAGCCGCACGCCGAGGCGCGTTTCGAGCGAGCGGATCGTATGGCTGAGCGCGGATTGCGAGACGCCGAGCTGTGCGGCCGCACGCGTGAAACTGCGCTCGCGCGCGACGGCGATGAAGGCGAGGAGGTCCGCAAAGTTGTCGCGCGGCATGGAAGGTGTCGGGTGGTCGATGCCAGCGCATCGTACCACCGGGTTTATTGGGCCGCGTTGCGACGCGGCGCGTGTCAGCCTGCGCCCGTCATGCCCGGCGCATGGGGCGCCGGATGGGACGCATAGCCGCCATGCTGGAACGACGTCGCGAAGAACCGCATCTGGTAGCGGATCGCATTCGCCCAGTAATCCCACGTATGGCCGCCTGGCCGCTCCGCGTAATCGTGCGGCACGCCGAGCGCGACGAGCCGTTCGTGCAGCGTGCGGTTCGAGCCGACGAACGCGTCGTCGCGGCCGCAATCGATCGTCAGGTCGAGATGCGCGCGCACGAACGCGCTGGCGCTGGCGACGATCACGTTGCGGTTCCAGAACGACGGATGGCGGCCGGGGTCGCCGAACACGTGGTCGATGCCCGGCTCGTCCTCGCAACAGCGCGGATCGACCGCGCCGCTGATGCTGCCGACCGCGCCGAACGTGTCGGGCCGGTCGAGTGCGATGCGCAGCGCGCCGAAGCCGCCCATGCTGAGCCCGGTGATCGCGCGGGCGCGTTGGGTTGCGATCGTGCGGAAGTGCGAATCGACGTACGACACGACTTCGTCGCCGATGAAGGTTTCGTAGCGGCTGCCCGAGTCGAACGGGCTGTCGATGTACCAGCTCTCGTGCCCGCCGTCGGGCATCACGAGAATCACGTGGTAACGGTCGGCCAGCGCGGCGATGTGCGTGTTCGACGTCCAGTCGGTATGGTCGCCGCCGGAACCGTGCAGCAGATAGACGACCGGATAGCGGTCGCCGTCGCGGCTGCCGCGCGCGTAAGCGTCGGGCAGCACGACGGTGGCCTTGAGCGTCTCGTTCATCGCGGCGCTGGGAATCGCGACGACCCGCGCGTGGAAGGCGAGAGCAGGGCCTGAAATGGCGAGCAGCAGAAGCAGCCAGAAGGCGCGTGCCAGGTACATCGATCCTCGCATGTGTCGACCCCGTCCGGCGCCGGGCGCCGGGAAACCCTGTTCGGGCGACTCTAGCAACCGCGCCTTTCAACCATATTTCGGCGAATCCTACGGGTTGTCAGGCGGGCGCTGCATACGCGATGCGCTCGACCGCCGCGCGAAACGCATCGGGCTGCTCGGCCGGGATCAGATGCCCGCAGTGCTCGATCGTATCGAAGCCGGCGCAGCGCGCGAGCGCCCAGTCGGGCACGTGCCAGCCTGCGCGCGACCGTTCGCCGGCGACCAGCCAGACCGGGTGACGCTCGAACACCTGCGCGAGCGCCGGCAAATAGCCGGGCTCACCCGTCGTCGCGACGACCGAGCGCCCCATCGCGCGCAGCGTCGAGGCCGGCTGATGCGCGAGCCAGCGGCGGGCGTCGTCGAGCAGGCCTGGCGACGGCATGTCGATCGCGCCACGCAGCCAGCCGGGCGGATCGGCGCGCAGCCTGTCGAGCATCGCATCGGCTTCGGCGGGCGTCATGCGGCCGACCGATGCCGACCAGAACGCATCGTCGAGCGTGAAGTTGCCTTCGACGTTGACGATCCGTCGCACGCGTTCGGGATGCGCATGCGCGAACAGCATCGCGATTGCGCCGCCGACCGAGTGGCCGACGACATCGACGGGCTGCGCGCCGAAGTGCGTATCGACGGTATGGCGGACATGCTCGACCTGCGCGGCGAGCGTGATCGCATCGAACGGTACCGCGCGATGCGCGCCGTAGCCGAGCAGGTCGGGGGCGAGGTGCGGGCCGTTCCACCCGCGCACGTCGAGCGTGCCGATGAAACCGTGAATGAAGACGGCGGGCGTGGGCGAGTTCATGCGGCGGGCGCGGAAGGAAGGGGCGGCAATTCGAGTTCGGCGAGCAGTTCGTCGAGTTCGAGCACGTGCGTGCGGTCATGGTCGAGCAGCTCGCGCACGAGTTCCTCGAGCGACATGCGGCGGATGCCGTCGCGCAATCCGCAGCGTGCGAGTTGCGTGGGATCGAGCGCGGCCGCGGTTGCGCGCAGCGTGGCGCGCCCCGTGCGGAATGCCGAGACGGCAGCGTCAAGCGGCTGGGCGAGATAGTCGCGTTGCGCGGCGAGCACGGTGCCGTCGACGGACGCGATCACCGGCAATTCGAGCGTGCGCACGGCGTCGATGCGTTCGGCGAACACCGCGTCGAGATCGCGCAGGTGGCACGCATGCTCGACCAGCGAGAAGCCCGTGCCGTCGGGGCGGCGTGTCCACAGCGCGGCTGGCACGTGCGCCGCATACGCGGCGAGCCGATCGGGCAGGCGGGCCAGCGCGGCCACGACGTCGGCGAACGGCAGCAACTGCGGATACGCGCTGAACACCGCGCCATAGCTGAACAACGTGCCGCCGAGCCGCCCGCGTGCCTGCACGACGTCGTGGCCGTGACGACGCATGACTTCCGCGACCATCGCGCCGCAGAACTGACGGGCCGTCGTGTCGGTTTCGATTTCGGGGAATTTCAGAGCGATCTCGTGCTGGATCGCGCCGATCGCGGCGACGCCCACGCGCGACAGCGCGGCGAATTCGACGTAGTGCCCGGGTTGCACGATCAGTGCTTCGAGCTGGGCGCCGAGCGGTGTGATGCGAAAGCGGTCGAAGCGGGAATGCATGACGGAAGGGTCTTGGTGAGTAACGTGTCAAAACGATACGTTACTCACCGGGCAGTGTCAACGGGCGGAATCGGGCAATGCGTTGTGTCACGCCTTGCCGGCGCCCTTGGCTGCCTGTTCGATCAGCTTCGCGACTTCGGCGGGGCGGTCGAGCGGCTCGCGGTGCCGCGCAAACGCGCGTCAGCGGGTAGGGGCCGCGCCCGGCGGGTATGCGAAACCGTCGGACGCCGCCGGATTTACGCGTGCTTCCCGGCCTCGGCTTGCGCGCTCTGCCGTGCCTTTTGCTCCTGCAACGCAGCCGTGAAGGCCGGGCTGAAGTCTTCAGCCTCGAACAGCGGGCGGATCTCGATGTCGGAGTCGCCGGGCATCGGGTTCGGGCAGCGCTTCACCCATTCGACTGCTTCTTCCATCGATTTCACCTGCCACAGCCAGAAGCCGGCGACGAGCTCCTTCGTTTCGGCGAACGGGCCGTCGATGACGGTGCGGTTCTTGCCGGCGAAGTGCACGCGCTTGCCGCGCATGCTCGGGTGCAGCCCGTCGGCGGCGAGCAGGATGCCGGCTTGCGCCAGTTCTTCGTTGAACCGGCTCATTGCGCCGACCATTTCAGGGTCGGGCATCCGGCCGGATTCGGAATCGGCGGTGGCCTTGACGATTACCAGGACGCGCATGGTCGTTTCTCCTTCGGTGAATGGATGAGGGGCATGCAGGCCGCGCAACGCGGCCTTCTCGGGTTTGCAACGATACGACGGGCGGGCGGCGCCGAAATCGACATCACGAAAAAAAATATCCGTGCCGTTGAATCGCAACGGTTCGCCCGGCGGCGGCGACATCGCGACGTCGCGAACCATCAAGTGCGGGCCGGCGGGGCCTCATAAAGTTCGCTTCAAGGCGGACGGCCAGCAGACCGGGCCGCCGCTCCTTCGACGAACGACAGAAACAGGAACCCCGCCCATGCAACCGATCTCCGTTGTGAAGAAGCAAGACATCGTCACCGCCGACCGCTGGAAGCAGCAACGGCCGGAACGCGCGCTTACGCTGCCGTCGCGCTATTTCTATGACGACGCGGTATTCGCGGCCGAGCGCGATCGCATTTTCATGTCGGCCTGGCATGTGATCGGACACACTTCGGAGCTGAGCACCCCGGGGCAATTCGTGATGACCGACGTGTTCGACCAGAGCGTGATCGCCGCGTGCGGCCGCGACGGCCAGGTCCATGCCTTCCACAACGTGTGCCAGCATCGCGGCAATCGTCTCGTGGAAGCGCGGCGCGGCGAGCAGAAGGGCCTGTTCCGCTGCGCGTACCACTCGTGGTGCTACGGCGCGGACGGCAGCCTGCGCGGCGCGCCGCGTACCGATCGCGTCGAAGACTTCGACCTCGCGGCTCACAACATCCCGAAGGTGCGCATCGAGGAACTCGGCGGCTTCTACTACTTCAATCTCGATCCCGATGCGCCGTCGATGCGCGACCTGTTCCCCGGCGCCGACGCGGAGATGAAACGCGTGTTCCCGAAGCTGGACGCATACCGGCTGATCGAGGAGAAGGACGTGATCGTGCCGGCGAACTGGAAGGTCATCATGGACAACTCGATCGAGGGCTATCACTTCTCGCTGTCGGGCCCGCATCACGTCGAACTGGCCGGCCTGATCGATTTCGCCGGCTACCGGCTCACGCAGCACGACAAGTGGTGGACCTACATCGCGCCGGCCAACCGCGACGCGACCTCGGCCTACGGCGTACCGCTCGGCGACAGGAATCCCGACGAGTGCTTCTTCAACATCGGCATCTGGCCGCACAACACGTTCTATACGTTCCCGTACTCGGATTTCCTCGCCACGTTCCTGATCATCCCGCTGGAACCGGAGAAGACGCTGCTGCGCTTCGGCTACTACTCGACGCACGACGCGGTGCCTGCGGTGACGAAGGCGTGCATGGACTGGATGAACACCGATCTCGGCCCGGAAGACATCCGCCTGAACATCTCGGTGCAGAAGGGGCTGCATTCGATGGGCTACAACCAGGGCCGCTACGTGATCGATGCGCAGCGCAGCAACGAAAGCGAGCATCTGGTGCACCACTTCCATACGCTCGTGCACGACGGCATCCACGGCGCATAGCCGGCGGGGAGCGCCGCTCCCCACACCCCATTCCGCTTCCGGCGCCGGGACGGCGACGCCGTTTCGCGCACTCGTGTTCCATGATCTCGATCAACTGCATGCAAGCGATGAAGAAACCACAGGGAATCGACGCCGTGCGTCGCGACTACGACTACGTGATCGTCGGTGCGGGATCGGCCGGCTGCGTGCTGGCCAACCGGCTCGGGCAGGATCCGGGCGTAAGGGTGCTGCTGCTCGAGGCCGGCCCGACGAATCGGCACTGGTCGATCGACATGCCGTCCGCGATGGGTATCGTGGTGGGCGGCAACCGTTTCAACTGGCAATATCAATCGGAGCCCGAACCGTTCCTGAACCGGCGGCGCATCGCGACGCCGCGCGGGCGCGTGCTGGGCGGATCGTCGTCGATCAACGGGATGGTCTATATCCGCGGTCACGCCCGCGACTATGACGGCTGGTCCGCGCAGGGCTGCACCGGCTGGAGCTATCGCGAGGTGTTGCCGTATTTCATCCGCGCGGAGCGGCACGAGCTCGGTGCGGATCCCTATCACGGCGACAGCGGCCATCTGCACGTCACGGCGGGCCGGACCGACACGCCGCTCGCCAGTGCGTTCATCGCGTCCGGTGTCGATGCGGGCTATGCGCACACCGACGACGTGAACGGCTTTCGCCAGGAAGGCTTCGGCCGCGTCGATCGCACGACGTGGGGCGGGTCGCGCTGGAGTACCGCGCGCGGCTATCTCGCGGAGGCGCTCGGGCGCGGCAACGTCACGGTCGTGACCGGCGCGCTCGTGCTGCGCGTGCTGTTCGACGGCAAGCGCGCGTCCGGCATCGAGTACGCGTGCGACGGCGAGACGCGGCAGGTTCGCGCGAGCGCCGAAGTGCTGCTCTGCGGTGGCGCGATCAATACGCCGCAGTTGCTGCTGCTGTCCGGCATCGGGCCGGCGAACGAGCTGGAAGGCCTCGGCGTGCGAGCGCGACACGACTTGCCGGGCGTCGGGCGCCGGCTGTCCGATCATCCGGATACGGTGGTGCAGTATCTGTGCCGCAAACCCGTCTCGATCTACCCGTGGACGGTCGCCCCGCGCAAATGGTGGACCGGCGCGAAATGGTTCGCGAACCGCGCCGGGATTGCCGCGAGCAACCATTTCGAGGCGGGGGCGTTCATTCGTTCACGCGCGGGCGTCGAGCATCCGGACCTGCAACTGACCTTCATGCCGCTCGCCGTGCAGCCGGGCAGCGTCGAGAGCGTGCGCGCGCACGCGTTCCAGGTGCACATCGACCTGATGCGCCCGACGAGCCTCGGCGCGGTGACGCTGGCGTCCGGCGACGCGCGCATCCCGCCGCGGATCCTGTTCAACTACCTGAAGACGGAGCGCGATCGGGCCGACATGCGCGCGGGCGTGCGGCTCGTCAGGGAGATCCTCGCGCAGCCGTCGTTCCGCGCGCTGTGCGGCGACGAACTGTCGCCGGGCGCGGGCAAGACCGACGATGCCGCGCTCGATGCGTGGGCGCGCGACATCACCGAAACGGGCTATCACGCGGCGGGCACCTGCAAGATGGGCCCGGCCGACGATCCGGAGGCGGTGGTCGGCCCCGACCTGCGCGTGCATGGCATCGAACGGTTGCGCGTGATCGACGCGTCGGTGATGCCGACGATCGTCAGCGGCAATACCAATGCGCCGACCGTGATGATCGGCGAGAAGGGCAGCGATCTCGTGCTGGGGCGCACGCCGCTGGCGCCGTCGGCGGCGCCGGTCTGGGCGCAGCCCGACTGGCGCACCTGCCAGCGGTGAACGCGATGGCACCGATCATCCCGTTCCCGCCCGGCGATCGCATCGCCGCAGTCGTGGTCGAGGCGGCCATGCTGACGCCGGAGATCCGCGGCATCGTGCTGGCGGCAGCCGACGGTGCGGCGCTGCCCGCCGCCGAACCCGGCGCACATGTCGAAGTCCGCCTGCCGGACGGCATCGTGCGTCATTACTCGATCGTCGAACGCGTGGCCGACGGTTCGACCTACCGGATCGCGGTGCTGCGCGAGCCGCGCTCGCGCGGCGGGTCTGCGTATCTCGTCGAACGGCTTGCACCGGGCGATGCGCTCGACGTGAGCACGCCCCGGAATCACTTCGCGCTCGACGAGCACGCGAGCGAGTACATGCTGATCGCGGGCGGAATCGGCATCACGCCGATTCTGCCGATGGCGCGGCGGCTCGATGCGCTCGGCAAGTCGTTCACGCTGCTGTACCTGGCGCGGTCGCGCGAGCGCATGGCGCTGCGCGACGCGATCGAATGCGGCCCGCTGCGGGAGAACACCCGCCTGCATTGCAGCGAACAGCACGGCGAAGCGGACCTGCGCACGCTGCTGGGTGTGCCGCGCGCCGGTGCACAGGTGTATGTGTGCGGGCCGGGCCGCCTGATCGACGGTGTGCTCGACGCGGCGCGTGACTGGCCGGCCGGCGCGGTGCGCTTCGAGCGGTTCGGCGCCGCCGCGGTGCCGCGCGAGCCGGAGGCGGGCGCGCAGGCATTCGAAGTGGAACTGGCCCGCACCGGCCGCCGCTTCGCGGTGCCGGCGGGCCGGTCGATCCTCGATGTGCTGCGCGACGAGCGGATCGCCGTCGATTCGGTGTGCGGCGAAGGCGTGTGCGGCACCTGCGCGGTCACGTTGCTCGACGGCGAGGCGGAGCACCGCGACTGCCTGCAGACGGACGCCGAGCGGCGTGCGAACAACCTGATCTACATCTGTGTGTCACGCGCGAAATCCTCGCGTCTCGTTCTCGATCTTTAGTCATCCTTTCATTTCTCAGGAGAAGTCACGATGAACGTCAGAAACACGCTCGGGTGCATCGCACTGGCTGCCGTGTGTACGGGCCAGGCCGCCGCGCAGGAAGCGGCGACCTGCCGCGCGGTGCGGTTTGCCGACATCGGCTGGACCGACATTGCCGCGACGACCGCGCTCGCGTCGACCGTGCTGTCGAGCCTCGGCTACCAGCCGACCAAGACGATGGCCTCGATTCCGATCGCGCTGGCCGGGCTCAAGGCACGTCAGATCGACGTCTACCTCGGGGACTGGCGGCCGTCGATGGACGCCACGAGCGCGCCGTTCGTGAAGAGCGGTGCCGTGAAGGTGCTGGACCGGCCGAATCTCGTCGGCGCGAAGTACTCGCTCGCGGTGCCGGCCTACGCGTACGACGCCGGACTGCGTTCGTTCGACGACATCGCGAAGTTCGCCGACCGGCTGCAATACCGGATCTACGGGATCGAACCGGGGAACGACGGCAACGAACTGATCCACAAGGCGATCGCGGGCAACCAGTTCGGCCTCGGCAAGTTCAAGCTGGTCGAATCGAGCGAGGCCGGCATGCTGGTCGAGGTGCGGCGCGCGATCCGCGATCATGCGTGGGTCGTCTTTCTCGGCTGGGAGCCGCATCCGATGAACCTCGACTTCAACATGCGCTACCTCGCCGGTGGCGACAACCTGTTCGGCCCGAACTACGGGGAGGCGAAGGTCTATACGATGACGTCGCCCGATTATGCGGCGCGCTGCCCGAACGTCGCGCGGCTGGTTGCCAACCTGCAGTTCACGACCGAGATGGAGAATCAGGTGATGAAGGCGATCGCCGGCGGCAAGCAACCGGAAGTCGCGGCGAAGGCGTGGCTGCAGCAGCATCCCGACGTGCTGAAGGGATGGCTGGCCGGGGTCAGGACGGTCGATGGCCGCGATCCGCAGGCGGCCGTCCAGGCCGCGCTGAATCTTCACTGAGCCGGCCGAGCGCAACAGCCGCCGCCATACCGGCGGCGGCGTGAGCGCTGTGCATCCGGGGGCCGGGCGCGATATGCTCGGCTCGATCCTTTTCGGGAGAAACGACGATGAGCCACAACCGCACCGGCCGGCTGGCCGGGAAAGTTGCCGTGGTGACGGGCGCCGCGAGCGGCATCGGCAGGAGCATTGCGCTGCGATTCGCGAACGAAGGCGCCAGCGTGGTCGCGACGACGAGCCGCAACACCGCGCAACTCGACGAGACCTGTCGCCTGGCACGCGACGGGGTCATCGTCGCCAGGCAGGCCGATGCCGGATCGGCGGAGCAGGTCGAGGCGCTGATCGACTTCGTGGAGCGCCGGTTCGGCCGGCTCGACGTCATGTGCAACAACGCGGGCGTCATTCGCGAGGCCCCGCTCGTCGACACCACCGAAGCGGACTGGGATGCCGTCATGGACGTCAACCTCAAGGGCGTGTTCCTCGGCTGCAAGTACGCGATTCCGGCGCTGATCCGCGCCGGCGGCGGGTCGATCGTCAATATCGGCTCGACGAGCAGCTTCGTCGGCGAACCGCTTCATGCGGCCTATTGCGCATCGAAGGGCGGGGTGCTGATGCTGACCCGCTGCGCGGCGATCGAGCACGCGAAGGATCGCATCCGCGCCAATGCCGTCTGTCCGGGCTGGATCGATACCCCGATGAATACGCCGTTCATCGACGCGCTCGGCGGGCGCGGCGCGATGGACGCGCTGCTCGACGAGGTTCAGCCGCTCGGGATGGGGACCCCGGAGCAGGTCGCCGACGTCGCGCTGTTCCTGGCCTCGGACGAAAGCAGTTTTGTCACCGGGACGTCGATCCTCGTGGATGGCGGCTTGACCGCGCGGTAGCGCGCGTGGCGGCGGGTGCGGTGTCGCGTTGACGCGAGTCGCGCTGCGCGGCCCCCCGGCACGCCGGCGATGCACGCGTTCGCGCGGACGGCGCAGCCCTGCCGGGCCGCGCCGTTCGGCGGCTACCACGCGTACGACGGCGCTTCCTCGTCGAGAATGGCCCGGAGCTCCCTCAGATGCTGCTCCGCGAACCCCGCATAGTCGTCGCGCCACTGCAGCATGGTTTTACGCGCGACGGCGTCGGTCGCGAACCGCAGCGGCTGGCCGGTTTGCAGCGCGGTCACATACGTCTCGCATGCCCGCTCGAAGTAGTACAGGTCGTCGAACGCCTGCGCGACCGACGAAGCGACGACGATCACGCCGTGCTGGCCCATCAGCAGCACGGGCTTGTCGCCGAGCGCGTCGGCGACGCGGCACGCCTCGTCGCCGAGCCCCATGCCGTCGAAGCCGGTGTCGATCGCAACCCGCTCGAAGAAGCGCATGCAGTTCTGGTCGAGCGGCGGGAGCGAGGGCTGCGCGAGACACGACAGCACGGTCGCGTACGTCGAATGCACGTGCAGCACGCAGCGCGCGTGCCGGTGGCGCTTGTGGATTTCCGAGTGAAGCGCCCACGCGGTGATGTCGGGCGCGTTTTCGCGCCGGACCGTCTCCGGGTCGTCGGCATTCACGAGCAGCAGTTCGCTCGCGCGGATCCGCGAGAAATGGCGCCCACGCGGATTGATCAGAAATTGCCGGTTGTCGTCGGAGACGGCGGCGCTGAAATGGTTGGCGATCGATTCGTGCATGCCGAGGCGCGCGGTCCAGCGGAACGCGCAGGCGAGGTCCGCGCGGGTCGCGCGATGCGCCTGATCGGGTTGCGTGGCTGTGAGCATGTCGGGCTCCCGTTGCGAGAGGGATCAGAACCAGCGTTGCGGGCTGGCTTCGAAGTTGAGGTACGCGTGCTTGAGTTCCGTGTATTCGTCGAGGCCGCTGCGCGACAGTTCGCGGCCGATGCCGCTGGCCTTGTAGCCGCCCCACGGCGCGCCCGGCAGCGTGACGTTGTAGTCGTTGATCCAGACCGTCGCCGCCCGCAGCCGGCGCATGACCCGGTTCGCCCGCGCGAAGTCGCGGGTCCAGACCGCGCCCGCAAGCCCGAACGGCGTGTCGTTGGCCAGGGCCACGGCCTCGTCTTCGCCGTCGAACGCCTCGACGGTCAGCACCGGGCCGAAGACTTCCTCGCGCGCGATCGTCATCGTCGTCCGGACGTTCGCGATCAGCGTCGGTTCGACCCAGAAGCCGGTTGCGAACGCGTCGCCCACTGGTACTCGGCCGCCGCACACGATGCGCGCGCCGTCGCGGGCGGCCTCGCCGATCAGCGCGAGCACGCGGTCGCGTTGCTGCGCGGAAATCACCGGGCCCATCCGGGTGGCATCGTCGTCACCGCGACCGACGCGGATGGCCGCGATGCGCGCGGCAAGCGCATCGACGAACGCATCGTGCAGCGTGCGTTCGACCAGCAGCCGCGAGCCAGCCGAGCACATCTGGCCGGCGTTGAAGAAGGCCGCGTTCAGCGCGTAATCGAGCGCCGTGTCGAAATCGGCGTCGGCGAACACGAGGTTCGGATTCTTGCCGCCGAGCTCCAGCGACACGCGCTTGAAATTGCCCGCGGCCGCGCGCATCACGCTGGCGCCGGCGGCGTTGCTGCCGGTCAGGGAAATCAGGTCGACCTGCGGGCTCGCCGCGAGCGCGTCGCCCACGTCGGCGCCGCCCGTCACGAGATTGAGGACGCCACGGGGCAGGCCCGCGTCATGCGCGAGTTCCACGAGCCGATGCGTCGACAGCGGCGTCAGCGACGCGGGCTTGACGACGACCGTATTGCCGGCCACCAGCGCCGGGGCGAGCTTCCATGCCGCCTGCAGCAGCGGGTAGTTCCACGGCGTGATGAGACCGCAGACGCCGACCGGCTCGCGCAGCGTGACGCTGAGCACGTGCGGCCTCGCCGCATTCATGCTGCCCGTCTCGGTAACGGCGAGGCTCGCGAAGTAGTCGAATGCCGCCGCGGCGTCGTGCACGTCGGACGACGATTCGGCGAGCGTCTTGCCGGTGTTCGCGGTTTCGATGCGGGCGAGTGCGGGCGCTTCGTCACGCAGCGCGCTCGCGAGGCGGCGCAGACAGGCCGCCCGTGCTTCGGCGGGCAGGTGCGGCCACGCGCCCGCGTCGAAGGCCGCGCGCGCCGCGTGAATCGCGTGCCCGGCGTCGGCGGCCGAGCCGTAGGCGACCCGTGCGATCGTTTCGCCGGCGGCAGGATCGACGATGGCGCGCTGCCCGCCTGCGGCGGCGGGTTGCCAGGCGCCGTCGATGTAGAGCTGTTTGATGTGCATGTGCTGGTTCCACGGAGTCGGAAGATCGGCGTGCCCCGCCCGTGCGGAGCGGAACGCGAGCTGAATATAAGGTCGGCCGGCGCCGCTCGCTTGATCGAATGCGACGGCGTGCGACGCGCGTGCACGGCCATGACGGGCCGATCCGGCCGGGACGCAATTGGGTGGCGGAAAGCCGGCACAAAGCGACATGGCGATGTCGCTTTTCATCAAGTTCCGGCCCGTCGCGCGCGGCAGAGTAATGGTTCGCGAGGGCCGTGCCCGCGCGCCCTCGCTCAATCGGCCGGCCCGGCCTTGATCGGTATCGCGATGACTTCACGGAACATGCAAGCGGCGGCGGTACCCGCGCCGCATCGGGTGGGGCTGCTGGTGATGCCCCAGTTCTCCCACCTCGGGCTCGCGCTCGTGATCGAGGCCATGTCGCTCGCGAACTGGCTGGCCCAGCGCGTGCGTTACGAGTGGACCGTCCTGTCGATCGACGGCGAACCCGTGGATGCCACGAACGGCATGTGGACGCCGACGCGGCCGATCGGCGATGCGCGCGGCGGGTTCACGACGATCTTCGTGATCGCGAGTTTCGACGCGCAACGTCACGCGAAGCATCGCGGCGTGAAGACCTGGCTGCAGAACCAGATGGCCTTCGGCACGCAGATCGGCGGTATCGAGACGGGCACCGAACTGCTTGCGGCGGCCGGCTTGCTGCAGGGCCGTCCGTCGGCCGTGCACTGGGACAACGTCGAAGGCTTCCAGGAGGCTTATCCGAAGGTCGGCGCCACCACGCGGCTCTACACGATCGAGCCGCGCGTCATCACCTGCGCGGGCGGCACGGCGATCATCGACATGATGCTCGAATGGATCGGCCGGTCGGAGGGCGCCGAGCTCGCGCGGGAGATCGCCCGTCACCTGCTGCATGCGAAGCTGCGCGGCGCGGACGCGCTGCAGCTCGCGGAGGGCGAGGCCGCGCCGGCCTCGACGAGCATGACGGTGGCGAAGGCAGTCAGGCTGATGCGCGAGTCGATGGCGGAGCCGATGTCGTGCGAGTCGCTTGCGCAGGCGGTCGGGCTGTCGAAGCGGCAGCTCGAGCGTCACTTCAAGCGGCATATGGCGACCGCGCCCTTGCAGTACTACCTGAGCCTGAGGGTGGCGACCGCGCATCAATTACTGCAGCAGACGGAGCTGAGCGTATCGCAGGTGGCCGCGGCGACGGGCTTCGAATCGATCGAGCATTTTTCGCGCGTGTACAAGTCGCGGTTCGGATGCCCGCCGAGCCGCGACCGGTCGCAATCGTGGGCGGCGCCGGTGATGCGTCACCGGGCGCCGGCGGCCTGACGCGTGTGCTGCCGGGCGGGCCCGTTCCGGCGGCGCGCGGGATTGGGGCGCAAACGCCGTTCCGGGTCCACGGCCAAAGCTGGTATCCTGACCGCACCACGTTCACGCGGGAGGGTGCCATGGCAGCCAAGGAAGTCTCGAAGAAAAAGTACTTGAAGATCCTGAACAAACGCCTGCGCGCCGAGCCGGATGCCCCGGCCGGCGCGTCGTTCGCTTTCTACCCGCTGGGTGCGAAGGCGAAGCAGGCGACGGGCGTCGCGTCCAGCGAGCCGCGCAGCAAGCGCGAACTCGCGAAGATGGCCGCGATCCAGCGCAAGGCGGCGGAAGAGTTCGTCGTCACCGGCGCCTAGGCCGCGCCATCGTCGTTTGCGCGACCGCGTGGCGGGCGCGCAAACGGCTTTTCCTGTCGATATCGATTGGATGCCGCGCGGGCGAACCGGCCCGCGCGCGGTGGTTTTTGCCGGCTTTTTTCCCGTTACGCGGCCGCCGCCTCGCAATGCGCGATCGCGCCGGCGAGCACGCGCGGGATGTCGTGCGTGATGGCAGGGCCGTGCATCGGCAGGATCACGTCGAGATCGAGCGCCTGGATCCGGCGCAGCGCACTCGCCAGATGAGCGAGCGACGGCAGGTAGTCCGAGCGCCGGCAGGTAGTCCGAGCGCCGGATCGAATCGAGAATCGCCGGCAGCGGGTCGTCCGTCGCTTCGTCGCCGAAGCGCATCAGGATGTCCGACGACAGCAGCGCCTGGTACGCCGGCAGATACACGACCAGCGCATCCCACTGATGGACATGCTTCGTGAAGATCGGCACGACGTCGACACCGGAAATCGTCGTCGGCTTGCCGTCCTTCAGCGGCTGCGCGCGCACACCGAAGATATCGGCCAGCCCATGCGTGCAGATCGGATGCGCATACGCGACGAGCGCCGGATTGGCCGCGAGGAAGTCGGGCAGGGCGCCCATCTCGTCGACTTCGAAATGCGGAACGATCACGCTGCTCACCATCGACGGCGTGATGCCGACGGTCGCGAGGCTCGCGGTCAGTTGCGGAAAGTTGGAACGCGTGCCCGTTTCGATGCAGACGACGTCGCCGTTCGGCGAGCGGACGAAGAACTGGCTGAAGCCGAGCTTCAGCGTGTCGATATAGGTCGTTGCGCGAAACAGGCCGCTGCGGATTTCTTCGATACGGGCGTTGTCCATCGATGCAATCCTTGCGCGGGCAGTGGGGGCCGGACACCACCGTCGCGCGATCGCTGCGATGCGCCGGGCAGGCGCGCGATCCGGTGCCTCGACTCAGTCTAGCAGTGTCGGTCCGGCCACGAATCCTGTCAGTTCACGCAGCAGCCGGCCGGGCGTAGCGCTGAACGCCGTCCCGGCCGTCATGAACACCCAGGCTGATCCGGCGCTCAGGAGATCTTGTCCGCCGCCGCGTATTGGCCGCTGCCGCCCGTTTCGTCGCCCGCCGCGAGCTGTTCCAGCGCGAGCCCCTTCGTCTCGATCCCGAGCGTCCACACGGCGAACGCGGCCGCGACGAACGACAGCGCGCCGAGCGTGAATACGCCGCCCTGGCCGAACACGGGCAGCACGACACCGACCACGTAAGGCCCGATCAACGAGCCGACGCGCCCGATCGCCGACGCAAAGCCCGAGCCCGTCGCGCGCGCGCCGGTGCCGTACAGCTCGGGCGTATACGTGTACAGCGCGGCCCACATCCCGAACAGGAAGAACTGCATCGCGAGGCCCGTGACGATCAGCAGCGTCGTGCTGCCGCCGTACAGCGCACTTTGGCCGTATGCGTAGGCCATCACGCCGCCGCCGAGCAGCGACGCGATGCAGGTCGGCTTGCGCCCCCAGCTTTCGACGAGCCACGCGGCGCACAGGAAGCCCGGCACGCCGCCGAGCGAGATCAGCACCGTGTAGAACACCGATTTCGTGACTTCGAAGCCGGCCTGCTGCAGCAGCGCGCCGAGCCACGACGTGAGGCCGTAGAAGCCGAGCAGCGCGAAGAACCACAGCAGCCACACCATCACCGTGCGGCGGCGGTACGCGCCGCTCCAGATCTCGCGCAGCGCACCGCGCCCGCGTGCGACGGCCGGCTCCGCGAGCCGCGACGGCGGCGGCAGCGTCGAGACGCCGGCCGAGCGCATCACCTTCGCCTCGATCGTGTGCATCACCGTGTCGGCTTCCGTGTGCCGGCCCGCATGCTCGAGCCAGCGTGGCGATTCCGGCACGATGCGGCGCACGACGAGCACGAACACGGCGGGAATCGCGAGCAGCGCGAACACCGTGCGCCAGCCGAACTGCGGCAGCACGAAATACGCGACGATGCCGGCCGTGATGAAGCCGAGCGGCCAGAAGCCGTCCATCAGCGCGATCAGGCGGCCGCGCTTCTCGGTCGGCACGAATTCGGACAGCAAGGTTTGCGCGACCGGGAATTCCATGCCCATCCCGATCCCGAGCAGCACGCGGTAGACGATCAGCGCGTCGACGCTCTGCGCGGTCGAGCACAGGTAGGACGCGGCGCCCCACAGCACCATGCTCCACTGGAACACGGGCCGGCGGCCGAAGCGGTCGGCGAGCAGGCCGGCGACGGCCGCGCCGAGCACCATCCCGAAGAAGCTCGCGCTCGCGACGAGGCCGGCGGCCGCGGTCGACAGCCCGAACTCCTTGCGGATCGAGCCGAGCACGAAGGTCATCGTGCCGAGGTCGACCGAGTCGAAGAAGAACGCGATCGCGATGATGAAGAAGATCCGCTTGTGATAGCCGGAGAACGGCAGGCGTTCGAGCCGGGCGGCGGCGGAGGCGGGAGCGGTGGCGGCGGGCATGGCGTCCTCTGAAATGAAAAGGGGCCTCGCAGCGCATGCTCCAAGGCCCCGATGCTTCGGTATTCAGTAGACGCGACCACAAACTGCCGCATCAGAGGAAAAGCGCCGCCTGCTTGCCCAAATGCGTCATCGGCGGCGGCGCGTGCGGCTTCAATTCTTCAGCTTGTAGCCGGTGCGGAACATCCACGCGACGATCGCCAGCAGGATCACGAGGAACAGCGACGTCGCGCCGAGGCTGACGCCCACGTGCACGTCGGCGATCCCGTAGAACGACCAGCGGAAGCCGCTGACCAGGTAGACGATCGGGTTGAACAGCGTGACGACGCGCCACGCGGGCGGCAGCATGTCGACCGAATAGAAGCTGCCGCCGAGGAACGTGAGCGGTGTGATGATCAGCAGCGGCACGAGCTGCAGCTTCTCGAAGCTGTCGGCCCAGATGCCGATCACGAAGCCGAACAGGCTGAACGTGATCGCCGTCAGCACGAGGAACAGCACCATCCAGAACGGGTGCAGGATGTGCAGCGGCACGAACAGGCCGGCGGTCGCGAGGATGATCACGCCGAGCAGGATCGACTTCGACGCGGCCGCGCCCACATACGCGATCACGATCTCCCAGTACGACACGGGCGCGGACAGGATCTCGTAGATCGTGCCCGTGAAGCGCGGGAAGTAGATGCCGAACGACGCGTTCGAGATGCTCTGCGACAGCAGCGACAGCATCACGAGCCCCGGCACGATGAACGAGCCGTAGCCGATGCCGTTTACGTCGCTGATGCGCGAGCCGATCGCGGAGCCGAACACCACGAAGTACAGCGACGTCGAGATCACCGGCGCGATGATGCTCTGCATCAGCGTGCGGCGCGTGCGGGCCATTTCTGCGCGGTAGATCGCGCGGATTCCATGCAGGTTCATGCGTCAGGCTCCTTGCTGCACGCCGTTGCGGCGGTTGTCGATCAGGCTGACGAAAATGTCCTCGAGCGAGCTCTGCGTCGTATGCAGGTCGCGGAAGCCGATGCCGGCCGAGCCGAGCGCGTTGATCAGCGTCGCGATGCTCGCGTCGTCGCGCTGCGAGTCGTACGTGTAGACGAGCGCGGCGCCGTCGTCCGCGCGTTCGAGCCCGAACGGCGCGAGCGCGGGCGGCACGTCCGCGAGCGGATGCTCGAGCTGCACGGTGAGCTGCTTCTTGCCGAGCTTGCGCATCAGCTCGCGCTTCTCCTCGACGAGCACGAGCTCGCCGCCGAGGATGATGCCGATCCGGTCGGCCATTTCCTCGGCTTCCTCGATGTAGTGCGTGGTCAGCAGGATCGTCACGCCGCTCTCGCGCAGCGAATCGACGAGCTTCCACATGTCGCGGCGCAGCTCGACGTCGACGCCGGCCGTCGGTTCGTCGAGGAACAGGATGCGCGGCTCGTGCGACAGCGCCTTCGCGATCATCACGCGGCGCTTCATGCCGCCCGACAGCGTCATCAGCTTGTTGTCGCGCTTGTCCCACAGCGACAGCGCCTTCAGCGTCTTCTCGATATGGGCGGGATCGGGCGCCTTGCCGAACAGGCCGCGGCTGAACGACACGGTCGCCCAGACGGTCTCGAACGCGTCGGTCGTCAGTTCCTGCGGCACGAGGCCGATCATTTCGCGGGCCGCACGGTATTGATCGCGGATGTCGTGGCCGCCGACCGTCACGCGGCCTTCGGTCGGCGTGACGATGCCGCAGATCGAGCCGATCAGCGTCGTCTTGCCGGCGCCGTTCGGCCCGAGCAACGCGAAGATCTCGCCGGGGCGGATGTCGAGGGTCACATGCTTCAGCGCCTGGAAGCCGGACGCGTAAGTCTTGGAGAGGTCGGAGACGGAAAGGATCGGTTGCATGCTCACGGATGGCACGGCCGGCCGGCGTGACGGCATGCGCCGCGCGTGCCCGGTGCCGCCGCCGCTGTGCTGCGGCCGGGACCGGGGACGGCATGGCGAACGGGCGTCATGTCGAACGGCGTTGTGGTGCGGGATCGCGGGATCGCCATATTAGCAATCGATAGATGGAAATGCATGCTGGTGGAAAGGACGCGCGTTGCCGGCGTCTGATTTGCGCGAATTGCCGCGGCATTGTTTAGTAAAACGCTGCTTTATTTGCGCCAGGTGAACAATTTGTGCCGTTTTCGACGAAGCGGGCGGCGATTGCATTCCGGCGCGGCTGGCAGGCCGACTGTGCCGCCCGAACGCCGTCGCGCCGTACCGGGACGGCATGCGCGGCGCTCGCGATAATGCGTTCCTTTCATCGTTCATGGAGCGGGGCGCATGTCTTTGATCGATTTCAAATCTGTGGCGGCTGCGCAGGCCGTTGCGTGGAAATCCACGATCGTTGGCGAGGTCGGGCCGGCCAGGATCAAGGTGCTGCGCATGGATGCGCAGGCTTACGAGGCGGAAGTGCACGACTACAACGAGGGGCTGCTGGTGCTGGACGGCCGGATGATGCTCGAGGTCGCGGGCGAGACGGTCGTCGTCGAGGCCGGGCAGATGTACCTCGCGCTCGCCGGCACGCTTCACGCGGTGCTGCCGGGCAGCCACGGCACGCTCGCGATCATCGACGTGTAAGGTTGCGCCGCAGCATCGATACGGCCCGTCGCGGGCCGGCCAGCAAGGCCGGGCGCGGGTTGGGCGTCGTTGTTCAAACGCGCGTTGGATGGGGTGGGTATTTGTCTGAGCAAATAAATCGAAGGCTGTTTGAAAAACTGTCAAATCCCCTGCACGCGCTAGGATTGCGCGGTTTCGGTCGTTTGGAACTCTGCATCCATTTACTTGTGGGTATCGTCCGATCATAGTTTCCACAAACGACGCATCACGATAACGAATCAAGCGTACGTACGGAGACCAATTCATGAGACGCCTATCCGCGGGGCCAGTCGGACTGCCGTTTCCCGTTTTTTCGCTGAATGCAGGCGCGATGCAGATCGCGTCCCTGCGTTGTCATTTCGCCGTGTAGCGGCGAACCACTTCCCGTTTCGATCGTTCCGACGGCGCCGTGCCGCATGACGGCGCTGCGGGAGCGCGCTTGTCTGCCGCCGCGGCGTATGCCGCATTTGCCTGACCGGCATCGCGGCCGCCTTGCGCACACCGTCATGCGCCGCGCGTTCGTGCGGCGGCGCGATACCAACCGGCGGGCCATGCAGCCTGTCCGGACGAGACTTGTCGTACCTGAAAAGGAGGGGTTGATGATTTGCATTCCTGAATGGCGGAAAGCGATCCTGTCATGCGCGGTCGTCGTTTTGCCGTTCGTCGCCGGTTGCGGCGGCGGCGACGATCCGGGGCCGATCACCGTGCCGCAGTGCTCGGGGAGCGCATGCGGGCCGAGCGGTGCCGAAACGACGCCGCCTGTCGTGACGAAGCTGTGTCCGGACGCGCTCGATTACACGACGACCTACACGGGCGGCGCGGGCAGCGGCGAGTACGTGAAGGTGAAATTCGACACGACGAAGCTCACCTATCAGATGCAGTTCCTCGAATCGTCGGTGCCGACGTCGGCAGGGCAAGTCAACAATACCCGCGCGGGCCTGACGATCAGCGGATCGTTCCATCATCCGACCACCCTCCCGACCGCCGAGCAGAACCGCTGCGCGTTCGTGCTCGACAACGGCGCGACGAGCAACGGCGCGTATGCGGTGACGATCAACCGCGCGGATCCGCCGATGCTGTTCGTCGGCAATGGCGTGGTGGGTGGCGGGATTCCGGGGGCGACGATTGCGTACAAGGGTATCGACCTCGGGACCCCCACGCCCATCGGCTACGTGCCGTCGCGGACATTCGATTTCTATCCGTTCATCGGCTTCATCGAAACGGAAACCGATTTTTCGAAGGTCGCCGGCAATTACAACGAGGTCGGCATTCATCTGTCACCGCTCGGCGGGGGCGGGCAGAGCACGGCCGGTCTGGTCGGCTGGGAGCCGGACGTCGTCAACTGGAACCAGACGCTCAATGCGGACGGCTCATGCACGATCACGCCCGGTAGCGACTACTCGTGCCAGACGACCGGGACGCCGTGGACACTGCGCAAGAACGCGGACGGGTCGGCCGACAATGTGTTCGTGAGCAACGGGCTGCCGAACGCGTTTGGCGTGGTCTCGTATCCGATGGCGGGGCAGGGGGCGTCGGTCATCCTTCTTGCATCGAGCCAGGCCAAAGGCATCATGATCGTCGGCAAGCTGAACGGCGTGCGGATACCGGTCGTGATTCGTGTCGGCTATACGTATGTCGATACGTCCAATCCGCTCGTGTCGGTCGCCGATGCCGAAGTCGGGATCTCGATGCTGTCGTCGGCCACCGCGATTGCCGCCAATTCGCTGAAAGGCGGTTACATCGGCGCGACCAGCGCATCCGCCTGCGGCGTCGTGACGTCGCTCGGCGTTACGAGCTTCTACCCGGCGGCGGGCCCGAGCTTCGATCCCAAAGTGCCGCACCCGGAGTTGCCCGGCAAGTTCATCGACGGCAACTTCATGTCTGAAGCAGGAACCTGCAACGACGGCACCGCCGTGTCGACGATGGCCGCGAACTATACGTCCACGCTGTTCCAGGGCAATACCGCGGCGTTCATCGATCCGCAGACGTCGTCGGTGACCTCGCAGTTCGCGCTCGACTATACGCAGGCCACGCCCGGCAAGATCAAGGTCACGGCCACGCAGGACTTCAACGCGAAGGGTGCGAACGGCAACGTGGCGATCTTCAGCAAGGGCGACACGGGCTGGCTCGTGACGGCCGGCAACGTCTACGCGATGGTCGTCAACAACAACAAGGTCAACCCGTTCTTCACGGTCGGCGCGTTCGTCCAGTGACCCCGCATTGAACACGCAGCACCGGCGGCGCATGCGTCGCCGCCGGCGAATCGAATTTCAAGAGGATTCCTATGAATTTGAAACAATGGATGGCCGCGGCGTCGCTCGCGCCCGTGCTGGCCGCGTGCGGCGGCGACGGCGACCCGCCGCCCGCGCCGGTGGTCCGGCTGTGCCCGCAGACGATCGACTACAACACGGTGTTCATCGGTGGCTCGGGGTCGGGTGAGCTCGTGAAGGTGCAGCTCGACACGACGAAGATGACGTACCGGATGACCTACCTCGCATCGCCGGTGCCGACCACCGCGGGCACCGTGCAGCCGACCCGCGATATGGCCCCCGCCAACGTGGTCGACGGCACGCTGGCCGACGAAACGGGGCTGCCGACGGTGAAGCTGAACCAGTGCACGTTCCGGATGCAGAACGCGAGCCTCGACCCGAGCCGCCCGGCGCGGCTGTTCCTCGGCGAAGGCGTGCTGGGCGGCGCGATCCCCGGCGCGACGATCCAGTTCGACGGCGTGATCGGCGTCGGCAAGATCCCGAAGACGACATTCCCGTACTACCCGTTCATCAGCTTCTCGTCGCTGGAAACCGACCTGACGAAGATCGCCGGCACGTACAACCAGCTCGGCTATCACCAGGTGCCGTCGCAGAACTTCCAGCCGGTGGCGCTCGACCAGAAGGTGACGATCAACGCGGACGGCAGCTATACGGAAACCGACAACTTCGGCAAGAAGAACGGCGGGCAGCCGCTTGCGTCGAGCGCAACCGTGAACCAGCCGTTCACGCTGCGCCCGGATGCGCCGGCGTTCCAGTCGCTCAACTATCAGCCGCAGATTCCGCCGACGCTCGCCGCGCTCGATCCGGCGAAGGCCGGCAAGGGGATCCTGATCGTCGGCAAGCTGCGCAACCAGCTCGTGCCGATCTTCATCCGCACCGGCGCCGCCAACGCGGACCTCACGCAAGGCCCGCCGAGCGCGGACGACGAATCGGGCATCTCGTTCCTGAGCCCGCAGACGGCGATTACGCAGGGCTCGCAGGACGGCGAGTACACGGGCGTCGACAGCGCGTTCAACTACCGTGCGACCGCGCTCATCGGCGCGCAGGCCACGCTGCTCGATCCGTTCAACGCGTCGCAGGCCGCGCTGACGCGCGCGCTGAACCTCGACTACACGCAGAAAGTGCCGGGCGTCGTGACGACCGTGCATGCGGACGCGGCGTCGGGGCCGGCAACCGGCAAGTTCGTGTTCACCGGTGGCGTGTTCGGGTTCCTCGACATGGTCGATACGAGCAACCCGTACTTCACGGTCGGCGCGTTCGTGCAGTGACCGCATGTGGATGGAGACACGGCGGCGCCGCGCGCGGATGCGCGGCGCCCCGACAGAATGAGGGGGAGACTTCATGAAGAAGCTGATTGTCGCGGGTGTCGTCGCAGGCGTGTCGACGCTCGCATCGGCCCAGCAGGCGGGCGACAACGTCGCGACGCTGGGCTGGCTGCACATCATGCCGCAGGATTCGACCAACGGGCTGACGACGAATCTCGCGAGCATGCCGATCAACGGGCCGCTGCGCCTGCCCGGTTCGTTCACGTCGCCGGGCACGAGCCTGACGGTCAACAACGCCGATACGGTCGGCCTCACGCTCACGCACTTCTTCACCGATCACATCGCGGTGACGTCGGTGCTCGGCGTGCCGCCCGAGTTCACGCTGACCGGCCACGGCGTGATCAAGCCGCCGGGCCCGGCGGGCGCGCTCGGCAACGTCGACATGGACAAGTCGGCGAACCAGCCGGCCGTGAAGAACGCGCGGCAGTGGAGCCCGACGGTCATCCTGCAGTACTACTTCAACTCGCCGACGGCGCGGTTCCGCCCGTTCGTCGGGATCGGCGTGGCCTACAGCTGGTTCAGCAACATCGAACTGAACGGCAACTTCGCGAAGGACATCAACGAGAACCTCGGCAGCGTACTCGCGGCCGGCGCTGGCAAGCCGGGTGCGACGTCGGTGGAGGGCAAGGCGTCGTCGTCGTTCACGCCGGTCTACAACGTCGGCGCGAGCTATGCGATCGACAAGCACTGGGGCGTAACGGCGACGCTGACCTACATGCCGCTGAAGACGTACTCGTCGCTCGTGATCAAGGCGGCCGACGGCTCGACGCTCGCCACCACGCGCACGCGGCTGAAGGCCGATCCGCTGATCACGTTCGTGGGGATTTCCTACAAGTTCTGAGCCGTCCGGCGCGCATGACGCGCGCTGGCGGTTTCCTGCGACCGGCTGGCCGGACCCTTCCGGCCGGGAGATCGCGTTCCTGGCGGCGTGCCGCCATTTGTGAAGAGAGGGGGCAGTTCAAATGAGCATTCGCAAAATCGTATCGCTTGTTGCTGCAGTGGCTTTCACCGCGGTTTCGGCCGCGCCTGCTTTCGCAGTTACCGTTACGCGGGCCGATGGCCAGGCGATGAACCCGAACGGCGAGCCGTTCTCGGCGACCGGGCTCACGAACCTCAGCAAGGGATCGATCAGTGCGGCCTGTAACGCGACCTTCAACGGCACGATCACGTCAACCGGCATCGTCAACATCACGTCGACGACGTTCTCGGGCGGCGCGACGTGCGGGCTGATCAGCGGCAGCGCGAGCAGCACGTCGCCGTGGACGGGGCAGGCCGACAGCACGACGCAGCTGACGATCAACAACGTGAAGGTGAACGTCACGCTGCTCGGCGCCTGCGGGCCGAGCAAGGTCGTGACGGCGTGGAGCGATACGAACTCGTCGCTGACGTTCAACAGCGCCGTGCTGACGCCGGATTGCACGGTGGGCGGCACGGTCCTGACGTCGCCGAAGTTCCACGTGCAATAAGCGCCGCGGATCGAAGCGGGTACCCGCCGCGCGCGAGGGCCGTGCGGTATGCGCGGCGGGTTTCCGCGGTTTCGATGGGTTCGTGCTGTCGCGTGTATCGGCGCGGCGGCCGGATTCGTTCGGCAGAGCGGTCGTGTTTCTCGTGTAAGGCCGCCACATATCAAGAGAGAGGGCCGTATAGATGAACATTCGTCAAATTGCATCGCTTGTTGCTGCAGTGGTGTTCACCACGATTTCGGCTGCGCCTGCTTTTGCGGTGACCGTGTCGCGCGCGGATGGGCAGCCGATGAATCCGAACGCCGAAGCATTTTCTGCGTCGGGGGTGATGTCGCTGACCAAAGGTGCGATCAACACGGTTTGTACCTTGACGTTTAACGGGACGATTACGCCGGCAGGTATCGTCAATGTCACGTCGGCGCAGTTCAACGGGGGCAACTGGTGCCCGTTTGTCAGCACTACCGCGAGTAGTGCGTCGCCGTGGACGGGGCAGGTGGAAAGCGCGACGCAGATTTCGATCGACAACGCACAGGTGAGTATCAAGTTGCTCGGAACCTGCGGGCCCGGCAAGGTTGTTGAGGCATGGAACGATTCGAAATCGTCGCTGACGTTCAACAATGTCGACTTGACACCGGATTGCAGGTTGGCCGGCGAGCTCGTGACGTCGCCGAAGCTCCACGTGCAGTAAGCATCGCGGAGCGAAGCGAGGTGCACGCCGTGCGCGAGGGCCGCGCGGCACGCACGTGTGTTCCCGCTTTCTCGACGCATTCGTGTCGTCGCGCGTATCGGCGCGACGGCCGGCTGACCGCCCGTGTCGCAATCCGATCCGGGTGGACATGCAGGGCTGGCGCGGCGTGCCGCGCTGCCCGATTCGATTGAAACAACACCATTCCAATTGGCCGGAACTATCCCGGAAGACCCATGCTTACCGATCCAGCAAAGTATGGCGATGCCCGCGGCGCGACGCCTGACCGGCTGCGCACGGCCGCGTGGCTGCAGTACCTGATCGAGCGACTCGACGCTGCCGCTTGCGCAGCGGAGGCGGGTGACGCCGACGACACGACTGTCCTCGCGTCATACGCGCTGCGCGTGCGAGCCGGCACGACCCTGTCCCGAGAAGCAACGGCGATGCTTCACCGGCTCGCGCCGTGGATTGCATCGGACGGCGGCGCCTGCGCATGCGACCTGACCGACCCGTTCGGTGCGTGCTCGCACGTGCCTTCGATGCAGCAACTAGACGAAGCCGAACGCAGCTGCCCCGGCTCGCGCGCCGCGTTCGACACCGCGTACGGTGTGATCGATGCGTGCGCATTCGACGATCCCGATGTCGGCTGGGCCGCGCTCGAGCGGATTGCCGGCGGTGTCGAATGCTGCGGGGGCGATGACGGTGAATGTACTGAACATGAAAAGGGCGCGCAGGGCGACACGCCGCCTGCGAAGAACCTGAGAGAGAGGTTGGCCGTCGCCGCGGCGGCGAATGGGGAAACGTCGGCCATGCCTGGCGCCGTCATCGACGCGATCGTGCTGCGCGCGTGCGGGCCGCGTGACGATGCATCGCGCATCGACGAGATGGCGGCGCTCGTGGCGTTCTCGGCCGCGCTTGCTGCCGGCGACGGGACCTCCGTTGCCGCGTATGGCGGTCAGCACAACCTCGTTGCGCGGGCGATCCGCATGCATCGCGCGGATCTCGCGTCGGTGGACGGGCTGCTCGCGGCGCTCTCCGTGTGCAGGCTCGATCAACTCGTCGGTGGTGGCAGTTTCTGGGCTTGCTACCTGCTGGCGGGCATCGTGATCGCGGCGCCGGAGGCCGTGCGGGAAATCGGTGGCCGCTTTCATGGCGACGAGTGGCAGGCATGGCTCGATCATGTGCTCGCCTGGCCGGCAGTGAGCCGCTTCGGGCCGAAGGAGGACGCCGCGTTCGAGCGCCTGCGTGGCGCAATGAGCCTGACCTCGCGATCGAATCCGATCGTCCGCGGGAAACGGATGGGGAGGCGGGCCGTTGTGACGTCCTGATTCGGCGAACAGGGGGCCAAGGCGGGCGGATGCACCGCCTGTGCCGAACCAATACGCAAGGATTCCGAACGATCTGTGCGCGAGCCGCCTGGTTCGCGCCGAAATGCCGGGCCCCGTTCGCACGTGCGAGCGGGCGTCAGGCGGCGGCACGCCAAGACGTCATGGCGTCGGTGTGTACACTGGCCACGCGCCTTGCCACGCCATCTTGACCGCCTGCGTGTCACGCCCGATCCGGGCGCCATCGACCGAACGCAGTATGATTCCGCAGACGATGCCGGCGATCGCGTTGCTGTAACCGCCCGCACCGCCGAAGATCTGCCAAGCTTGTTGTAAGCCGAACGCGAACCGCCGCCGCGTGAGAGCGTCGCCGCGAACCCACGTCCGGACCACCTTCATCGAAACGGTCAGTCAGATGTCAAAGCAAAACAAGAAGATTCTCCTCCTGAGCGTGAGCGCCGGCGCCGGCCATACCCGAGCGGCCGAAGCGATCCGCGCGTTCGCCGACCACCATCCCGCCGGCGTCGACGCCACCCACCTGGACGTGATGGATTTCGTGTCCACCGGCTTCCGCAAGCTGTACACCGATCTCTACATCAAGCTCGTCAGCAGCCAGCCGGCGCTGTGGGGCTACCTGTACCAGAAGACCGACGAAGTCGATCCCGCCGCGCCGTCGCAGAAGATCCGGCGCGCGATCGAGCGGCTCAATTGCCGTCCGCTGCTCGCGGAGATCGAACGGCAGCGCCCGGACGCGATCATCTGCACGCACTTCCTGCCCGCCGAACTGCTGTCTCGCGAGATTCGCAAGGGGCGCGTCGACACGCCGGTGTGGGTGCAGGTCACCGATTTCGACCTGCACAGCATGTGGGTCGTGCCGAACATGCGCGGCTATTTCGCGGCCAACGACGAGATCGCGTGGCGCATGCATGCGCGCGGCATGTCACCCGACACGGTGCACGTCAGCGGCATCCCGATCATGCCGGCGTTCGGCCAGCCGCTCGATCGCGCGGCCTGCGCGGCCGAATTCGGCCTCGATCCCGCGCGCCCGACCTTCCTGATGATGTCCGGCGGCGCGGGCCTCGGCGGGCTCGACGTGCTGGCTGCGCGCCTGCTGGAGATGGATGCCGACTTCCAGCTGATCGCGCTGGCCGGCAAGAACCAGGCGATGCTGGCGTCGTTGCAGGCACTGGCCGCGCAGCATCCCGGCCGGCTGTTTCCGCAGGGCTTCACGCAGCAGGTGGAACGCCTGATGGCCTGCGCCGACCTCGTGATCACGAAGCCGGGCGGCCTGACGACATCCGAATGCCTCGCGATGCAGCTGCCGATGATCGTCAATTCGCCGATTCCGGGCCAGGAAGAGCGCAATGCGGATTTCCTGCTCGAACAGGGTGTCGCGCTGAAGGCGATCGACGACGATGCGCTCGTCTACCGGATCCGCGCGTTGCTGCAGACGCCCGAGCGTCTCGCCGACATGCGCCGCCGTCTCGCGCCGCTCGGGCGGCCGCTCGCCGGCCGCTTCGTGCTCGATCGCGTGCTGGGCCTGGAGCCGGCTGCATGAGCGTCGCGCGTTTTGTGCCGACGCGCCATACGGTGTTCGTCGTCGCGTGGGTCGTGTTGCTCGCGTACTTCTTCGCGAACGTCGAGATCCAGATCGAAGGCAGCGCGGGCTGGGCCGCCAACCTGCCGACCTGGCGCATCGAACATCACTGGCTGCTCGACATCTTCTGGGGCGGGCGGCCGATGACCGGCTACCACGCGTGGGTGTTCCCGTTCGTCGCGCTGTTCTTTCACCTGCCGGCCGTGTTCAACGGGCGCTGGTCGTGGCGCATCGAGGCGCGCATCGTCGCGTGCATCATGGTGTTCTGGCTGACCGAGGATTTCCTGTGGTTCGTGCTGAACCCGGCTTACGGCCTGGCCCGCTTCAATCCGGCCAACGTGCCTTGGCATATCCACTGGCTCGGCGTGGCGCCGACCGACTACTGGACGATGAGCGCCGCCGCGATCGTGCTGTTCATTCTTTCCCGCGAGCGCAAGCGCGCATTTTATTGAACCGACATGAAACTCGCCATCATTGCCGCGATCGCCGCCACGCTTGCCGGGCTCGCTCAGCCGGCCTGCGCGGACCCGGCCTCCGAGGTGTCCGCCCGGCCGATCAAATGGGCGCAGAGCGTGACCGATGCGCATGTGAACAACCTGCATCGCATCACGCCGTCGCTGTACCGCAGCGCGCAGCTGTCGCGCAGCGACGTGCCGGAGTTGCAGAAACTCGGGATCCGCAAGGTCATCAGCTTCCGTTCGTTTCACGCGGACGACAGCATCCTGGCCGGCACGCAGATCAAGATGCAACGCATCCGGATCAACACGTGGGACATCCGCGACGAAGACATGGTCACCGCGCTGAGGGCGCTGCGGACGGCCGACCAGGACGGCCCGGTGCTGATCCACTGCCAGCACGGCGCCGATCGTACCGGTCTCGTGTCGGCGTTGTACCGGGTGGTGTATCAGGGCTGGACACGCGAGCAGGCACTCGATGAGCTGCAGCACGGTGGTTACGGGTTCCATCCGATCTGGCAGAACATCACGAACTACTTGAAAAACGTCGACATCGAGCGTTTGAAGCGAGAAGTGAACAGCGGCTGACGATCGCATGCAAAACGCCGCCGACAATGACTGTCGGCGGCGTTTCGTCGGCACATTGATGAGCGGGCAGCAGGCCCGCCGTTATCAGACCGTCTCCGGCTGCCGCACGGCCTTCGCGATATTGCGTGCCATCGCCCCATTCGCAACGAAATAGGGCACCTCCACCCGCGCAAGCGCCTTGCGCCCGCGAATCTTGTCCGCGATCTTCTCGGCGATCATGATCGTCGGCGCATTGAGGTTGCCGGTCGTGATGATCGGCATGATCGACGCATCGACGACCCGCAGGCCTTCGAGCCCATGCACGCGGCCTTCTTCATCGACCACGGCCATGTCGTCATACCCCATCTTGCACGAGCACGACGGATGGAACGCGGTCTCCGCGCGGGCCCGCACGAACGCGTCGAGTTCCTTGTCGGACTTGCAGTCCGCACCCGGGTTCAGCTCGCGGCCGCGATAGCGGTCGAGCGCGGGCTGCCGCATGATCTCGCGCGTCGCGCGGATCGCATCGCGGAACTCGCGCCAGTCGAGCGCTTCGGCCATGTAGTTGAACAGGATGCTCGGATGCTGGTTCGGATCGCGCGAGCGCAGCTTCACGCGGCCGCGGCTCGGCGAGCGCATCGAGCCGACGTGCGCCTGGAAGCCGTGCATCTCGATCGCGTTCGAGCCGTTGTAGTTGATCGCAACGGGCAGAAAGTGATACTGGATGTTCGGCCACAGATCGTCGTCGCGCGTGCGGATGAAGCCGCCCGCCTCGAAGTGGTTGCTTGCGCCGAGGCCCGTGCCGTTCAGCATCCATTCGAGGCCGATCTTCGGCTGGTTCCACCACTTGAGCGCCGGATACAGCGATACCGGCTCCTTGCACTCGTACTGGATGTACATCTCCAGGTGATCCTGCAGGTTCTGGCCGACACCGGGCAGATCGAGCACGACCGGGATGTCGAGTTCCTTCAGCCATGCGCCGGGGCCGACGCCCGAGCGCTGCAGCAGTTGCGGCGACGCAATCGCGCCGCTGCACACGAGCACTTCGCGGCGCGCATGCGCGGTCGCGCGCTCGCTGCCGCGCAGGTACGTGACGCCCGACGCGCGCTTGCCGTCGAACAGGATGCGGTCGGCGAGCGCGTGCGTGACGATCTCGAGGTTCGACCGGACCTTCGCCTGGTCGAGGTAGCCGCGCGCGGTGCTCGCGCGGCGGCCTTTCGGCGTGACCGTGCGGTCCATCGGGCCGAAGCCTTCCTGCTGATAGCCGTTCAGGTCGTCGGTGCGCGGATAGCCGGCCTGCACGCCCGCGTCGACCATTGCCTCGAACAGCGGGTTCACGCCCGGCTTGCTGGTCGTGACCGACACGGGACCGTTGCCGCCGTGATAATCGTTCGGGCCGACGTCGCGCGTCTCGGCTTTCTTGAAGTACGGCAGGCAGTCGAGATACGTCCAGTTCTCGAGGCCCTTGTGCGTCGACCAGTTGTCGTAGTCGAGCGCGTTGCCGCGGATGTAGCACATGCCGTTGATCAGCGATGAGCCGCCGAGCCCCTTGCCGCGCCCGCATTCCATCCGGCGGTTGTCCATGTGCGGCTCGGGGTCGGTTTCGTATGCCCAGTTGTAGCGGCGCCCTTGCAGCGGATAGGCGAGGGCGGCCGGCATCTGCGTGCGGAAGTCGAAGCGGTAGTCCGGGCCACCCGCTTCGAGCAGCAGCACCGTCACGTCCGGATCTTCCGTCAGGCGCGTTGCGAGCACGTTGCCCGCGGAACCTGCGCCGCAGATGATGTAGTCGTATTCGCGTGTCGTCATGACGGTCAGTCTCCTTTCGTGATTCTCAAAACACCGGGTTGTAGCGGCCGAGCTCGACCTGCACCGACTTGATTCGAGTGTAGTGTTCGAGCGTCGTGATGCCGTTCTCGCGTCCGACACCGGATTGCTTGTATCCGCCAACCGGCATCTCGGCCGGCGATTCGCCCCACGTGTTGATCCAGCAGATGCCGGCTTCGAGGCGATGGATCGTGCGGTGCGCGCGCGACAGGTTCTCGGTCACGACGCCGGCCGCGAGGCCATAGTGCGTGTCGTTCGCGCGGGTAATCACTTCGTCCTCCGATTCGAAATCGAGGATGCTCATCACCGGCCCGAAGATTTCTTCGCGGACGATCTTCATGTCGTCGCGGCAGTCGCCGAACACGGTCGGCGCGACGTACTGGCCGTTGCCGAAGTGGCCGTCGGTCAGGCGCGTGCCGCCCGCGAGCAGCTTCGCGCCTTCCGCCTTGCCGCTTTCGATGAAGCCGAGCACCTTGTCGAGCTGTGCGGCCGACACGAGCGGGCCGAAGTTGGTATCGGCATCGGTCGGTTTGCCGACGCGGATGCGCTTCACGCGTTCGAGCACGCGCTGCGTGAACGCATCCTTGATCGAACGGTGTACGAATACGCGCGTGCCGTTCGTGCAGACCTGGCCCGAGCTGAAGAAGTTGGCGGTGACCGCGATGTCGGCCGCACGGTCGAGGTCCGCATCGTCGAACACGATCAGCGGCGACTTGCCGCCGAGCTCCATCGTCACTTCCTTCAGCGACGACGCGCCGGCCAGCGACATCACCTTCTTGCCGGTCTCGACGCCGCCCGTGAACGACACCTTCGCGATGTCCGGGTGGCCCGTCAGCAGCGCGCCGACCGAGCCGTCGCCCTGCACGACGTTGAACACGCCGGCCGGCACGCCGGCTTCCGTATAGATTTCCGCGAGCTTGAGCGCGGTGAGCGGCGTGACCTCGCTCGGCTTGAACACCATTGCGTTGCCTGCGGCGAGCGCGGGTGCCGTCTTCCAGCATGCGATCTGGATCGGGTAGTTCCATGCGCCGATGCCCGCGCACACGCCGAGCGGTTCGCGGCGCGTATAGACGAACGACTCGGCGCGCAGCGGCACCTGCAGCCCTTCGATCGCGGTCGCGAGGCCCGCGTAGTACTCGATCACGTCCGCGCCGGTGACGATGTCGACCGCGAGCGTCTCGCCGATCGGCTTGCCCGTGTCGCGCGTTTCCAGTGCGGCGAGTTCGTCGTTGCGCTCGCGCAGCAGGTCGACGGCGCGGCGCAGGATGCGCGAGCGCTGCATCGCGGTCATCGCGGCCCATTCACGCTGGCCTTCCTGCGCGGACGCGACTGCGCGATCAACGTCGGCGGCGCTCGCCTGCTGCACTTGCGCCAGCAGTTCGCCGGTGGCGGGATCGAAGGTGTCGAAAGTCTTGCCGCTCGTGGCGTCGACGTAATCGCCGCCGATGTAGAGGCGCTGCAAACCGTATACGGACATGAGGATCTCCTTGAGGGCGACTGCGTGGCGCGTCAGGCGGACGCGAGCAGCAGGTCGATGTAATCGTGGGTGAGCTTCAATGCAGCCCGGGTGTCGATCGGGCCGCCGGCGAGCGCGCCGCGCAGCCACAGGCCGTCGATCAGCGCGGCGAGGCCGCTGGCGGCTTCGCGCGCCTTCGCACGCGGCAGCGCCTTCGCGAATTCCGCGCACAGGTTCGAATGGAGGCGCCGCGTGTTGACGTGCTGCAGGCGCTTGAGCATCGGGTCGTGCATGCTCTGCGACCAGAACGCGAGCCACGTCTTCATCACGGGCGCACTGACCTGCGTGTCGTCGAAGTTCGCGGCGGCGATTGCACGCAGCCGTGAACGCGGGTCCTTGCGTGTACCGCCGCGGCGGCGCGTGGTGGCCGACCACAGATCGCGCAGCACATGCCGCATCGTCGCTTCGAGCAGGCCGTCCTTGTCGCCGAAGTAGTGGCTGACGATGCCCGTCGAGATGTTCGCGCGTTGCGCGACCGAGGCGAGCGTCGTGCCGGGCAGGCCCGCCTCGTCAATCGAGCGCAGCGTGGCGTCGATCAACTGTGCGCGGCGAATCTCCCGCATTCCGACTTTCGGCATCGCGACTCCCTTCGCCCGGACGGGCCGTCCATGGAAGTCGAGAGCTTAGCGGTTTTTTATTGATCGTTCAATCAACAAAAAATCGGGGTCTGACGGCGAAGGCGGGTGTGCGGCGGTGAGCGCGGCCCCCGCTCGCGCGTTGTGCAGGTGCGGAAAAATAATTGAAAGATGATTAAAAAAGCTGGAGTTTGTTTAAAACGCATTCTGAAGCGAGCGATCAATCGGGTTAATCGTTGCGGGTGCTGAAGCGATTACGGAATGAAAGAGTATTGAGCTATGTGATATTCGATGAAACAGGGAAGTCGGCCTGCGAATCGGCGTCACGATTCATTCATGAAAATCCGTTTTAAATAAGCGAATTAAACGAAGTAATGCATTGATTTTAAAGGGATGATTGTCTGTTTGTCGGGTGTCGGAAACCGTTCCGCAAACGATTGCACTCACCCTCGAAAGCATTCCGTTTACCATAAAAAATGCGGGAATAATTTGAATCTACCGAATTTCCTAACAGAGTAGAGGGTATCGTTGGAATGACTTGAGTCAGTAATATTGTCCGTATTAGTATGGCGCCGCACTACGAGGAATGAATCGATGCCGCCGGTATTGCCGCGGTGCATTGGCCAATCGCGCGATTCGGATTGCGCGCAAACAACCGGCGCAGTCATTGCGCACCTGCAGCATGCCGCGACGTCGAGACGCCGCATCCACCGGAGAACGACGATGCTGACCGAAAAACACGTGGTCCCGCTGCCGAATGGTCTGAAGGTCTACGTCGAACGGAACGTGTTCGACCCGGCGTTCGACACGGCGATGCTCGTCAACGGCGCGCTCGCGACGACCGCGTCGTTCGGGCAGACCGTCCAGTATCTCGGCGAGCGGATCAACACGATCTGCTTCGACCTGCCGTATGCGGGGCAGTCGCGTCAGCACAACCCGGGCTGCTTCATCCTGACGAAGGATGACGAAGCCGCGATCCTGCAGCATCTGGTCGAACGCTTCGCGCCGTCGTACCTCGTATCGGTGTCGTGGGGCGGCGTCGCGTCGCTGTTCGCGCTTGCGCGCGGCTGCCCGAGCGTGCGGCGCGCGGCGATCTGCTCGTTCTCGCCGTTCCTGAACGATGCGATGGTCGACTACGTGACGCGCGCCCGCGACCACATCGCGGCCGGCGAGAACCTGAAGGCCGCGCAGCTGCTGAACGATACCGTCGGCCGCTACCTGCCGCGCATCATGAAGCTGTACAACTACCGCTACCTCACGCGCCTGCCGCGCGACGAGCAGGACCAGGTCGCGTTTCACGTCGACCAGATCCTGTCGCTGCAGCCCGAGCGCTACTTCAGCGAGTTCTCGAACATCGGCTGCGAACTGCTGTTCCTGAACGGCGAGCGCGACGAATACACGACGCCCGCCGACGTGCGCCAGCTCGGCGCGCACGTGCCGCGCGCGCGGTTCGCGACGGTGCCCGACGCCGGCCATTTCCTCGACATCGAAGGCCGCGCGCAGCGCGAATACACGCGCTCGGCGCTGCTCGACTTTTTCTGCGGCGGGTCGTCGCTTGCCGCAGGCATCGCGCTCGCCGCTGCGCAGGTGTGCGTGCCCGCACCGATGCACGCGCTGTCGTCGTGACACCGCACGCGGGGCGGCCGGTACGCCCGACGCATCCGAATTCCCATCCCAACGAGGCAGGCCAGCCGTGAATATCGTTCAGACCATCGCCATCGTCGTTCCGTGGGCCGCGTGGCTCGCCTACTGGATCGTCACCTCGCAAGGCGCGAAGACGACCGTGCGCAAGGAAGCGTCGCGCTCGCGCACGCTGCAGTCGATTCCGCTGATCGTCGGCGGCGCGCTGATCATCCTGCCCGATCCGTCGTGGCAGGCGCTCGTGCCCGACTGGCAGCGTTTCGGCATGCAGGCGCAGGGCGGGCTCGCGGTGCTGGTGGCCGGCCTGCTGTTCTCGGTGTGGGCGCGGCTGCACCTCGGCACGAACTGGAGCGTGTCGGTCACGCTGAAGGAAGACCATGAACTCGTCCGCACGGGGCCGTATGGGCTCGTGCGTCACCCGATCTATACGGGCTGCCTGATCGCGCTCGTCGGCGCCGCGCTGATCGGCGGCGAATGGCGCGGCGCGATCGGCGTGCTGCTCGTGTTCGCGTCGCTC
Source organism: Burkholderia aenigmatica (assembly GCF_902499175.1). Taxonomy (GTDB): domain Bacteria; phylum Pseudomonadota; class Gammaproteobacteria; order Burkholderiales; family Burkholderiaceae; genus Burkholderia; species Burkholderia aenigmatica. Next base: position 58,085 of record NZ_CABVQC010000003.1, read on the forward strand.
GCGTACAAGGTGCGCGTCGAGGAGAGCTGGCTGACCGGGTATTTCGGGCCGGCGTACACGCAGTACCGCCGCGAGGTCGCGGCGCTGATTCCCGGCTTCTACTGACACCCGCGAGGCGCGCGATGGCGAAGATGATCGTGACCGCGATCGGTTCGGCGGGCGACGTGCATCCGCTGCTCGGCGTCGCGCGCACGCTCGCGGCGCGCGGTCACGACGTCGTGTTCTGCACGCACGCGCCATTCGAGGCAACTGTGCGCCGTTGCGGGTTCGCGTTCGTGCCGATCGGCACCGCGGCCGAATACGAGGCCGCGATGGCGAACCCCGCGCTGTGGGATTCGCGCACGTCGTTTCGCACGCTGTGGCAGGTGATCGCGCCGACGCTGCGCCCGCATTACGACACGCTGCGCGCGCTGACCGACGGCGATACGGTGCTCGTCGGCACGCTGTGGGCGTTCTCCGCGCGCTTCATGCAGGAATTGCACGGCATGCCGTACGTGTCGGTGCAGGTGTCGCCGTCGACGCTGCTGTCCGCGCATGCGCCGCCGACGCACCCGCGCCTGACGATTCCCGCGCGCTGGCCGTTGCCGGTGAAGGCGGCGCTGATGACGCTGATCGAGCGGCAGGTGCTCGATCGCACCTGCGGCCCCGCGCTCAACGCGGTGCGCCACGCGCTCGGGCTCGCGCCGGCGCGGCGCGTGCTGGGCCGCTGGCTGCATTCGACCGACGGCGTGCTGTGCCTGTTTCCCGGCTGGTTCGCGCCGCCGCAGCCGGACTGGCCGTCGAATCATCTGCAAAGCGGCTTCCCGTTGTTCAACGATATTGCGACTCCCGAAGAAGATGTGGCACTCGATGCGTATCTCGCGGCCGGTGAACCCCCGGTCGTGTTCACGGCCGGTTCGACACGCGTCGATCACGCGGCCTATGCGCACGCGGTGGCGGACGCGCTGCGCACGACCGGCGCGCGCGGGATCCTGCTGACGCCGCACGATGCGGCGCCGGACAGCGACCGGTTGCTCGTGCGCCGCTTCGTGCCGATGCGCACGCTGCTGCCGCGCTGCCGCGCACTCGTGCATCACGGCGGGATCGGCACGGCGGCGCTTGCGTTCGAAGCCGGGATCGCGCAGGTCGTCACGCCGTTCGCCCACGACCAGTTCGACAACGCGCAACGGGTCGCCGTGAGCGGCTGCGGCGTGCGGGTCGACGGCCCGATCGACGGCGCGCGGCTCGGCGCAGCGCTCGCGCGCGTGCTTGATGAGCCCGCGTTTGCCGCGCACGCGACGCGTACACGCGCACTGCTGGCGGCCGAGCGGGATGGTTGCGAAGCCGCCGCCGATTTCATCGAACGGTTCGCGCCGCCGCGCGGGCGAGCGGCCGCGCGGCCCGAAGTCGTGGTGGCCGGCGCATGAGCACCGCGTCGCCGTTTCGCGACGGGCCTGTCGCGCCATCCGCGTTCGACGTGCCGGCCCCCGTGCCGGCCGCGCAGCCGGTGCGCGGCCTCCGGCTCGCGCTGCTGACGTTCGCGCTGTCGCTCGCGACTTTCATCGAGGTGCTCGATTCGACCGTGACGAACGTCGCGGTGCCGGCGATCTCCGGCAGTCTCGGCGTCTCGAACAGCCAGGGCACGTGGGTGATCAGCTCGTATTCGGTCGCGGCTGCGATCGCGGTGCCGCTGACGGGCTGGCTTGCGCGCCGCGTCGGCGAGTTGCGGCTGTTCGTCGGCGCGGTGCTGCTGTTCACGCTGACGTCGCTGCTGTGCGGGCTCGCGCGCGACCTGCACGTGCTCGTGATCTGCCGCGCGCTGCAGGGGCTGTTTTCGGGGCCGATGGTGCCGCTGTCGCAGACGATCCTGCTGCGCACGTTCCCGCCGGACAAGCGCACGATCGCACTCGCGCTGTGGGCGATGACGGTGCTGCTCGCGCCGATCTTCGGGCCGGTGGTCGGCGGCTGGATCGTCGACAACTTCTCGTGGCCGTGGATCTTCCTGATCAATTTGCCGATCGGACTGTTCTCGTTCGCGGTCTGCACCGCGATGCTGCGCCCGGATGCGCAACGCGGCGCGGCCGGCCCGGTCGACGTGCCGGGCATCGTGCTGCTCGTGATCGGCGTCGGCTCGCTGCAGGCGATGCTCGATCTCGGCCACGATCGCGGCTGGTTCGGGTCGCCGCTGATCGTCACGCTCGCGGTGGTCGCGGGGCTGTCGATCGTGTCGCTGCTGATCTGGGAGGCGGGCGAAGCGCATCCCGTCGTCGATCTGAGCCTGTTCCGCGATCGCACGTTCTCATTCTGCGTGCTGATCATCTCGCTCGGGATGATGAGCTTCTCGGTGGTCGGCGTCGTGTTCCCGCTGTGGATGCAGGCCGTGATGGGCTACAACGCGTTTCACGCGGGGCTCGCCACCGCGTCGCTCGGCGTGCTCGCGCTGGTGTTCTCGATCGTCGTCGGGCTCCATGCGCATCGCTTCGACGCACGCGTGCTGGCGACCTTCGGCTTCCTCGTGTTCGCGGCCGTGCTCGCGTGGGATGCGCATTTCACGCTGAAGATGACGTTCGCGCAGATCGCCGCGCCGGGGCTGATCCAGGGGATCGGGCTGCCGTGCTTCTTCATTCCGCTGACCGCCGCGACGCTGTCGCGCATTCCGGACGACCGGCTCGCGGCCGCGTCGAGCCTGTCGAATTTCCTGCGCACGCTGTCGGCCGCGTTCGGCACCGCGATGAGCGTGACGCTGTGGGACAACCGCGCGACCTATCACTACGATGTCGTGTCGCAATCCGTCACGCAGGCATCGGCGAATACGCAGCGCTTCGTGCACACGCTGAACGGGATGGGGGTGGACGGCGTGCGCGAGCTATCCACGCTGCACCAGGTCGTGATGCAGCAGGCGTACATGATGGCGACCAACGACATGTTCTGGATGGCGAGCATGACGTGTCTCGCGCTCGCGGCGATGATGTGGCTGACGCGGCCGAAGCGCGGCGCGGCGGCGTCGTTCGGGCATTGAGGAGAGGAACATGACGACACTCGGCGCACTCGTGATCCTGTATCACCCGAGCGATGCACAGCTCGACGCGCTCGGCGCGTGGCGGCATGCGTGCGACGCATTGCTCGTCGTCGACAACACGCCGCAGCCCGATGCGCGCGCCCGCGCGCTGTGCGCGCGCGAAGGCATCGCGCTGCTGCATCATGGCAACCGCGGCGGGATCGCGGGCGCGTACAACGCGGGGCTCGCGGCGCTGTTTCGCGACCGCATCGATGCCGTCGCGCTGTTCGACCAGGATTCGTCGGTGCCGGCCGCGTATTTCCCCGCGATGCGCGACGTCTGCGCGGGGCTCGCGGGGCGTGCGTTCCTGGCCGGCCCGCGCATTTTCGACGAGAACGCGCGCAGTTTCCTGCCCGAACTCTCGACCAACGGGATCGGGCTGCGCCGCCTGCGCATCGAGCCGGGCGCGCCGCTGCAGCGCTGCGCATTCCTGATCTCGTCGGGCTGCGTCGTGTCGCGCGACGCGTTCGACGTGCTCGGCCGCTTCGACGAGACGCTGTTCATCGATCACGTCGACACCGAATACAGCTTCCGCGCGCTGGCGCGCAACGTGCCGCTCTATGTCGTGCCGTCGCTGGTGCTGCCGCACCGGATCGGCGCGAAGCAGCGTCACGCGATCGGCCCTTTTGAAATGACGTCGATGAATCACTCGTGGCAACGGCGCTATTACAGCGCACGCAATGCGGTGCAACTCGGGATGCAGTACGGGCTGCGCTTTCCGGTGGCGATCGTGCCGAACCTGCTGACCCTGTGGCAGGTCGTGCAGATCGCGCTCGTCGAACGCGACAAGCGCGCGAAGCTCGCCGGCATCCTGTTCGGCGTCGCGGACGGCCTGTTCGGCCGGCTCGGCCCGCTCGAACGCACGCGGCCGCGTCTCGCCGCGCGTGCGCAGCGCGTTCAGCAGGGATGAGGGGCGCGATGCGGGGTGTGAAAGAGACGGTGGATCGGGCGCGTGGCGTGAAGGGCGGCTCGATGATGATCGTCGCCGCGGCGGTGTCGCTGGCGTTGAGCGGATGCGTGCCGTCGGGCTTCCTGCCGTCGCTGTCGTTGCGCGCGCCGGCCGACGATGCGCTCGCGCATACGGCCGGCCCCGGCGTGAACGGCGCGTGGCCTGCGCCCGACTGGGTGAAGCAGCTGCGGGATCCGCAACTCGACGCACTGGTCGCCGAGGCATCGCAGCACAACCCCGACCTGCAGGTCGCGCAGGCACGGCTGCGGATCGCGCAGGCGCAGCTTCAGCAGTTCGATTCGTTGACGGGGCTGACGGGCACGGCCGGCGCGACGGTCAGCCGCGCGCGCATGCCGAAGCCGGGCAACGACGTCGCCGACGTATCGGCCGGCGGCTATCGTGTACCCGTCGAGATCTTCGGCGATCCGAACACCTCGCCATCGTCGGTGTTCGTCGGGCTGACCTACCAGCTCGACCTGTGGGGGAAGAACCGCGCCGCGACGAAAAGCCTGATGTCGCTGCGCGAAGCGGCGCGGGTCGAGGCCGAGCAGGTGCGGCTCACGCTCGCGGTGGCGATCGTCACCGTGTACTGCCAGCTCGACCAGGCCTATGCGACGCAGGAGCTGCTGCAGCAGAAACTGAAGGTCAGCCAGCGCGTGACGACCGTGTTGCGCGAGCGCACCGCGCGCGGGCTCGACAATGCGTACGACGCGAGCGACGCATCGATCAAGCGCAGCAAGCTGCTCGCGCAGATCGCGCTGAACGACGAGCAGATCAAGCTTGCGCAATTGCAGCTCGGCGTGCTGTCTGGCCGCGGCCCCGAGCGCGGGCTCGTGCTGCAACGGCCGCGCGTCGGCGCATTCGCGGGCGGCGCGCTGCCTGCGCGGCTGCCGGCCGATCTCCTGGGTCGCCGGCCCGACATCGTCGCCGCACGGTTGCGAGTCGAGGCCGCGTTCGCGAATGCCGATTCGACGCGCGCGCAGTTCTATCCGGACGTGAACCTCGTCGCGCTCGGCGGCGTGTTCGCGCTGACGCCCGCGTCGCTGTTCTCGCGCGATGCGCTCGCCGGTTCCATCGGCCCGGCGATCTCGCTGCCGATCTTCGATCGCGGCCGGCTGAAGGCCAAGCTCGGTGCGGATGTCGCGCAGGCCGACGTCGCGATCGGGTTGTACAACAAGACCGTCGATGATGCGCTCGGGCAGGTCGCGCAGATCGTCACGTCGCTGCAGACGTCGCAGACGCTCGTCGCGGAGCAGCAGGACGCGGTAGCGGCCGCGCAGAAGATCGTGGAGATCGCGACCGACCGTCACCGGCGCGGCGTGCTGATGCAGAAGGATGTGGATGTCGCGGATCTCACGCTGATCGACGAGCGCGCGCAGATGATCGCATTGCTCGGCCGGCAGCGGACGCTGCGCGTCGGGCTGATCGGCGCGCTGGGCGGCGGATTCGATGCGGGCGCAACGGTCGCGCAGGCGCAGGCCGGGCATCGCGCGCGTGGCGGGGCGGCGAAGCGAGGCGCTTCGACTGTCGCGCCCGCTGCGACCGCCGTGGCTGCGGCGACCGTCACGCCCGTACCGACCGCTGCCGCGACCGCGAGCCGATCGATGGCGGGGCCGTCGGCCGATGCGCGGGCGGCGAGTGCGGCCGTGCCGCAGGCCGTCGCTGCATCGAATGCGGGGGCGGCACGGCGCGACGACGTGGCACGCACGCCGGCTGTCGGTGCGACACCTCGCGGCACCCCCGTTCTCGCGCGCGCGGCCGCGGTGAATTCGGCGCCGAGCCCGTCGGTCATACCGCCGATCCCCCTGTTCCAGCACGATCGTCTGATCGTTACGCAAAGCGACTGATGCACCACGACAACCTTCATACCGCCGCGCCGCCGGCTGCCCTGAACGACCCGGCACTCGACGCGCGCCGCGCGACGCGCCGCAAGCGCTTCATCGTGTTCTTCGCGGTCGTGCTGGTGGCCGCGCTTGCATGGATCGCGTACTGGCTGCTGAGCGATCGCTATTACGAAGACACCGACGACGCATACGTCGCCGGCAGCATCGTGCAGGTCGCCGCGCAGATCCCCGGATCGGTGACCGACGTCGTGGTCGCCGATACGCAGGCCGTGCGCGCCGGCCAGACGCTCGTGAAGCTCGACGACACCGAGGCGTCGGTCGCGTTCGCGCAGGCGAAGGCGCAGCTCGCACAGGCCGTGCGGCAGGTTGCGAACGCGAAGATCTCGAACACGATGTACGTCGAGGCCGTGAATGCGCGGCGCGCCGACCTGTCGCTCGCGCAGCGTGCGTTCGCCGCGCGCTCGGGCGCGGCGGTCGAGATTGTCGCCCCCGAGGAACTCGCGCGTGCGCGCGCGGCGGTCGCCGGCGCGCAGGCGAATCTCGCGGCCGCGCAGGCGCAGCTCGACGCGGCACGCGCGCTCGGCACCAAGCTGCCCGTCGACGAAAGCCCGGCCGTCGTGCAGGCGGCCGCGCAGTTCAAGCTCGCGTACCGGAACCTGAAGCGCACGACGATCGTCGCCCCGGTCGACGGCACGATCGGGCAGCGTTCGGTGCAGGTCGGCCAGCAGGTCGGGCCCGGTGTGCCGCTGATGTCGATCGTGCAGCTCAATCAGCTGTGGATCGAGGCGAATTTCAAGGAAGGGCAGATTCGCCACATGCGCATCGGGCAGCCGGTCGAGATCGTGTCGGATCTGTATGGCTCGCGCGTGAGCTATCGTGGCCGCGTGCAGGGCTTCTCGGCGGGCACCGGCAGCGCATTTTCGATGCTGCCGTCGCAGAATGCGGCCGGCAACTGGATCAAGGTCGTGCAGCGCGTGCCGGTCGTGATCGCGATCGAGCCGCGCGATCTCGCCGCGCATCCGCTGCGCGTCGGGCTGTCGATGCGCGCGACGGTCGACACGCACGACCGCAACGGCCACGCGCTCGACAGCGAGCCGCCGACGCCGGCCGTCAGCACGCGCGTGCACGACGGCGTCGCGAGCGAAGCGGAAAGCGCCGCCGCCGCGATCGTCCGCGAGAATCAGGGCGGGTAGCGTCTGCCCAAAGGCGGGGGAGGCCGGTCGTCAGGACCGGCCCGCCCGCCGGCGCGTCACGCTGCGGGTGAATGCCGCGTGCGCCACCTTCCCGTCGTTTCCCGCCCGACTTTCGGTTTTCCGCCATCGATGTCGGCGCCGTTCAAACGCATGTCGCGTTTGAGACATCGGCGCCCCTGCCTCCGGGACTACTCTCGAACAGCACGTTGCGCGTGCGCCGCATGAGCCGGCGCGCCGCGGCGCCATCCAACGAGACATGGAGACAATACGATGAGCAGCAATCGAGGTGTCGTCTATCTTGGGCCGGGCCAGGTCGAAGTTCAGAAAATCGATTATCCGAAGATGGTCGATCCGACCGGCCGTGCGATCGGCCACGGCGTGATCCTGAAAGTGGTCAGCACGAACATCTGCGGTTCCGACCAGCACATGGTGCGCGGCCGCACGACCGCGCCGGTGGGCCTCGTGCTGGGTCACGAGATCACGGGCGAAGTGGTCGAGATCGGCCGCGACGTCGAGACGCTGAAACTCGGCGATCTCGTGTCGGTGCCGTTCAACGTGGCATGCGGCCGCTGTGCAATGTGCAAGGACACGCACACGGGCGTGTGCCTGAACGTGAACCCGTCGCGTGCGGGCGGCGCCTACGGCTACGTCGACATGGGTGGCTGGATCGGCGGCCAGGCCGAGTACGTGCTGGTGCCGTACGCGGATTTCAACCTGCTGAAATTCCCCGATCGCGATCAGGCGATGTCGAAGATCCGCGATCTGACCTGCCTGTCCGACATTCTGCCGACCGGTTATCACGGTGCGGTGAGCGCGGGCGTGAAGCCGGGCTCGACGGTCTATATCGCGGGCGCGGGCCCGGTCGGGATGGCGGCGGCCGCATCGGCGCGCCTGCTCGGCGCGGCGGTGACGATCGTCGGCGACATGAACGCGGAACGCCTCGCGCATGCGCGGGCGATGGGCTTCGAGACGGTCGACCTGTCGAAAGATGCCTCGCTCGGCGAGCAGATCGAGCAGATCCTCGGCGTGCCGGAGATCGACTGCGCGGTCGACTGCGTCGGCTTCGAGGCGCATGGTCACGGTTCGTCGGGCCATTCGGAAGAAGCGCCCGCGACGGTGCTGAACTCGCTGATGGAAATCACGCGGCCGGCCGGCGCGATCGGCATTCCGGGCCTGTACGTGACGGACGATCCGGGCGCGAAGGACAAGGCCGCGCAGCACGGCAGCCTGAGCATCCGCTTCGGCCTCGGCTGGGCGAAATCGCACTCGTTCTTCACGGGCCAGACGCCGGTGCTGAAGTACAACCGTAACCTGATGCAGGCGATCCTGTTCGACCGGCTGCCGATCGCGAAGATCGTCAACGTCGAAGTGATCTCGCTCGACCAGGCGCCGGAAGGCTACAAGAAGTTCGACGGCGGCGCGCCGCGCAAATTCGTCATCGACCCGCACGGGTTGCTGGCGGCGTAACGCGACCGATCACCACGCGGCAATCGAAGGGGCCGGGGCGCTTGAGCGCCCCGGCCCTTTGTGCATTCGGGAATGCGTGCGCTCAGTGCCCGCGATAGCGCCGGGCGAGCAGCTCACGCGTGAACGATCGACCGGGCGACGTTCGCCCGGCTCCGTTCACGTGGTGCGCTCCATCGCGGCGTCGTACTGACCGCGGCAGGCCGCACCGTTCAGGCGTGCGCGCAGCAGCAGCGCATCCTGCGCGGCGCGTACGTTGGCCGCCTGTCCCTTCCACGCCGCCAGCGGCGGCTCCTGCAGTGCGCGCCCATAGGAAAAGCTCAGCAGCCACGGCCGCCCGGCAACGCGATTCATCGCGTCGAGATGCGCCGTCGCTTCCTCGGGCGTCTGTCCGCCGGACAGGAAGAAAATGCCGGGCACTTCGGCCGGCACGACGCTGCGCAACAGGCGCACCGTCGCCTCTGCGACTTCGGCGTGGGCCGGCGGTGCGGTGTGCGTGCTGCCCGCGACGACCATGCTCGGTTTGAGCAACATGTGCGCCAGCACGACCCGATGCCGGTGCAGCGCGTCGAACACGGCGTGCAGCACGGCGTCGGTCACTTGCGCGCAGCGGCCGATCGAATGATCGCCGTCCATCAGCACTTCCGGCTCGACGATCGGCACGACGCCGGCCTCCTGGCAGATCGCCGCATAGCGCGCCAGCGCTTCGGCGTTTGCCTGGATCGCCGCATGGCCCGGCAGCGTGGCGGACACGTTGTACACCGCGCGCCATTTCGCGAACCGCGCGCCTTGCCGCTGGTAGCCGTCGAGGCGCGCCGCAAGCCCATCGAGCCCTTGCGTGATTTCGTCGCCGGGCGCGAGCGCGAGCGGGATCTTGCCCGCGTCGACCTTGATGCCGGGCACGATCTGCTGGCGAGCGGCGAGTTCGGGCAACGGCGTGCCGTCGTCCGCACATTGCCCGAGCGTCTCTTCATACAGGATCACGCCGCTGACGAATTCACCGAGGCCCGGTGTCGACAGCAACAGGGTGCGCCATGTGCGGCGGTTCTCTTCGGTCGATTCGACCGCGATCGTCTTGAAGCGCTTCGCGATGGTCGGCCCGCTTTCGTCGGCCGCCAGCAAGCCTTTGCCATCCTGAACGAGTGCCTGGATCGTCGCCTGGAGTGCGCTCTCGGTGCTCATGGAATTCCTCCGCTGAAACCGCCATGCGGCCGTGCCGGCCGCCCGCTGTTCACTTCGTCACATTGTCACGCCGCCTGCCGATTTCATTCTTTGTCGCGCACCGGCCAGAACGCAAGGCGCGTGCCGCGCCTGATTGGCGCGCTCGGGTGGCATCGTCCGCGCCAGGGCTGGTGCGTGTGCCATTGCCGCGAGGCCGGCGCACCGATGGGCGGCATCGCGTGTTCGACCGTGGGTGTCCGCAGTCGGCCGTCGTTGAGGCGCACGGATGGAAATCACGCGGCCGGCCGATGCGATCGGCATCCCGGGTCGGTACGTGACGGACGATCCGGGCGCGAAGGACAAGGCCGGGCAGCACGGCAGCCTGAGCCTCCGCTTCGGCCTCGGCTGGGCGAAGTCGCACGCCGCGCGGCCCGGAGCGCTGGCGCCCGGCGATCCCGGCCATACGAAATTGCTGCGATAATCATCGCCCGTTCCCGACCCCACCGCCGCCGACCGGCGGCACATTCACGGATGGCCAAGTCACTTCCCCTCGCAGCGTTGCACACGTTCGTCGAAGTGGCGCGCTGCGGCAGCATGAAACAGGCGGCCGACCAGCTCTGCATTTCTCCGGGCGCCGTCAGCCAGCATGTCCGCAATCTCGAGGATCGCCTCGCCGTGCGCCTGTTCGAGCGCACTGGCCGCGAACTCGAGCTGACCGGCACGGGCCGTGCGCTGTTCGACCAGCTCGCCGGCGGCTTCAACGAGATCGAGGCCGCGTGGGCGAACGTGCACGGCGCCAATCGGCGCATCGTCCGTCTCGCGGTGACGACCACCGCCTCCTTCGCGAACACGTGGCTCGTGCAGCGCCTCGGCGGGTTCAATGCTGCGTACCCGGAAATCGAAATCACGGTCGAGACGCGCGGGCAGCTGGTCGACTTGCGTCGCGACTATGTCGACGTCGCGATCCGGCACGGGTTGGGCCGCTATCCCGGACACGCGTCGTTCCGCATCTGGACGCCCGAGCTGTGGCCCGTGTGCAGCCCGCAACTGCTCGATCCCGCCCGTCCGGTCGCCACGCCGGCCGACTGCCTGTCGTACCCGCTGTTGCAGGATGCGGATCGTGCCGACTGGGCGTTGTGGCTGCGCGCGCAGGGGATCGAGGATGCCCGTGCGCCGCGCGGCGCGAGCTTCAGCGAGGATGCGTTGCTGATCAAGGCGGCGGTCGCCGGGCAGGGCATGGCGCTGGTGCGCGACATCTATGCGCGGGACGAAATCGCGGCCGGCCGGCTGGTACGTGTGCTCGCACGGCCCTGGCCGACCGAACTGTCCTACTACGTCGTGTGCAGCGAAGCGCGCCAGCACGAGTGGAAGATCGCCGCGTTCCGCGACTGGCTCGCGAGCGAGATCGGCAGCGGCGACGACGGCCCGCGCGATCTACTGGCGTGACCCGCGCACGGCGGTGGCCGCGAACCCCTTGAGCTTGCCGGTCGCGAGCGCGGTGCCGAGCAGGATGATTGCGCATCCGGCGACCGTCTGCACCGAGATCGTCTCGTGCAGGAAGATCGCCCCCCATACGACACCGAAGATCGGGATCAGGAACGTGACCGACGCGGCATATTGCGCGCCCGCATGGCGGATCAGCCCGAAGTACAGCAGGTAGGCGACGGCCGTGCAGATCGAGCCGAGCAGCACCACCGCGATCCACGCAGACGTGTGAACGGGGCCGTGTGGCCACAGCGGCAGCGCGAGCGGCACGAGCGCGACCGCCGCGAACAACTGGCTGCCGAATGCCGACACGAACGGCCTGACGTTCGCCAGCTTGCGCTTCGAGTAATGCGCGGCGAACCCGTACGACAGCGTCGCGAGCATTGCCGCGGCGATCGCGCGCGGTGCGCCGGGTGTACCGGCACCGACCGCCGAACCGGCGAGCACGACGACGCCGGCAAAGCCCAGCGCGAGACCGAGCGCCTGCGGCTTCGTCAGCGGCGCGCGCAGCCACACGTACGCGACGATCGCGGTCCATAGCGGTGTCGTCGCATTCAGGATCGAATCGGTGCCGGCCGACACGAACAGCGCCGCGTAGGTCAGCAGGCAGAACGGCAGCGCCGAGTTTGCGATGCCGACGACGAACAGCGGCACCAGATGCGAGCGGAATTCCTGTCGCGCCTGCGCGTGGCGCAGCACCGGCGACAACAGCACGGCCGCGATCGCGACGCGCAGCGCGATCAGCGGGACGACGCCGAATTCCGGTGCGCCCATGCGCATGAACAGGAAGGACGCGCCCCAGATGGCAGCCAGGGTCACGAGCTGTAGTGCATTCATCGACGACTCCGTTCGGTGGATCGGGCGACCGGCCGGAACGCGATACGCGCCGGCGCGGGCGAATGACCCATTGAACGTCACGCGCGAGTCGCGATGCAAACGAGGTTTTGTGACGGGCGGTTTAGAAAAATGAATCGACGGACACGCATGCACGGACTGCGCATGCGCGCTCAGTGGCCGCGATAGAGCTGCGCGATTTGCGTATTGCTGGCGGTGGCGCGTCGCGCATGCACGGTGTGCACGCTCACGCGGTGGAATGCGCGGGCACGATGCGCGGCACTGCGGCTGGCCTTCCAGTCCGCCAGGCGAACCGTGGCGGTGGGGTGCGACCGGTCGCGGGCACGCATGGCCGGCACCGCCCGCGCGACGGCCGTCCGTCCGGCCGATTCGCCGAGATCGGGGCTACCCTGTCGGGCGGCGGCCACCTGCGCTCCGTCAGCCGAATGAAACGGATAGACGGGCGCCGGCAAGACCGGCAGCACGGGATCGTTCGACGCGTACGGGCCGGCATCGCTTGCCGTCGCGCCCGAACCATTCGAACCGCGACAGACCGGATCGGCCTTGCACGTCCGGTCGACCGTCACGTAGCCGCCGACCAGCAGCACGAGCGTCAGGATGCTCAGGATCGGTGCGCTCGATGCGCGCGGCCGCCGGAACGCCGCGTTGCGAAGCGCCCGTGCGACGCGCGACGACCACGTGTGAAAGGAGTGCGCCGCATGGGTGGCATGCGTGTCGTCCGAGGCCTGGCGCACCGGATCGAACGGCCAGTTCCGCTGGCCGCAGACGGGGCAGTGCTCGAGTGCGCGGAAGGCCACGAAGCCGCATTCCCTGCAGCGGCAGCAGGTGGTGCGTCGTGCTTCGGCTCGCGCGTTCAGGATTGCACGCCAGTCGTCGCGCGCGCGGCTTGTCCGGTTGGGCAGGACTCGCATCGCTGGAAGCGGGTGGGCGCCGTCAACGCGGCGAACGGTCGCCGGTCGTCACGATCCTTTCCTGCCAGGCAGCCGGCCGGCTCGTGCCGGAATCCGGCGGAGCGTGCGTCGTCGAGGGTCGTTCGCATGCGGTGCTCATGAGGTTCTCCATGACGTCGAGTGCGCGGAACGCATTCGTTCGTGGCGGCCTACCGCTTCATTCTTGGTCGCAGGCGCGTGAAACGCAAGGCACAATAGGCCGCTGTAATTCGTCAGATCCACGCTAGCCGTCCTGCCGCTGCCGGGCCGCGAGCGTCCCGATGGTCTGCATCGCGTGCTCGACGGCCGGTGTCCACGGCCGGCCGTAATTGAGCCGAAGATAGCGGCGGAATCCGCCGGTCGCGGAAAAGATCGGCCCCGGCGCGATGCTGACGCCGCCTTCCATCGCATCGTCGAACAGATGCATCGCATCCACGCGCGGCGGCAGTTCGATCCACAGGAAATACCCGCCGCGCGGCGCGAATACCTCGGTGCCGGCCGGAAAATACGCGCGCACGGCCGCGAGCATCTGCGCCTGATGCGCGGCGAGATTGCGGCGCAGCTTGCGCAGGAAGCGGTCGTACGCGCCGTCGCGCAGGTAGCTCGAAATCGCCATCTGCGCGGGCACGTCGGCCGCCGGCGCACTCGCGCCTTTTGCCTGACGGATCTGCCGCACGTAGCGTCCGGCCGCGACCCAGCCGATCCGGAACCCGGGCGCGAGGCACTTCGAGAACGAACCGCAATGCAGGACGAGCCCGCTGTCGTCGTACAGCTTGGCGGGGCGCGTGGGTGCCGTGCCGAAATGCAACTCGCCATAGACGTCGTCCTCGATCAACGGTACGTTGCGTGCCGCGAGCAGGTCGATCAGCGCACGCTTGCGCTCGTCGGTGAGTGTCGCGCCGGTCGGGTTGTGGAACGACGTCATGAACCAGCACGCGCGCACCGGATGCGTGTCGAGTGCCTGCGCGAGTGCATCGAGGTCGAGGCCCGTGCGCGGGTCGACCGGAATCTCGACGGCCTTCAGGTGCAGGCGCTGCACGGCATGCAGCACCGCATGGAACGCGGGCCGTTCAATCGCGACGATGTCGCCGGGGCGCGTGAGCGCCTGCAGGCTCAGCGTCAGCGCTTCGAGCGCGCCGGTCGTGATGACGATCTCGTCCATCGGCAACGCCGCGCCCGCGTTCAGGTAGCGCAATGCAATCTGGCGACGCAGCGCGTCGTAGCCGGGCGGCAATCCCGAGAGCAGTTTCGTGCGGTCCATGCTGCGCGCCGCCGACGCAACGTAGCGCCACAGGCTGCTCATCGGGAACAGCGAATAGCTGGCGAATGCGGAGCCGAGTGGCACGACGTCGTCGCATTTGAGCGAATCGAGCAGACGCAACAGCGTGTCGTCGCCGCCGATGGGTGCGGCGGCCGGCTTGCGCGGCGGATCGTGGCCGAATCGAAGGTGTTTGTCTTCGAGGTTCGCAATGAAATATCCGGACCGTGCGCGCGCGACGATCAGACCCTCGCTTTCGAGCGCGTAGTACGCGCGAAACACGGTGGACGGGCTTACGCCGTATGCACGGCACGCGGCACGCACGGTCGGGATGCGCGCACCGGGGGCCAGATCTCCACGCCGGATCGACTCGGAAATCGTCCGGGCGAGCATCGCATAACGCTTCATGCCTGCCTCAAGTCGAGCAGCTTTGTGCCGAAAAAAGAGTAGCACGGCGCGCGCTGCGCGACAGGCCTCGTTATCCCGTGATCCGCTTGTTTTTCACGGGCTCTGATCCTGTTTTTCGGCGCGACTCGCTGGCATGCTTTCGCCGCTCGAGCAATCTTCGTTCCCGACATTGACCGATACGGAACTCACGCTGTCCGCCGGCTGATCCGTGGCCCGTGCGCCGGTGCGTACGAGGTCTAGTCAGCGGTGTCATGACCCTAACCGGAAACCTTCAGCGTGAAATCGAATACTCTCGTCGCGGGCCTCGTGGCCGGCCTCGCCCTCAACCTGCTCGGCGGCGCCGCGCAGGCCGCCTGCATCAGCAATCCGCCGACGCAATCCAACGCGACGTTTCCCGCCGCACTGACCGGCAAGCTCGTCTATCACAGCTACGTCAAGTACGGCGACGGCACGAGCCAGCTGTTCCTCTACGACTTCTCGGCCCATACGCTGACGCAACTGAGCAAGAGCGCATGGGGCATCACCGATCCGATGAACGGCGTGTTCAGCCCCGACGGCAAGTGGCTCGCGTTCATGGGCATCAGCAACGGCGCATGGAACGTGTTCATGCTGCAGCTCGGCGCGGGCACACCGCCGGTCAACCTGACGAACAGCACCGGCGCGACGCGTAACGAGGATCCGAAATTCAGCGCGGACGGCAAGACCCTCGTGTTCAAGCAGAACGGCGACGTCAAGCAGGCGACGCTGTCGTACACGAGCGCGGGCCCGGTCTTCACGTCGGTCGTGAGCCTGACGAATGCGCCGGCCGGCGCCGAATACTCGATGCCGTTCCTCGCGCCGGATGCGAGCGCCGTGTACTACGCGACCGGCACCGGCGCGAACATGGGGCTGATGAAGCGCACGCTCGCGACCGGTGTCACCGTCACGTTCGATCACCCGGCCGGGCTGCAGACGTATTACCCGATCGTGCGTGGGGACGGCATGGTGTTCTATGCACGCTGGAAAGACAGCGGCCAGGCCGACCAGATCTATACGAAGACCGCGGACCCGGCGTCGACGCCGAACGCATTGCCGATCAACGACTGCGTGAGCAACAACTCGGATCCGGCACCGGTGAGCGGCACGAACTACGTATTCTTCTCGTCGACGACGGCGGGCGGCTATCAGCTCTACGTCGGTGACGTGACGACCGGCCAGCGCTGGAGCCTGTCGCAGTTCGGCGTGAACGCCGACACGACGAAGGCCAAGCTCGGGTCGAGCTACTACGGTGGCCCGGCTGCCGCACAGCCGACACTGCTGTCGCAAGGCCACCCGGCTGCCGCATCGGCGAGCTACAACGCGTCGCTCACGCCCGACAAGGCGTTCGACGGCAACACCACGAGCACGCGCTGGGATTCGCCGGAGGGTGCGGGCGTCGATCCGCAATGGATCTCCGTGGATCTCGGTGCGACGAAGACGATCAACAGCATCGATCTCTACTGGGATGCGGGCGCGCTCGTCTACCAGATCCAGGTGTCGAACGACAACGCGAACTGGACGACGATCTACTCGACGAACAACGGCGTGTCATACGGCCACGTGACGCTGCCGAACCTGAACGGGCATGGGCGCTACGTGCGGATGTATGGCACGAAGCGCGCGACGCAGTGGGGTTATTCGCTCGACGAAATGCAGGTGTGGGGATCGTAAGCGCAAAGAAAAAAGCGACCTTCGAGGTCGCTTTTTTCATAGGGCAATCGCGGTGAGGCTCACGCATGCAGCGCATGCGTGGGGAATGCCGGGCTGGCGCTCGTCGCACCCTGCGCAAGCGGCGCGACCTGCTTGCGGCGCTCGCGCGTCGGCGCGACGCCGAACGCGTCGCGATAGCTCTTGCTGAAATGGCACGCCGACTGGAAGCCGCACGCCATCGTGATGTGCATGATCGACATGTCGGTCTGCAGCAGCAGTTCGCGCGCGCGGCGCAGCCGCAGCGTCAGGTAGTAGTGCGTCGGCGTCATCCCGAGGTGCTCGCGGAACAGGCGCTGCAGTTGCCGCTGCGACATGTTCGCGAGCCGCGCGAGCTCCTCGCGCGACAGCGGCTCCTCGATGTTGTTTTCCATCAGCGAGATCACTTCGAACAGCGACTTGTTCGCGGAGCCGAGGCGCGCGACGAGCGGCATGCGTTGCTGCGCGCTCGTGTCACGCACATGTTCGACGATGAACTGCTCGGCGATCTGCGTGACGCGCGCGGTGCCCACGCGCGCGGCGATCAGGTTCAGCATCATGTCGAGCGGCGCGACGCCACCCGTGCACGTGATGCGGTCGCGGTCGATCACGAACAGTTCCTTCAGGAAGCGCGTGTCCGGAAACTCTTCCTTCAGCGCCGACATGTTCTCCCAGTGAATCGCGCATGCGTAGCCCGCGAGCAGTCCCGACTTTGCGAGTGCATAGGTGCCCGTGCACAGGCTGCCGAGCGGGATGCCCGAGCGCGCAAAGCGGCGCAGCGTCGACAGATGGGCGGGCGTGGTCGCGCGCTGCACGTCGACGCCGCCGCACACGAACACGATGTCCGGTTGCCCCACGCATTCGGCCGGGCCGGTGTCGACCGTCAGGCCGTTGCTCGCGGTGACCGGGCCGCCGTCCGGGCTGATGACCGACCAGCGGTAGAGCGGTTGGCCGCTCAGGTAGTTCGCCA
This sequence comes from Burkholderia aenigmatica, assembly GCF_902499175.1. Taxonomy (GTDB): domain Bacteria; phylum Pseudomonadota; class Gammaproteobacteria; order Burkholderiales; family Burkholderiaceae; genus Burkholderia; species Burkholderia aenigmatica. The sequence goes on from NZ_CABVQC010000003.1 coordinate 75,342, forward strand.
TCCGAAGCACCTCGATCGCATTAGTAAATGCGATCATCGTGAAATTCGGTAATGGCATGAACGCGAAGTGGGACAGCGACGCTGTGCGGTCGGGCGACATGGGGAGCGTTCCTTGAATCTCTAATAGCTATACGCCCGGGAGGCACCGATCGGGCTGCGGTATTGTGTGAGCCAGCGCAACAAGCGTGCCATACGGCTAAACCCTAGCTCCATACGTTGTATGGCTGAAAGCGGCATGCTGCGCTGCACCGTATTCGTGACGCGTTGCACCCCGACCGGGCGGCAATCGCACCGCCGGCGTGCCTGTTCATAGGTGAACGGCAGGAGGCGGTTTGCTTGGTCATCCGAAAAAGCACGACCGGTCACTTGTATAAAACGGACGCGGATGGCGGAAAAGGCAAAGAACGCGTCTAAATTCATCAATCCGCCGAAAATCCGAACGACAAGAATAGAGCCGTCGGCAGCCTTGTACGGGACGAGCGGGAAACCCAGGCAGGGCGGGCCTTGAGCTTCGGTTTCAGCCCCTTATTCTTCGTCACGGACGCACTATGTCGAACACCCAGCCATTCTTCTCGCAGCCCCTGGCCGAGCGCGACGCGCCGGTGCGCAGCGCCATCCTGAAGGAACTCGAGCGTCAGCAGTCGCAGGTCGAGCTGATCGCGTCGGAAAACATCGTGTCGCGTGCGGTGCTGGAGGCACAAGGCTCGGTGCTGACCAACAAGTACGCGGAAGGTTATCCCGGCAAGCGCTACTACGGCGGCTGCGAGTTCGCGGACGAAGTCGAGGCGCTGGCGATCGAGCGCGTCAAGCAGATCTTCAACGCCGGCTATGCGAACGTGCAGCCGCACTCGGGCGCGCAGGCGAACGGCTCGGTGATGCTCGCGCTGGCCAAGCCGGGCGACACGGTGCTCGGCATGTCGCTCGACGCCGGCGGCCACCTGACGCACGGCGCGAAGCCGGCGCTGTCGGGCAAGTGGTTCAACGCCGTGCAGTACGGCGTGAACCGCGACACGATGCTGATCGACTACGACCAGGTCGAAGCGCTTGCGCACGAGCACAAGCCGAACCTGATCATCGCCGGCTTCTCGGCGTACCCGCGTGCGCTCGATTTCGCACGTTTTCGCGCGATCGCCGACAGCGTCGGCGCGAAGCTGATGGTCGACATGGCGCACATCGCCGGCGTGATCGCCGCGGGCCGCCACGCGAACCCGGTCGAGCATGCGCACGTCGTCACGTCGACCACCCACAAGACGCTGCGCGGCCCGCGCGGCGGCTTCGTGCTGACCAACGACGAGGACATCGCGAAGAAGATCAACTCGGCCGTGTTCCCCGGCCTGCAGGGCGGCCCGTTGATGCACGTGATCGCCGGCAAGGCCGTCGCGTTCGGCGAAGTGCTGCATGCGGACTTCAAGACCTACATCGACAACGTGCTCGCGAATGCGCAGGCGCTCGGCGAAGTGCTGAAGGCCGGCGGCGTGGATCTCGTCACGGGCGGCACCGACAACCACCTGCTGCTGGTCGACCTGCGCCCGAAGGGCCTGAAAGGCGCGCCGGTCGAGCAGGCGCTCGAACGCGCGGGCATCACCTGCAACAAGAACGGCATTCCGTTCGACACCGAGAAGCCGACCGTCACGTCGGGCATCCGCCTCGGCACGCCGGCCGGCACGACGCGCGGCTTCGGCGTCGCGGAATTCCGCGAGGTGGGCCGCCTGATCCTGGAAGTGTTCGACGCGCTGCGCGCGAACCCGGAAGGCGACCACGCGACCGAACAGCGCGTGCGCCGCGAGATCTTCGCGTTGTGCGAACGCTTCCCGATCTATTGATCCCACCGACCCGACAATACTGGAGCAACACATGAGCACGCTGCATCAAGACAGCATCATCATCGACGGGCTGAACATCTCGAAGTTCGAGAAGCCGGTGTTCGAAGACATGCGCAAGGGTGGCATCACCGCCGCGAACTGTACGGTGTCGGTGTGGGAGAACTTCACGAAGACCGTCGACAACATCGGCGTGATGAAGAAGAAGATCCGCGACAACGGCGAGCTGCTGACGCTGGTGCGCACGACGGAAGACATCTTCCGCGCGAAGAAGGAAAACAAGACGGGCGTGATCCTCGGCTTCCAGAACGCGCATGCGTTCGAGGACAACCTCGGCTACATCGAAGCGTTCGCCGACATGGGCGTGCGCGTCGTGCAGCTCTGCTACAACACGCAGAACCTGGTCGGCACCGGTTGCTACGAGCGTGACGGCGGGCTGTCGGACTTCGGCCGCGAAGTGATCACCGAGATGAACCGCGTCGGGATCATGGTCGACCTGTCGCACGTGGGCGGCAACACGTCGTCGGAAGCGATCGCGTTCTCGAAGAAGCCGGTGTGCTACTCGCACTGCCTGCCGTCGGGCCTGAAGGAGCATCCGCGCAACAAGAGCGACGAGCAACTGAAGGAGATCGCCGATGCAGGCGGCTTCGTCGGCGTGACGATGTTCGCGCCGTTCCTGAAGCGCGGGATCGAAGCGAACATCGACGACTACATCGAGGCGATCGAGTACGTCGTGAACCTGATCGGCGAAGACGCGGTCGGCATCGGCACGGATTTCACGCAGGATTTCGCGAAGGAATTCTTCGACATGCTGACGCACGACAAGGGCCGCTATCGCCAGCTGACGAACTTCGGCAAGGTGATCAACCCGGACGGCATCCGCACGATCGGCGAATTCCCGAACCTGACCGCGGCGATGGAACGCCACGGCTGGAAGGAGTCGCGTATCCGCAAGATCATGGGCGAGAACTGGGTGCGTGTGTTCAAGGACGTGTGGGGCGCGTAAGCGCCGCGAACGCCGAACCACCCCCAGCGATTCAACATTACAAGAAATCGGGACGTGCCCGCGCAAGCCGCGCGGGCGCGCGGACGATGTCGCGCCTGCGCACTGAGCCGCGCGGCCACTTTCCTCACGGAGTCACACGATGCAACCGCAACTGCCGATCAACGTCGATCCCGATACCGGCGTCTGGACCACCGACGCGCTGCCGATGCTGTACGTGCCGCGCCACTTCTTCACGAACAACCACGTCGCCGTCGAGGAAGCGCTCGGCGTCGAAGCGTATGCCGAGATCCTCTACAAGGCCGGCTACAAGTCCGCATACCACTGGTGCGACAAGGAAGCCAAGCTGCACGGCCTGACCGGCATGGCCGTGTTCGAGCACTACCTGAAGCGCCTGTCGCAGCGCGGCTGGGGCCTGTTCTCGATCATCGAGGCCGATCCGGCCAGCGCGCGCGCCAGGATCGAGCTGCGCCACTCGTCATTCGTGCTCCAGCAGCCGGGCAAGGAAGGCAAGCTCTGCTACATGTTCGCGGGCTGGTTCGCCGGCGCGATGGACTGGGTCAACGACACGACGCCGGAAGGCAAGGGCGCCCCGCGCGCGCAATCGAAGGAAGTGCAGTGCGCGGCCGAGCATCACGATCACTGCGTGTTCGAAGTGTCGCCGATCGCGCACTGATGCCCTGACGCACTGATTCACCGAAACAGAACAACACCCGCAACACGAGACATTCGAACGCCAGAGGTCGCCAGCGATGCGTTATCCCCACCTGTTCAAACCCATGCAGCTGAACCAGCTGACGCTGCGCAACCGGATCGTCAGCACCGCGCATGCGGAGGTGTATGCCGAGCCGGGCGGCCTGCCGGGCGACCGCTATATCCGCTACTACGAAGAAAAGGCCAAGGGTGGCGTGGGCCTCGCGATCTGCGGCGGGTCGAGCCCGGTGTCGATCGACAGCCCGCAGGGCTGGTGGAAATCGGTGAACCTGTCGAACGACAAGATCATCGATCCGCTTACGCGGCTGGCCGACGCGATGCACAAGCACGGCGCGAAGATCATGATCCAGGCGACGCACATGGGCCGCCGCTCGTCGTTCCACGGCGAGCACTGGCCGCACCTGATGTCGCCGTCGGGCGTGCGCGAACCCGTGCACCGCGGTAACGCGAAGATCATCGAGATCGAGGAAATCCGCCGCATCATCGGCGATTTCGCGGCGGCCGCGAAGCGCGTGAAGGCGGCCGGCATGGACGGCATCGAAATCTCGGCTGCGCACCAGCACCTGATCGACCAGTTCTGGAGCAAGCGTTCGAACCACCGCACCGACGAATGGGGCGGCAGCCTGGAGAACCGGCTGCGCTTCGGCATCGAAGTGCTGACGGCCGTGCGTGAGGCGGTCGGCAAGGATTTCTGCGTCGGCCTGCGCATGTGCGGCGACGAATTCCACGAGGATGGCCTCGATCACGAAGCGCTGAAGGAAATCGCGCAGGCGATGTCGGAGACGGGCCTGATCGACTACCTGAGCGTGGTCGGCTCGGGCGGCGATACGCACAACACGATCGCCAACTGCATGCCGCCGATGGCGCTGCCGCCGGAGCCGTTCGTGCACCTCGCGGCCGGCATCAAGTCGGTCGTGAAGATTCCGGTGATGCACGCGCAGAGCATCCGCGATGCGGGCCAGGCCGAGCGCCTGCTCGCGACCGGCATGATCGACCTGGTCGGCATGACGCGCGCGCAGATTGCCGATCCGCACATGGTGATCAAGATCCGCGACGGCCGCGAAGACGAAATCAAGCAGTGCGTCGGCGCGAACTACTGCATCGACCGCCAGTACAACGGCCTCGACGTGCTGTGCATCCAGAACGCCGCGACGTCGCGCGAAGCGACGATGCCGCACATCATCGAGAAGTCGCGCGGCCCGAAGCGCAAGGTCGTGGTGGTCGGCGCGGGACCGGCGGGCCTGGAAGCGGCGCGTGTCGCGAAGCTGCGCGGCCACGACGTCGTGCTGTTCGAAAAGAACGCGGAAGTCGGCGGGCAGGTGATGATCGCGGCGAAGGCGCCGCAGCGCGAACAGATGTCGGGGATCATCCGCTGGTTCGACATGGAAACGAAGCGCCTGGGCGTCGATCGACGCCTCGGCGTCGCCGCCGACGAGAAGATGATCATGGCCGAGAAGCCGGACATCGTCGTGCTTGCGACGGGCGGGTCGAGCTTCACGTGGCAGGTGCCGGGCTGGGGCGTGGCCGAGGGCCTCGCCGTCAGCTCGTGGGACATCCTGACGGGCAAGGTCGAGCCGAAGCAGAACGTGCTGCTGTTCGACGGCGTGAGCACGCATGCGGGCGCCGGCGTGGCCGACTTCATGGCGAGCCGCGGCTCGAAGGTCGAGGTCGTCACGCCTGACGTGAAGGTGGCCGACGATTGCGGCGGCACGACGTTCCCGATCTTCTATCGCCGCCTGTACGCATTCGGCGTGATCCCGACGCCGAACACGATGCTCGATCGCGTCTATGAAGAGGACGGCAAGCTGATCGCCGTGCTGCGCAACGAGTACACGGAAGAGCTCGAAGAGCGCGCCGTCGACCAGGTGGTGATCGAGAACGGTTCGTCGCCGAACGACGAACTGTACTGGAAGCTCAAGCCGGAATCGGTGAACCGCGGCCAGATCGATCCGCACACGCTGTTCGCGGCCGAGCCGCAGCCGTGCCTGTCGGAAGAACTCGGCAACGGCCGTTTCCTGCTGTTCCGTGTCGGCGACTGCATCTCGATGCACAACGTCCACGGTGCGATCTACGACTCGCTGCGTCTCGTGAAGGATTTCTAAACGATGAACCCGTCCTTCCTCATTACCGCCCTGTTGTGGCTGTCGGTGGCGGGGCTCGCGTTCGCGGTCGCGAAGCGCTCGTCCTACTGGCGTCTCGGCCGGGCCACCGCGCCCGGCTCGTTCGGGATCGCGAACCTGTTCGCGATCCCGAAGCGCTACTTCGTCGACCTGCACCACGTGGTCGCCCGCGATCCGTACATCGCGAAGACGCACGTCGCGACCGCCGGTGGCGCGATCGGCGCGCTCGCGCTGGTGTTCATCAACTACGGCCTCGCGATCTACTCGCCGTGGCTCGACAAGCTGATCTTCCTGTCGGCGCTCGCGATGCTGGTCGGCGCGGTGTTCGTGTGGCGCCGGCGCGCGGCCAAGGACGTGCCGGCCCGCCTGTCGCGCGGCCCGTGGAATACGCTGCCCTGGCTGCTCGGCTCGTTCGCGCTCGGCCTCGTGCTGTTCATGCTGGTGCCGACCGGCGCGATGTCGGGTGCGTTCGCGGTGCTCTGTGCCGTGCTGATCGGTGTCGGTGCATTCACGATGACGGTCGGCGCCGCGAAGGGCGGCCCGATGAAGCACGCGATCGCCGGCCTGCTGCACCTGGCCTTCCACCCGCGCCAGGAGCGCTTCGCGGCCACCCGCGAATCGTTCACGGGCGACGGTACGGCCACGCCGCCGACCGCGCTGAAGCTGCCGGACATCGAGCATCAGGAGTACGGCGTCGAGAAGCCGGTCGAATTCCGCTGGAACCAGCTGCTGAGCTTCGACGCATGCGTGCAGTGCGGCAAGTGCGAAGCCGCGTGCCCCGCGTTCGCGTCGGGCCAGCCGCTGAACCCGAAGAAGCTGATCCAGGATCTCGTCGTCGGGATGGCGGGCGGCACCGACGCGGCGTACGCGGGCAGCCCGTCGCCGGGCCTCGCGGTCGGCCGGCATCGCGGCGAGCCGAACGGCCCGATCGTGTCGGGCCTGATCGAAGAGCAGACGCTGTGGTCGTGCACCACCTGCCGCGCATGCGTGCAGGAATGCCCGATGCTGATCGAGCACGTCGATGCGATCGTCGACATGCGCCGCAACCGCACGCTCGTGCACGGCACGGTGCCGGGCAAGGGCCAGGAAGTGCTCGCGAACCTGCGTGAAACCGGCACGATGGGCGGCTACGACACGACCGCGCGCTACGACTGGTCGGTCGACCTGAGTGCGCCCGTCGCACAGCCCGGCAAGCCGGTCGACGTGCTGTTCGTCGCGGGCGAAGGCGCGTTCGACATGCGCTACCAGCGCACGCTGCGCGCGTTCGTCAAGGTGCTGAACAAGGCGGGCGTCGACTATGCGGTGCTCGGCTCGACCGAAACCGATACGGGCGACGTCGCACGCCGGCTCGGCGACGAAGCGACGTTCCAGCAGATGGCGAAGCGCCTGATCGGCACGCTCGGTACGCTGTCGTACAAGCAGATCGTGACGGCCGACCCGCACGTGATGCACAGCCTGCGCAACGAATACCGTGCGCTCGGGCTGCGCGTGACGGTCAAGCACCATACGACCTACCTCGCCGAACTGGCAGAGAGCGGCAAGATCGCACCGAAGGCCGTCGAAGCGCTGCGCGAGAAGCGCACCACGTATCACGACCCGTGCTACCTCGGCCGCTACAACGGCGAGACGGAAGCGCCGCGCAAGCTGCTGAAGACGATCGGCATCCAGGTCGTCGAAATGGAGCGCAACGGCATGCGCGGCCGCTGCTGCGGCGGTGGCGGCGGTGCGCCGCTGACCGACATCCCCGGCAAGCAGCGCATTCCCGACATCCGTATCGCCGATGCACGCACGATCGGCGCGGACGTGGTCGCGGTTGCCTGCCCGAACTGCACGGCGATGCTCGAAGGCGTCGTGGGCCCGCGCCCCGACGTGCTCGACGTGGCCGAACTCGTTGCCGCCTCGCTGGAGTGAATCGATGAACACGATCAAACGAATCGATCCGCGCCGGCCGTTCATCATCACGGCCGCCGGCCTGAAGCGCATCACGCTCGGCGAGGAAGGCAGCGCCGATGAGAACGCCGCGCACGGGTCCGTGCACGGTCATGGCGCAGCGGCCGCGAAGCCGCGCCGCGCGGTGCAGGATCCGAAGCACGTGATGCTGGTGGTCGCGCACAGCGAACGTGGCGCGCTCGACGATCATTCGCGGCAGGCAATCGCTGCCGCCGCGCTGCTCGCCGATGCGCAGACCGAAGTCGCGCTGCTCGCGTTCGGCGAGCTGAAGGACGACGTGGCCGAACTGGGCGTCGACAAGCTGCTGGAACTCGCCGGCTTCGAGCGCCGCGCGTTCGACCCTGAAAGCGAACTGCAAGCGTTGCAGGCATGTGTTGCGGCACTCGCGCCGAAACACGTGTTCGTGCCCGACAACGCGACGGGCGACGGCGATCTCGGCCGGCGTTACGCAGCGGCCGCCGGTGCGAGCGTCGCGACGCACGTCGTCGAGATCGACGCAAAGCATGTCGGCGCGTATGTGCAGGCCGGGCGCGCGTTCGCCACCCGAGCGCTGCCCGACGTGATCCTGCTCGCGCAGAACGCGGTCGACGCGAAGCTGCCGTTCGTCGGTGCGGGCGAACGCCTGGCCGCCGACTTCATCCGCCCGATGCATGACGCCGCGCAGCCGTACCGCGATCTCGGTCTCGACGAAATCGATGCGGCCCAGGTCGCACTCGAGGAAGCCGATTTCATCGTGTCGGCCGGCAACGGCGTGTCCGACATCGGCGCGTTCGAGCGGCTGGCCGGCGCGTTCGGCGCGGCGATCGGCGCGAGCCGTGTCGCGGTCGACAACGGCCACTTCACGCGCGACAAGCAGGTGGGTGCAACCGGCAAGACGGTCGAGGCGAGCGTGTACATCGCGTTCGGCATCTCGGGCGCGGTGCAGCACCTGCAGGGGATCAAGGACTGCCGCCACGTGATCGCCGTGAACCTCGACGGCAGCGCGCCGATCGCGAAGCGCGCGAACCTGACGGTGGTGGGCGACGCGCAGGGCACGATCGCCGCGCTGATCGAACAGGTGCAGGCTGCGCGCGCCGCGCGTGGCGAATCGCCGGCCGCGGTCGGCACCCGTGAACCGGAAGGAGTCGCCGCATGAACGCCCCCCGCCAGTTGCAACGCATCGCGGTGCTCGTGTCCGTCGGCCGCCACCCGGTCAGCGGCGTCGCGCGCTATAGCCGCAACGACGCAGCCGCGCTCGAAACCGGCCGCCAGCTCGCGGAGCGGCATCACGCGAAGCTCGACGTGATCCATGCGGGCGACCCCGCGAATGCGGCGCTTGCCGAATATCTCGCGCTCGGCGCACGGGAGGTCGAGGTGCTGGCCTGCCGCGACGACGACGATGCCGTGCACGCGCTCGCCGCGCGCGTCGAGGACTACGACCTCGTGCTGACCGGCACCCGTGCCGAGGGCGCGTACGACACAGGGATGCTGCCGTATCGCATCGCCGCGACGCTCGGCTATCCGCTCGTCGGCTCGGCCGTCGACGTGACGGTCGAAGGCGGTCGCGTGGCCGTCCGGCAATTTTTGCCGAAAGGGCTGCGGCGGCGCGTCGACGCGGCGCTGCCGGCCGTCGTCGCCGTCCATCCGCTGGCCAATGCCGAGCCGCGCTACGCGTATGCGCGGCTGCGCGCCGGCGCGATCCGGCCCGCGCTCGCGGCACCCGGCGCGGACGCCGACGCGGCCGCGTGGAAGGTCGGCCCGATCGAGCGTAAACCCGTAAAGCTGGTCGCCGCCGAGAAGCGCTCCGGGCATGCCCGGATGCTGTCCGCGACGACGACCGAAAGCCGTGGCGGCAACGTCGTAAATGAAGGGAGTTCGGTCGAAAAAGCACAAGTGATACTCGCGTATTTGCGCGAGCATCAGCTCATCGACTACTGATTTTGATGCCTGTCGGCAAGAACCCAGGGATGCAAGGAATCCGGAGCAAACGATGAAAGTATCGGCAGACATTCGTGCATTGATCGAGCGGCGCAAGGAAGGGCACAGCCTCGAAGCACCGTTCTACACGAGCGAGGACATCTTCGCGCTCGACATGGAGGCGATTTTCCGCCAGCACTGGATCCAGGTGGCGGTCGAACCGGACATTCCGGAGCCGGGCGACTACGTGACCGTGGAACTGGGGAGCGATTCGATCCTGATCGTGCGCGACGACGACATGGCGATCCGCGCGTTCCACAACGTGTGCCGTCACCGCGGCGCGCGCCTGTGCAACGAGGACAAGGGCTCGGTCGGCAACATCGTGTGCCCGTACCACAGCTGGACCTACAACCTGACGGGCCAGCTGATGTTCGCCGAGCACATGGGCGAGAAGTTCGACCGCTGCAAGCACAGCCTGAAGTCGGTGCACGTCGAGAACCTCGCGGGCCTGATCTTCGTCTGCCTGGCCGACGAGCCGCCCGCCGACTTCGCGCAGCTGCGCGCCGAGATGGAGCCGTACCTGCTGCCGCACGATCTGCCGAGCACGAAGATCGCCGCGCAGATCGACATCATCGAGGAAGGCAACTGGAAGCTCACGATGGAGAACAACCGCGAGTGCTATCACTGCGTCGCGAACCATCCGGAGCTCACCATCTCGCTGTACGAATACGGCTTCGGCTACCAGCGTTCCGACGCGAACGCCGAAGGCATGGACGCGTTCGCTGAAACGTGCGTGCGTCGCGGCAAGGAGTGGGCCGAAATGGGCCTGCCGTCCGAAGAGATCGAGAAGCTGCTCGACGTGACGGGTTTCCGCACGCAGCGCCTGCCGCTCGATCGCCACGGCGAATCGCAGACGCTCGATGCGAAGGTCGCGTCGAGGAAGCTGCTCGGCGGCTTCGACAAGGCCGACCTCGGCGGGCTGTCGTTCTGGACGCAGCCGAACTCGTGGCACCACTTCATGAGCGATCACATCGTGACGTTCTCGGTGATCCCGCTGTCGGCCGGCAAGACGCTCGTGCGCACGAAGTGGCTCGTGCACAAGGACGCGAAGGAAGGCATCGATTACGACGTGAAGAACCTCACGGCCGTGTGGAACGCGACCAACGACCAGGATCGCGCGCTCGTCGAGTTCTCGCAGCGCGGCGCAACCAGCAGCGCGTACGAGCCGGGCCCGTATTCGCCGTTCACGGAAGGTCTCGTCGAAAAATTCTCGGCCTGGTACATCGGCCGGCTCGCCGAAAAAACCGGCGAATAAGCGGACAGCAGCGGACAAGCGGAGTCACTGATGAAACAACCCCCACGCTCACTTTGCTCGCTGCCCCCCAAGGGGGCGGCTAACCTCCTTGGGGCGGCCCGGCGGAGGTTGCCATGATGCGAGATGCGGCCAACTTCGAGCCGACGGACAGCCGGGTGACGCACCCGGCGTTCTGGAACGCCCTTCCCGAGCGCTGGACGAGCGACGTCGAGGAAACGCTGGTGTGCTGCCACGTGCGGCAGGAAACGCACGACGTGAAGAGTTTCTTCTTCCGTTCGCCGCAGGGCCGCTCGTTTTCGTTCGAGCCCGGGCAGTTCCTCACGCTCGAGCTCGACATCGACGGCGAAACCATCAACCGCTGCTACACGATTTCGTCGTCGCCCGCGCGGCCGCACACGGTGTCGATCACGGTGAAGCGCGTGCCGGGCGGCAAGGTGTCGAACTGGCTGCACGACAACCTGCAGCCGGGCGCACCGGTGCGCGTGCTCGGCCCGGCCGGCGAGTTCACGTGCGCACGGCATCCGGCGCGCAAGTACCTGTTCCTGTCGGCCGGATCGGGCGTCACGCCGCTGATGTCGATGAGCCGCGCGCACCATGATCTCGCGGAAGATCGCGACATCCTGTTCGTGCACAGCGCGCGCACGCCGGACGACATCATCTTCGCGCGCGAGCTCGACCTGATCGCGTCGAACCACACGAACTTCCGCACGTCGTTCGTCGTCGAGCGCGTCGGTGCGCGCACCAACTGGCCGGGCGTCACGGGCTTCCTGACGCTGCCGCTGCTGAAGCTGATCGCACCGGATTTCATGGAGCGCGAGATCTTCACGTGCGGCCCCGCGCCGTACATGAAGGCCGTGCGCGACCTGCTCGACGAAGCCGGCTTCGATCGCAAGCAGTATCACGAGGAAAGCTTCTCGTTCGAAACGCTCGCGCAGACCGCGAGCGACGAACTACTCGCCGATCTCGCCCCGCCGGCCGAAGGCGCCGACACCGACACGAAGCAGTACACGGTCAGCTTCGCAAAGAGCAATCGCGAGATTTCGTGCGGCTCGGAGCAGCACGTGCTCGACGCGGCACGCCAGTCGGGCGTGCGGCTGCCGGCCTCGTGCACGCAGGGCATGTGCGGCACCTGCAAGGTGAAGCTCGTGTCGGGGCAGGTTGAAATGAAACATAACGGCGGCATCCGCCAGCGCGAGATCGACCAGGGCATGGTGCTGCTGTGCTGCAGCAAGCCGCTGTCGGACCTCGTGATCGACAAGTAGTCGCAACACACCATCGGCTGTCCGGGTGCGTCGCACCCGGACAAGCATCCGTCGGAAAACAACGATACCGCGGATTTGTGGTTGAAGAACCTAGAGAGACAACGCGCACGGTGCGCACATCAAGGAGATCGACCATGAAGCTGTTCGGAAAAATGTTGTGGACCGGCGCACTGTCGGCAATGGTGGCACTGAGCGCCTCGGCGCTCGCCGATACGAAGCCCACGCTGAAGATCGGTTACGTCGAAGGCTGGGACGACAGCGTCGCGACGTCGAACGTCGCGGCACGCGTGATCGAGAAGAAGCTCGGTTACCAGGTCCAGCTCGTGCCGGTCGCTGCCGGGATCATGTGGCAGGGTGTCGCGCGCGGCGATCTCGACGCGACGCTGTCCGCGTGGCTGCCGGTCACGCACGGCTCGTACTGGGATGAATACAAGGCCAAGGTCGTCGACCTCGGCGCGAATTTCCCGGATGCAAAGATCGGCCTGATCGTGCCTGCATACGTGAAGGCGAAGAGCATCGACGACCTGAACGCGGAGAAGGGCAGCTTCGGCGGCCGGATCGTCGGCATCGATGCAGGCGCCGGCGTGATGCGCAAGACCGACGATGCGATCAAGAGCTACGGGCTGAACTACACGCTGATGCCGAGCTCGGGCAGTGCGATGACGGCCGAGCTGTCGCGTTCGGTCAATGCGAACAAGCCGGTCATCGTGACGGGCTGGGCGCCGCACTGGATGTTCGCGAAGTGGAAGCTGCGCTTCCTCGAGGATCCGAAGAAGGTGTTCGGCGGCGCCGAGCACGTCGACAGCGTCGTCAATCCGGCGCTCGAAACCAAAGCCAAGCCGGTCGTCGCGTTCCTGAAAAAATTCCAGTGGAAGCCGGGTGAAATCGACAGCGTGATGCTGGCGATCCAGAACGGCTCGAAGCCCGATGCGGCCGCCGATGCGTGGATCGCCGCGCACGCGGATCGCGTGAATGCGTGGACGGAAGGCGCGCAGTAAGCCAGAGATGAATCACCTCGATAAATAGATAAAGAGACAGTCCGGGATGGGTTGGCAGGAGTGCGAAATAATGACACTGCGACACGGCCTTATCCCGGAATAATTTTTTTGATTCTGCAAAAAAGCCCGTAAATTGTTACACTACGGCCCTTGTGCGGAGTCATCACAGGAGGAATTGGATGAGTCAGGCAGGACTGCGTGCGAACCGCACCAGTGATGTTGAGGCAACCATCTCACATGATTCGACGGGCCACACGCTGCATCGTGGCCTGACTTGGAAAGACGCTTTTTGGGTAACGAGCGGCGTGCCGGCAGGCGTGCTGTTCACGATCGGCGGCGTATGCGCGACGATCGGTCAGCCCGCGTGGGCGATCTGGATCGCCGCGATCACGATGGGGCTGGTTCAAAGCGCGACTTATGCGGAAATATCGGGGCTATTTCCCCATAAATCGGGCGGCGCGTCCGTGTATGGCGCGATCGGCTGGGTCCGTTACAGCAAGCTGATTGCCCCGGTTTCCGTGTGGTGCAACTGGCTCGCGTGGTCGCCGATGCTCGCGCTCGGCTGCGGCCTCGCGGCGAGCTATGCGCTCACGAGTCTCTTTCCCGCCGATGCGGCGGTGCTGCACTGGCAGCTCAAGGTTGCGGATCTCGGGTTCATCAAGCCGGGTCTGTCCCTGCGGATCAATGCGACGTTCATCATCGCGACGATCCTGCTTCTCATTACGTTCAAGCTTCAGCACAGCGGTGCATCGAAGGCTGCGCGTACGCAGCGCATTCTCGGCATCGCGTCGCTCACGCCGCTGCTGATCGTCGGCATCGTGCCGTTCGTCACGGGCGACGTGCCGATGTCGAACCTGCTCCCGCTGCTGCCGCTCGGTCACGACGCGCACGGCAATCTCACGGCCGCGACGTTCGGCTCGTGGAACGGGCAGGGCGTCACGATGGCGCTCGGCGCGATGTTCATGGCCGGCTGGGCGTCGTACGGCTTCGAGACGGCCGTCTGCTACACGCGTGAATTCCGCGATCCGCGTCGCGATACCGCCAAGGCGATCTTCTGGTCGGGCGCGCTGTGTCTCGTCGTGATGACGCTCGTGCCACTGGCGTTCCAGGGCGCGCTCGGTACGCAGGCGATGCTCGATCCGTCGATCGGCGACGGCACTGGCGTCGCGGCCGCGATGGCGAAGATCGTCGGCGGCGGTGCATGGGTCGCGAATGCGGTCGTCGTGATGCTGATGTTGTCGATCCTGCTGATCGTGATGACGTCGATGATGGGCTCGTCGCGCACGCTGTACCAGGCATCGGTCGACGGCTGGCTGCCGAAGTACCTGTCGCACGTGAACGAGCACGGCTCGCCCACGCGCGCGATGTGGACCGATCTCGGCTTCAACCTCGTGTTGCTGATGATGTCGGACTACATGACGGTGCTGTCGATCTCGAACGTCTGCTACATGCTGTTCGTATTCCTGAATCTTCAGTCGGGCTGGATCCACCGGATGGATCGCGGCAACTGGGATCGGCCGTTCCGCTGTCCGACGTGGCTGCTCGTCGCCGGCTCGATCTGCGGCTACGCGAACCTCGTGTATGTCGGCGCGGGTGCGAACCTGCAGGGCGACGGCACGCTGCGCAACGGCTTGATCGCGATGCTGCTGATCGTGCCGGTGTTCCTGTTCCGCCATTACTGGCAGGATCGCGGCCGTTTCCCCGCGCAGATGCAGCGCGACATGGAGCTCGAAGTGCCGAAGCGCGCGATGTGGCTGAACCTGATGCCCTATGCGGCGCTGATCGGCGCGGGGTTGACGATCTGGTTGTCGTATTACTTTGCCTGGGTGAAGTGAGCACTTAACCCTGGCTCGTCGCGCGAGGCCCCGGAAACCGCACACGGGGTCATCGCGCGGCGGATCAGGTGCGTTGCCCGGTCATCAGGCCGCCGATGTCGCGGCGGCCGCTTCCAACGACGGCACGCGTGTTCCGTTCATCGGGAAATTTCACGCTCGCCTGTTCTGTCGCCGTTTTCCTCGGCGCGATTCCCTTTCCGCGTCATACGCTTTCCCGTCGCCGCTTCGCTCGACCGACCGTCGGAACAACCGGCCGTCGGAACAACCGGTCGCGATGGTATCCGGGCCGGGATTCGCACCTCGGCGCGAAAACCGTGCCGTTTCGTATCGATATCCGCTACCCGCGCGCATCGCGGCGGCCCGCCCGGGCACGCGAAGACTGAACCGCCATTCGCTTGAGCTACACTTCCACTCCGACGTGATATCCCCTACAGTGGCGGTGCCTCGGGCCGATGGCCTGTCGGGGCAGAACCTGAGACGGAAAGGAATAGAAAATGAGTTTTGCTCCGAATGGCGGCCTCCCGGGCGGCCTCGGCGGCAGCCCTTTGGGTTCGTTGAGCGCGCTCGGCGGCCTGATCGGGCCTGCGGCATCGACTATCGCAGGAAACCTGGGGCCGCTGGCCGGCGTAGCCGGCCATGTCGACACGGTCCAGCGTGCGCTGCAACTCGCGCAAACAGGTTTCTCCCTGATGGAGAAGACGCCCACCGCGGTCGCCCAGGCATTGAACGACGCCGCCGGCGGTGTCGCGCGCCTGACCCAGCTCAACCGCTACGCGACGATCGAGACGCCGCTCGGGCCCGATGTCCTGCTGGTCAGTGCGGCGATCGTTGACGAGTACGTGAATCGGTTGCCGGAGATCCATCTGGATCTGCTCTCGCACCGTCACAGTCTGACGCCGGAGCAATTGATCGGGCAGCCGGTGCGGCTCAAGTTCGATCAACAGTCGCGGATGCTGTCGCTGGAACGATTGACCGCGTCGAATGCCGGCGAAGAGTCTCGCTACTTCGACGGTTACGTGTCGTCGTTCGATCGCGTCGGCAATCCCGGCAAGGTGACGCAATACCAGATGACCGTGGTGCCGTGGTTCTGGTTTCTGACGCGCTCGACCGACTGCCGGATCTTCCAGAACAAGACCGCGCAGGACATCTTGCGCGAGATTTTCCAGGAGCACGGCTTCGCGGATTTCTCGTTCGATCTTCACACCGAGCAAAAGCCGCTCGAGTACGTCGTGATGTACCAGGAGTCCTACTTCAATTTCTGCGCGCGCCTGATGGAGCAGGAAGGCCTGGTCTGGACGCACCGTTATGAGAAGGACAAGCACGTCCTCGTGATCGGGGACGGCAATCTCGTCTTCAGGCCGATCGACGGTCTCGCGTCGATGCCGTTCTCGAGCACCGAATCGAGCGAACTCAACGGGATCGACCGGCTCGACGAGGGGCGGCGTTTCGGCGTCGGCAAGATTACCTACCAGGATTTCAATCATCAGCAGCCTTCGTCGCCACTGATGCGGGTCGAGGCCGGCCCGCAGCATCTCGATCATGCGAGGCTCGCGACCACCGAGCGGTTCGAGCACCAGTCGCTCTACGATCATGGAGACGACGGCAATCGCTACGCGCGTTATGCGATGGAGGCGGAGGAAGCCATCTCGCATCGCTATCTCGGTAGCGGCTACGCATGGAAGATGACCACGTCGGGCCAGGTCAAGGTCGTCGATCATCCGGTGCAGACGAACAATCAGGACTACGCGATCCTGCATGTGCGGCACGAGGCGGTGAACGATTACACGCAGAATTCCGCGCAGTTGCCGTACCGGAACAGCTTCGTGCTGTTGCCGATGAAGATTCCGTTCCGCGCGCCACGCATGACGCCGAAGCCGGTGATTCACGGTACGCAGTCCGCGATAGTCGTCGGCCCGAAGGGCGAGCAGATCCATACGAACGGGAGCTGCGTCAAGCTGCATTTCCTGTGGGACCGCCGCGGCAAGCGCGATGGGGCGGATTCCATGTGGATTCGTGTATCGCAGCCGTGGGCCGGCGATGGCTGGGGCGCGGCCGCCATTCCGCGGATCGGTCAGGAAGTGATCGTCGCATTCAATCAGGGCGACCCGGACAATCCGGTGATCGTCGGCCGCATGTTCAACGGGGAGCAGGGCAATCCTTACCATGGCGCGGCGGGCCAGACCATGGGGATCAAGAGCCAGACGCACAAGGGCGAAGGCTCGAACGAACTGCTGATGAGCGACGTTGCCGGCGCGCAGATGCTGTACATGCATGCGCAGAAGGACATGAACGTCGTCGTCGAGGATGCGCAGATCAACACCGTGCTCAAGGGTGACCGGACGATCCAGGTCGGGAAGGGCAACCAGGCGACGACGGTGGCGGTCGGTAACCTGACGGACGTGGTGTCGCAAGGCAATACGCTCCATCAGACCCCGCAGGGCGTGCACACGATCGAGGCGAAGGAGCTGTGGATCAAGATCGGCGGCAACGGCGGCACGCGGATCCACATGACGGCAGACGCGATCGACATCTACAAGGGCGATTCGGTGATCCATCTCGATACGGCGAACATCAGCATCCAGGCGTCGCGTACCGACATCAATCCGAAGAACGGCTGATACTGAACAGGACAACAACACATGTACCAGATGCATGAGGGCACGCTGGCGCTGCCGGTCGAATGGCAAGACAAGACGATGAACGTATTCGTGTCGGCAGCGACCGGCACCGAGGGTGTCAGCCTGGTGATTACGCGCGAGCGGCTGCCCTGGGGGATGAAGTTCGACGAGTACGTGGCGAGCGAGATTCGCAAGATCGCGAAGAAGGTGCCCGAATACGCGGAAGTGTCGAGTGCGAAGGCGACCGTCTCGGGCCGCGACGCACACGTTCATGAATTCACGTGGACCAACAACCACGCGTCGATTCATCAGCAATTGACGATGGTCGAGTACGGACAGGTCGCGATGATGCTGACCTTCACCGCACCGGGTGCGCTGAGCGACACGCAGCGTGAGCAGGTCAGTGCGGTGATCCAGAGCCTGCAGTTGCGCGACCCGAATTGACGGACTCCTGACCATGTCGGACACGCCTGTATACGACGAGCCGAGCGGTAGCGCTGCGGAACGCCTGGAGCGTCTCGGCCATCTGGAAGATGGCGAGGCGGCCAAGGCCGCCGAGCAACCGTTCTACGAGAACGTCAACAATGTCATGCTCGGCGGCGACGTCGGCTGGGCGACGGCCAGCGTCCTCGATGCGGGGATCACCGCGGGTGCATCGGGGTCGGCGATCGCCGGTGCGCTCGCGGTCGAACTCGCGCCGGTCGCGATCGCGATCGGCGGCGCGTGGGCACTGGACAAGCTCGGTGTCACGGGAGCGATGTCGCGAGGTTTCGTGTCGATCGGCGACGAGCTCGGTCTCACGATCGGCCATGGCGATCCGCATCCTGCCTGTGTCGGCGATGCGGTTGCCCACTCGATGGGCGCATGGGGCCTTTTCGGCGGCCTGCTGGTGGGCGTCGCGGTCGGGGCGATCGTCGCTGCGGCGGTGGTGGCAACGGTCGCGACCGGCGGGCTCGCGGGCGCGGTGATCGTCGGCGCGTGCATGGCGGGCGGCCTCAGCCTCGGCAGCGCACTGGCGTCCGCCAGCCAGCAGATGGGCAGCGACTG
The DNA here is from genome assembly GCF_902499175.1 of Burkholderia aenigmatica. GTDB lineage: Bacteria > Pseudomonadota > Gammaproteobacteria > Burkholderiales > Burkholderiaceae > Burkholderia > Burkholderia aenigmatica. Next base: position 93,920 of record NZ_CABVQC010000003.1, read on the forward strand.
CGGACAGATCCTGACCGGCTCACACGACGTGTACTTCGAGGGCCGCCAGGTTGCGCGCGTCACCGATCTCGTCAAGTGCGACCAGCACTCGGGCGTGCCGCAACCGCTCGTCGAAGGCAGCCGGACCGTGTTCGTGAACGACCTGCCGCTTGTGCGGATCGGCCACGAAACGCACTGCAGCGCGAAGGTCAATGCTGGTCGCAACAGTATCTGGATCGACAAGACGACCGCGCAGTATGGTCCGAAAAATCCCGAGCTGACGGCCGCCGAGGAGTTTTGGGCGAGCCTGCTCGGCGCGCTGGCGGGTGGTGCGATTGGGCGGACCATCGGTAAGGGATTCAAGCCGAAATCGACCGAATCGGCCGAGCAGGGTGGTGTGAAGGATACGCTGAGCAAGTGCGTGAACGACCCGGTCGACGTCGCCACCGGCGAAGTGCTGGAGGTACGTGTCGATCTGGCGATTCCGGGTGTGCTACCGCTCGAGCTCAAGCGTCGCTACCGGACCCGCTCGGACGATCGCGGGCTGCTCGGGCGCCGCTGGTCGGACAACTGGTCGCAGTGCCTGACGCTCGACGATGGCCGCTTCGTGCGATTCCATGACGGCGCCGGCCTCGCGATCGGCTTTGATGCGCCGGACACGGCGCTCGACGGCATCAACCTGCGCGAGCCGCGTTATCGGCTGATCGGCAGCCGGTTCGAGCCGCGCCTGCTGGATCGCGACACGCGGCAATTGCGCATTTTCTCGCCGCTGGTCGAAGGCGGGTCGTCCCGCCTCGAGCGGATCGAGGATCTCGACGGCAATGCAATCGGCTTCTCGTACGATGCCGCCGGGCGCCTGAGCGGACTGACCCATAGCGACGGCTATCGGCTGGAGGTCGTCTATCACGGCCGGGACCGTCAGCCGGAGCGAATCGTGCTTCACGATCCGGACGACGGCGCTCGCACGCTCGTGGACTACGGCTATCAGGACGGCATGCTGGCTCGCGTGGCGAGCTTTCAGTCCGGCCAGTTCCAATACGCCTACGACGAGCACGGCTGGATGACCCAGTGGCGGGATACGGACCAGACCGATGTCCGCTATCGGTACGACACCGCCGGGCGCGTGGTCGAGACCGGTACCCGGCAGGGCTACCACACCGGCCGGTTCGTCTACGAGGCCGATCGCACGCGCGTGTTCGATGCCGACGGCGAGTGGATCTACGCCTATAACGGCGAAGGTCTCGTGACGGCCGAAACCGATCCGCTCGGCCATTGCACGCGCTCCGAATGGGAGCTGGGCCGGCTGATGGCGCGGATCGATCCGCTGGGGCGCCGGACCGACTACCGCTATGACGATATCGGGCAACTGGTGTCGATCACGGAAAGCTCGGGGCGAGCGATCGACCTCGGGTACGACGAGCGGCATCTCACGACGGTCGGCCTGCCGACCGGCGGCCGGATCACGCTCGAGTACGATCATCTGCACCGCTTGATTGCGCGAACCGAGCCGGACGGCGCCAAAACGCAGTATCGCTACGGTTCCCGCGGCGAACTGCTGCGCGTGGTTCAGGGGGATCGCGAGACACGGCTCGACTATGACCGGCGACTGCGGCTGACGGATATCGCGTTACCGGGCGGCGCGCGCATTCGGCGCAGGAGTGACGTGCTGGGGCGGGTGCTGGAGGAAACGTCGCCCGATGGGCATACGACCCGCTTCGACTATAGCGACGGCCCGGACAACCCGCGCGGCAAGTTGCGCGCGGTCACGCACGCGGACGGCTCGTCCTCGCGCGCGCAATACAACAGCGAGAGCCTGCTGGTCGGGTTGACCGACCCCCTCGGGCGTACGGTCGGTCGCGCCTACGGTCCGTTCGATCTGCTGGTGGCGTCGACCGACGCGGCCGGGCAGCAGACGCGGTTCGAATACGATCACGCGACGCGCTTGACGAAGGTCGTCAACCCGCTGGGCGATGTCTACACCTATCGCTACGACGCGGCCGGGCGTCTCGCCGACGAGATCGACTGGGGCGGCCGCGTGACCGCGTACCAGCGCGATGCCGCCGGGCGCTTGCTGGCGAAGACGCTGCCCGACGGTGGCCAGTGGCGCTATGCGTACGACGCACAGGACCGGCTGACCGAAGTGGACGCCGGTGACGTGAAGCTCGTCTATCGCTACGACGAATCGGGCCGGCCGGCGTCCGCGGAGGTGCACGGCGAGCAGTCCCATGTGACGCGTTTCGCTTACGACCAGAACGGACGTCTGATCGGCGAGGATCAGCACGGCGAATTGCTGCGGCACGTCTACGACGCCGACGGGCAGCGTCGTCTGAGGATGACGCCGCACCGCGAGACGGCCTACGCATACGACGAACTGGGTGCGCTGACGCAGGTTGGCGGGCTGACGATCCATCGCGACAGCCTGGGACGCGAGACGGGGCGGCAGGCGGGGGAATTCGCCACGCAGCGGCAATACGATGCGCTGGGCCGGATCCGCCGACAGGTCGCCGGCCCTGCCGCGGCGATCGACGCGTTGCAGGCCGACCCGGCACGTGCGCTCGAGCAATTGACGCGACAGGTCTATCACTACGACGCGGCCGGGCAACTGGAGCAGGTCGACACCGACGCCGACACGCTCACCTACCGGCGTGACGTGCGCGGCCAGGTCGTGCAGGCAGACAGTCTGGTGCAGCCGGCCGAGCATTATCGTTACGACGCGGCGATGAACATCGTCGCGCACGGTCGGCAGGCGCCGGTGGACGTTCACCATTACGGCCGCGGCGGCCTGCCGGAACGGATCGGTCATGCGCGCTACCGGTACGACGCACGCGGCCGTACGATCGAAAAGACCGTCGAGCAGCCCGGGTTCCGGCCGAAAACGTGGCAATACACGTGGGACGGCCTCAACCGGCTCGTGAAGGTCGTGACGCCCGAGCGCGGCGTCTGGCTGTATCGCTATGACGCGTTCAACCGCCGGGTCGAGAAGCAGCAGGCGGGCAGTCGCGAAACCGTGAGGTTTCTGTGGGACGGCTCGACCATGGCGGAGCGCTGGGTCGAGCAACGGGACGGCACGACCGGACAGGTGGTGACGTGGCATATCGAGCCGGGCAGCTACTCGCCGCTCGCGCAGGAGACCGACGACGGGCTGTACGCCGTCCTGACGGACCAGGTCGGCCTGCCGACCGAGGTGTTCGACGGACAGGGCCAGTCCGTATGGAAGGCGTCGTACTCGTTGTGGGGCAAGTTGCTGCCGGCCAGACGGGCTGCGAACGACGGCTGCCGCGCGTCGATCGATACGACGCTGCGCTTTCCCGGCCAGTGGGCGGACGACGAGACCGGACTGAACTACAACCTGAACCGGTACTACGATCCGGATTCCGGGCAATATCTGTCCGTCGATCCGATCGGGCTGGCTGGCGGCATTCGGACTCACGGCTATGTGGCCAATCCGACCCAGTGGGTCGACCCTCTCGGCCTTGCCGGGTGTGAATTCCGCGAGTTCCTGAAGGAGAAGTGGGGGAGCAAGAACGTTGCGGACGCGCTGGAGGCGAAACGCAACAATCCGGTGCTGGACAAGTTGCTGACGGACGACGAGTACCTCGCGGTACGCGGCTATACGGCCAACCTGTACGAGGAAATCAACCCGGCATTGCGCGCCGGGAACCCGGGTGAATGGGCGCGGCTGACCGAGGAAGCGACGAACGGTCTGACCAAGCTCGCAGACAATGGGTATGCGCATGTGGGCGACGTCGTGCGCAACGTGCGGTTGACCAATGAACAGGTTGAACAGTTGTTCCCGGTCGGCGGGGTCTTCCAGGACAAGGCCTTCCTGTCGACGACGACCGATCTGGATGGCGTATTCCCGGGCAAGGTAACGATAAACATCACGTCCCGCACGGGTGTTTCGGTCAGCACGCTTTCCGAATATCCTCGGGAAGCGGAGGTATTGTTCAAGCCTGATACCCCGTTCAACGTGCTCGATCGGACGCACGATCCCGCGAACGGTTCATGGAATATCACAATGGAACAGCAGTGATGAGCGACAAGGACGCCGCGTTGTCGGCAGAGCAGAGAGCGGCCGTCGAGCGGGCTGCCGCGCGTGCAGCGCGACGAAGTCAGTATCCCGAAGATATGGGGTTCATGCCGTATTCCGGACGATTCACCAATGCGGATGTGGTGCTCAAGACACCGTGGCTGAGCGAGTATTTCAAGTTCCGGAACCGGAATCCGCTGGCTGACCGTGAAACACTACGGGGCGTTCAGCAGCAGATCGGTGCCGATTGCTCGGATATCATCGATCGATTCCGCGGCGCGATGCTGGGGCTGGCAATCGGCGACGCGCTGGGCACCACCCTCGAATTTTCGCCGCGAGACAGGGCGACGGTCACCGATATCGTCGGTGGCGGTCCCTTTCATCTGAAGCCCGGCGATTGGACCGACGATACGAGCATGGCATGCTGTCTCGCGTACAGTCTTGTCCATTCGCATGGATTCAATCCCGACCATGCGATGCTGGCTTTTTCCTACTGGTATCGGTTCGGCGCATACAGCCCGACGGGGGAGTGCTTCGATATCGGCGGCACCACGCGGGCCGCGCTCGATCGTTATTTGAAAACGGGGAATGCGTTTTCTGGCGATACGCATCCGAATTCGGCCGGGAACGGCTCGCTGATGCGGCTGGCTCCCGTCGTGCTGTTCTATGCGAGCGACTTCGACAAGGCCGTGCACTTCGCGGCCGAAAGCTCGCGGCTCACGCATGGCGCGCAGGAAGCGGTCGATGCCTGCCGGTTCTTTGCGGCATTGATGTGGGGGGCGTTCGCGGGGTTTTCGAAAGAGGAGATTCTGAGCGACCGTTTTTCACCGTTGCCGGGGTATTGGGATCAACATCCGCTCGCGCCGGCGGTAGAGCGAATTGCGCGCGGCGCGTACAAGCAAAAGACGCGCGATGAAATCTCATCGTCGGGCTACGTGATCGACACGCTGGAAGCTGCGTTGTGGGCGTTCTATCACAACGACGATTTCGAGTCGGGCATGCTTGCGGCAGTCAATCTCGCGGGTGACGCGGATACCATTGGCGCCGTCTTTGGCCAACTGGCCGGCGCCAGCTACGGCGAGACGCGGATTCCTGTCAGGTGGATCGTCAACACGCACGCCGCACACGGGTTTTATCATTTTGCCGAGGATTTGCTGGCCGCTTCTCGAACGAATCAACCCGGAAGCTGAACGCGCGCCGGGAATCGGATTCTCGTCCGGAGGGGGCGATGCCGTGTTTCAAATGCCAGCGGTTTCCCGTGCCCACGTCGAACTACGATGAGATGGCCGTGAATGAAACCATGCAGTCCGCGCTTTATCGCTGCCGCGCGTGCGGACAGTTGATCCGGACCGGCGCGCTGGAGCGCGCGATTGCGTACCTCTCGCCCGGCGACGCCGCGCAGCAGTTTCCCGGCTTCGATCCGTCGACACGTTGATCGGGCCGGCGTGTCCCATTCCGGAAGTCCGGTCACGCCACCAAGCGTGGCCGCTTGATTTTGGGAATGATCGGTTCTAATATCGGCTTCCATGAGCCCGACCTCGACATCTTCCGGCACCCGTGACAGGGGGCGCCCACGTGAATTCGACACCGACGAGGTGATCGACGCGGCAGCACGCGTGTTCTGGGAGCAGGGGTATCACGCGACGTCGATCGACGCGTTGTGCGAGGCGACCGGCGTCTTTCGCGGCAGCCTGTACCGTACGTTCGGCGACAAGCACGGGTTGCTGGTCGCCGCGTTCGACCGTTACGCGGAAGGCGCGATCGCACGGCTCAAGGAGCGTCTCGCGGCGGATCTGCCGCCGCGGCAGGCACTTCGGGATGCGCTGCTGTACTACACGGAAATCGGTGTGCGGCTATCGGAGCGGCGCGGCTGCTTCATCACGAATTCGGCCGTCGAACTCCTGCCCGGCGACGACGCACTGCGCCCGTACATCGAGTCGACCCTGTTGCGCATCGGCACGCAATTCAGCCTGGCCATCGCGCGCGGCCAGCAGTCGGGCGATTTCGACCGGAATCTCGATCCGGAAGAGGTGGGCCGGTTCCTGCTGTGCGTGATCCAGGGGATGCGCGTGCTGGGCAAGTCGAGCGCGTCGGAGGCGGAACTGGCATCGATCGTCGAGATCGCCATGCGGGCGCTGACCTGATTTTTTTTGATTATTTTGAGAACGATCGGTTTCAAATGTCGGGAGGTATTCCGGGTGCCCGCATCGAGACCGTGAAGGGCAGGCAACGACAGCAACGAAGTTGATGTGACACGGCCGCTGCGCGCAGCCGCACCGGCATCATTGTTCAATTAATTTGGGAATGATCAGTCATGAATGATGCAGCACTCGCAACGCCCGCCGCGAACGCGTACGGGAAAGGCGTCGTGGCATGTGTGACCGCGACGATCCTGATTGGCGTGATGTTTCCGGTGATGACCGATGCGTTGCGGTACATCGATCCCTTTACGTTCACGTCGCTGCGCTATCTGATCGCCGGCATCGGTTTCGTCGCGTTGCTGCGGCTCGTCGAAGGGCCCGGTGCGTTCCGTTCGGCCGGCGAGCCCGTGGCACTCGCGTGGTTGCTCGGCTCCGTCGGCTTTTGCGGATTCGGGTCGTTCGTGTTCCTGGGCCAGCAACTGGCCGGCGACGAAGGGGCACTGACCGCGTCGATCATGATGGCCACGCAGCCAATGATGGGGCTGCTGCTCAACGCACTGGTGCGGCGGGTCGCGCCCGCGCCGGTGTCGGTGCTGTTCGTCGTGCTGTCCTTTGCCGGCGTGGCCCTCGTCATCACGAGCGGGGACGTGATTGCCGCGCTGCACGAGCCGCAGCACTATGCGGCCAACGCGCTGATCATCGTCGGCGCGTTGTGCTGGGTCGTCTATACGTTCGGCGCGGCGCGCTTCACCCGCTGGTCGGCATTGAAATACACGACCTTCACGACCTGGCTCGGACTGACCACGATCGTCGCGGTCAATCTGCTGCTGGTGGTCACGCACCGGATCGCGGCACCGTCACTCGCCGCGGTACACGCGGTCCTGCCGCATCTCATGTACATGGGGCCGGTGGCCGGCTTCGGCGCGATCCTGCTCTGGATGACGGGCAACCGGATTCTCGGGCCGATGAACGGTGTGCTGTTCATGGACATCGTGCCCATCACGGCCTTCGCCGTTTCCGCGTTCACGGGCGTCGTGCCCAATCGTGCGCAGATCGCAGGCGCCGCGCTGACGGGCGCGGCGCTGATCCTGAACAACCTGTACCTGCGGCGCAGGGCGCGTCGCATCGGCACGACGCCCGCGCGCGTGCCGTCGGCATCCACATGAGCGTCGCGCTCTGCGTGCGTTACGAAAACACCACCGTCCGATCCCCGTTCAGAAACACGCGCCGCTCGATGAACGCCTTCACCGCGCGCGCCAGCGTGAGCGACTCGACATCGCGCCCCACCGCGAGCAGTTGCTCCGGGCGCAACGCGTGATCGACGCGCTCGACGACCTGCTCGATGATCGGGCCTTCGTCCAGATCGTCGGTGACGAAGTGCGCGGTCGCGCCGATCAGCTTCACGCCGCGCGCATGCGCCTGGTGATACGGCTTCGCGCCCTTGAAGCCGGGCAGGAACGAATGATGGATGTTGATCGCGCGGTTCGCGAGCTTCGCGCTCGTCTCCTGCGAGAGCACCTGCATGTAGCGCGCGAGGATCACGAGCTCGGCGCCGCTCGACTCGAAGAAGTCGAGCCACTGCGCTTCCTGCTGCGCCTTCGTATCGGCCGTGATCGGGAAGTGGCGGAACGGCAGCCCGTGCTGCGCGGCGAGCGGCTCGAAGTCGGGATGGTTCGACACGATGCCGACGATGTCCATCTTCAGCTCGCCCATCCGCCAGCGGAACAGCAGGTCCGCGAGGCAATGCTCGAGCTTCGACACCATGATCAGCACCTTCGGCCGTGCGTTCACGTCGTGGATCGCCCACTGCATGTCGCCCTGCTCGCCGCCGAGGCTGGCCGCGATCGGCGCGAATTCGTGGCGCAGTGCATCGATCTGCAGCGTTTCATCCGTCGGATGAAAGACGCAGCGCACGAAGAAGCGGGTGCTGAGGTCGTCGTCGAACACGTTCAGCGCATCGACATAGCAGCGATGGCGATCGAGAAAGCCGACGACGGCGGCGACCTGGCCGGCCGCGCTCGGGCACGACAGTGTCAGGACGAATTGATCGGGGCGGTGCTCGGCGGTCATGAGACTCCTCGGATGGCATGGGCGCACGGCCGTGCGGCGGCGCACGAAAGTGCCGCGCCGCGCGGGTAGCGGGAGGCTCAAGTAAATCAGGACGATTTTGGGGCGGATAGAACCAACGCGCCGTGTGGCTGGTATCGGTGCGCCAGCGCGCGGGGGCGGGCAGGGGGCGTCACGCGCTCGCGCACGCGTCGAGCAGCCAGCGCCGGAACACGTGGGTCGCGTCCGGTTCGGGCCGCTGCGGCGGCCGCACCAGGAAGTAGCCGCGCGACGTGACGACCGGCGCGTCGACGAGCTTCACGAGCTGCCCGGACGCGACGAGTTCGTCGACCAGCGGCGACCAGCCGAGCGCAACGCCTTCGCCGAGCAGTGCCGCATGGATCACGAGCGCGTAGCTGTTGAAGGTCACGCCGCGCGCGGCGGCGGCCGTATCGAGCCCGTGCGCGTCGAACCAGCCGGACCACGACAGCCAGCGCTCGGGGCGAGTCGGCTGCACGTGCAGCAGCGGCATCGCGAGCAGGTGCTCGGCCCGCGCGACGTGCGGGTGCGCGTCGCGGAACGCGGGCGAGCACACGGGCGTGACCGATTCCGGAAAGAGGCGGGCGGCCGTGCACGACGGCCAGTGGCCGTCGCCGAACAGGATCGCGATGTCGCCGTGGTCGCGCTGCGCGTCGTAATCCTGTGACGTGACGACGCGCACATCGACATCCGGCATCACACGCTTCAGCCCGGCCAGGCGCGGCATCAGCCAGTAGGTCGCGAAGCCGAAGTCGGTGACGATCGTGAGCGCGCCATGCTCGCGGCGCGCACGCAGGGTCGCGGTCGCGCCGCGCAGCGTGTCGAGGCTCAGCCGCACGGCTTCGTACAGGCACTGGCCGTCGGCCGTCAGCGTGACGCCGCGCGGGCTGCGCTCGAACAGCGGCACGCCCAGTTCGGCCTCGAGCTGGAACACCTGCTGGCTCACGGCCGGCTGGGTGGAGCCGAGTTCGCGCGCGGCGGCCGTGAAGCTCGCGAGCCGGGCGGCCGATTCGAACGCGCGCAGCGCCTGCATCGACGGTAACGGTTCGGATTTCGACATAAGTCTCTCTAATGGCCCCATAAGGGCCGGACGCCTTCCCGCGCGAATTCGGGCGGGCGATAGTGCATCGGACGGTACGGCACACGCGCTTCGCATCCCGCTTCAGGGCCGCCGCGCAAGGCATTCCGCGATTCTAGCCAGTCGCGGGCCGCACGTGCGGCACTTTCTTCGTGCTGCTTCCGTCATGCCGGACGTCTCGCCGCGCGAGCGGCGCGCCGTTCCATTCGAACACCGTTTTCCCCACGACTGCCGATGACGAACCCGACACCCAACATCCTGATCCTGATGGCCGACCAGCTCACGCCGTTCGCGCTGCCGGCCTATGGCAATCGCGTCGCGCGCACGCCGACGCTGGACCGTCTCGCCGCGCAAGGCGTCGTATTCGATGCCGCGTATTGCGCGAGCCCGCTGTGCGCGCCGTCGCGTTTCTCGCTGCTGACCGGCAAGCTGCCGTCGGGGATCGGCGCCTACGATAACGCCGCCGAATTACCGGCGCAAACGCTGACGTTCGCGCACTACCTGCGCGCGGGCGGCTATCGGACGATGCTGTCCGGCAAGATGCATTTCTGCGGGCCCGATCAGCTGCACGGCTTCGAGGAGCGGCTCACGACCGACATCTATCCGGCCGATTTCGGCTGGGTGCCCGACTGGGACAGCCCGACCGAGCGGCCGAGCTGGTATCACAACATGAGTTCGGTGCTGGAGGCTGGCCCGTGCGTGCGCACGAACCAGCTCGATTTCGACGACGAGGTCACGTTCGCCGCGAAACAGAAGCTGTACGACGTCGCGCGCGAGCGTGCGGCCGGGCACGATGCGCGGCCGTTCTGCATGGTCGTGTCGCTGACCCATCCGCACGACCCGTATGCAATCACGCGCGAATACTGGGATCAATACAGCGACGACGAGATCGACCTGCCGGCCGTGCGGCTCGACGCGGCGCAAAGCGATCCGCATTCGCAGCGGCTGCGCTTCGTCTGCGAGAACGACCGCACGCCGCCCACCGACGCACAGATCCGCGCCGCGCGCCGCGCCTACTACGGCGCGACGTCCTACGTCGACACGCAGTTCGGCAGCGTGCTGGCCGCGCTCGAACAATGCGGATTCGCCGACGACACGATCGTGATCGTCACGTCCGACCACGGCGACATGCTCGGCGAACGCGGGCTCTGGTACAAGATGACGTTCTTCGAAGGCGGCTGCCGCGTGCCGCTGATCGTCCATGCGCCGGGCCGCTTCGGTGCCGCGCGCGTGCGCGGGCCCGTGTCGCACGTCGACCTGCTGCCGACCCTGGTCGACCTGGCCGGCGCCGCACCGGCCGGCGGCTGGCCCGACCCGGTCGATGGCGCGAGCCTCGTGCCGCACCTGCACGGCACGCCCGCACACGACGTTGCGCTCGGCGAATACCTCGCGGAAGGCGCGGTTGCACCGGTCGTGATGATCCGCAGCGGCGACTGGAAGTACGTGCATTGCCCGGCCGATCCCGACCAGCTCTACAACCTCTCCGATGACCCGCGCGAGCTGACGAACCTCGCCGGCACGCCGGAGGCGGCCGACGTGCTCGCCGCGTTCCGCGCGCAAGCTGCGCAGCGCTGGAACCTGCCCGAACTGGACCGGCAGGTGCGCGCGAGCCAGCGGCGCCGGCGCTTCCATTACGCGGCGACGACGCAGGGCCGCATCCAGGCGTGGGACTGGCAGCCGTTCACCGACGCGAGCCAGCGCTACATGCGCAATCACATCGAACTCGACACGCTCGAGGCGATGGCGCGTTTTCCGCGCGTCGGGCGCTGAGCGTCCCGGATCGCGATCACTGACGAACGACGGAGGAAGCGGACGATGGAACGGCAATGCAATGCAGCAATCCGGATCGGCGCGGCGCTCGCCGCGGCCGCGTGCGTGATGACGACGCAGGCCGCGCACGCGGCCGACCCGCAGACGTGCAGCGACGTGAAGATGGCGGCGCCCGGCTGGACCGACATCGATGCGACGAACGCGATGGCGGGTGTCGTGCTGAAGGCGCTCGGCTACCGGCAGGACGTGGCGAACCTGTCGGTGCCGATCACGTACCAGGGGCTCAAGAAAGGGCAGGTCGACGTGTTCCTCGGCAACTGGATGCCCGCGCAGGCGCCGCTCGTGAAGCCGTTCGTCGACGAGAAATCGATCGACGTGCTGCACGCGAACCTGAGCGGCGCGAAGTTCACGCTCGCGGTGCCCGATTATGTGGCGGCCGCCGGCGTGCATACGTTCGCCGATCTCGCGCGCTACGCGGACCGCTTCGGCGGCAAGATCTACGGGATCGAGCCCGGCGCGCCCGCGAACCAGAACATCAAGCGGCTGCTGTCCGACCATGCGCTCGGCCCGGCGAACTGGTCGCTCGTCGAATCGAGCGAGACGGGCATGCTCACGCAGGTCGAGCGCGCGGTGCGCGACAAGCGCTGGATCGTGTTTCTCGCGTGGGAGCCGCATCTGATGAACACGAAGTTCCACCTGACCTACCTGTCGGGCGGCGATGCGTATTTCGGCCCGAACTACGGCGGCGCGACGGTCAATACGGTCACGCGCGCCGGGTTCGCCGGCCAGTGCACGAACCTCGCGCGGTTGTTCCGGCAGATGACGTTTTCCGTTGACGTCGAGAACCGGATGATCGCCGACATGCTCGACCACAAGACGTCGCCCGCGCTCGCGGCGCAGCATGCGCTGAAAGCCGACCCGGCGCTGGTGGCCGGCTGGCTGGACGGCGTGACGACAGCGGCCGGCGCACCGGGCCTGCCGGCCGTGCGCGCGGCCCTCGACGGTCACTGATTCCCGCCCTCGCGGCGGCCGGTTTTTACCGTGCCGCCCGTCTACGTGTTTTCCCGACCAGTCGCATCGTGACCATTTGGTGTCGCCTTCAGACGGGTGGCGCGAAATATGGGTTTGTATTTTTCGCCAATGGCTGCGTTATTGCGGAAAACGAAATACCAAAGCCAGCTGGCGTACCGAATTTGAATCCACCGGCGCATCGCAGCGCGCGCCGGGACGAGGTTCTTTCCATCGAACGGTTCAGGGAGGGTGGTCGATAATGAAGCATACGAAAGTTGCCGTAGCCGCCGCGCTTGCATGCGCGGCCTGTGTACCTGCTATCGGGCATGCGCAGAGCAGTGTGACGCTGTACGGGATTCTCGACGCGGGCATCACGTACGTGAACAACACGGGCGGCTCGCACGTGGTCAAGTTCGACGACGGCGTCGCGTACGGGAACCGTTTCGGCCTCAAGGGCACGGAAGATCTCGGTGGCGGCCTGAAGGCCGTGTTCACCCTCGAGAGCGGCTTCCGCCTCGGCACCGGGCAGCTCGGCTTCGGCGGCTCGGAATTCGGCCGCCAGGCGTATGTCGGCCTGCAGAACGACTGGGGCACGCTGTCGTTCGGTAACCAGCTCGACATCACGAACGAACTCGTATCGATCTACAACATCTCCGCGTGGGGTAGCGGCTATGCGATCCACCAGGGCGACTTCGACCGCTTCAACGGCGACCGCCTGCCGAACTCGGTGAAGTTCCTGTCGAACGACCTCAGTGGCTTCAAGTTCGGTGCGATGTACTCGTTCGGCAACGTCGCGGGCAACTTCCATCGCAACAGCGCATGGAGCGCGGGTGCGAGCTTCACGAAGGGCGACTTTTCGATCGGTGCCGCGTACACGCGCCTGAACAACCCGAACGGCATCTATGCGTTCGACCCGTACGCGATGATCGGCACGCATACGTTCCTCGGCCAGCAGACCGTCACCGTCGATCCGGCGACCGGCGCACGCACCGACCTGTTTGCGAACACGCCGATGAATGTCGACAGCCAGGGCACCTTCGGCATCGGCACGAGCTACACGATCGGCAAGCTGACGCTCGACGGCAACTTCTCGTACACGACGATCAAGGGCTTCGGCCAGTCGTCGCACATGCAGGTCTATGAAGGCGGCGGCTCGTACCAGTTCACGCCGGCATTGAGCCTGATCGCCGGCTACCAGCACACGCGCTTCGAAGGCCATCACTGGAACCAGGGCACGGCGGGCCTGCACTACATGCTGTCGAAGCGCACGGACGTGTACCTCTCCGGCGATTACCTGCGCGCGTCGCAAGGTGTGGATGCGGTGGTCGGCTACAGCTTCACGCCGTCGACGACGCAGACGCAGGCCGACGTGCGGATCGGGATGCGGCATTCGTTCTGAGCAGTGTTGTGTGGGGTAGTGACGTCTTCAGCGAGAGGTCTCTCTTTGGCGCGAACCGAGGTTCGCGCTTTTTTTTTGCCCGGTGTAATCGGGCATGAGATCCGTCGGGCCAGTGCCGGCCGCGTGGCCACTGCCCCGGGATCGTCGCCGGGAACGACGGCTCGACGGTGTTGACCATTGCCGTCTATAGGCGTTAGCATCGTCCGCATGCTTGAGCGCACCATTTCCCCCTTCTCGATGATCCGCGCATGTTGTCAGAACATGCCTGGGGGAAGTTGCGTCTAGCGAACTCGCTAAACATTCAAGCAATCGCCTTCCGGCCGCCTGTGATGCAAAACAGGCGGCCTTTTTGTTTTTGGGCCGACCCTTTCCGGACGGAGAAACTCGATGCCGCTTGCGCTGTATGACACCTGGTCGCGTACCGTGCGCCCGTTTACGCCGATCCATCCCGGGCAGGTCGGCATGTATTGCTGCGGCCCCACGGTCTACGACGACGCCCATATCGGCAACCTGAGAACCTACGTGTTCGAGGATCTCCTGCGTCGCGTGCTGGCGCGCAACGGATACGCGGTCCGGCACGTCGTCAATATCACCGACGTCGGCCACCTGACTTCGGATGCGGACGAAGGCGAAGACAAGATGGAGAAGGGGAGCCGTCGAACCGGTGAATCGGCGTGGGAGATCGCCCGGCGCTACACCGAGGCTTTCGTCCGGGACTGGCGCGCGCTCCACCTGCTCGAGCCGACGGTCTGGTGCCGTGCCACCGACCACATCGCCGAACAGATCGCGTTCATCGAGACGCTCGACCGGGCCGGCTACGTCTATCGGACGGACGATGGCCTCTACTTCGACACCAGTCGGCAGGATGACTACGGTTATCTCGCGCGGCTGGACCGCACCGGGCTGCAGGCGGGCAAGCGGGTAGCGTTGGGCGAGAAGCGGAGCATCACGGATTTTGCGTTGTGGAAGTTCAGCCCGACCGACCTCAAGCGGCAAATGGAATGGGACAGCCCGTGGGGGCGCGGCTTCCCGGGCTGGCATATCGAATGCTCGGCGATGTCGGCGAAGTATCTTGGGACCTTGTTCGATATCCATTGCGGCGGCGAGGATCACATCGCCGTGCATCACAGCAACGAGATCGCGCAGACGCGGGCGGCCCACGGCACGCAGCTCGCGAACTACTGGATGCACGGGCACTTTCTGACACGCGATGCCGATGCCGATGCCGATGCCGATGCCGATGCCGATGCGAAGATGTCGAAGTCGAGTGGCGATTTCGTCCGTCTGCAGACCTTGCAGAGCCGGAATGTCGATCCGCTCGCGTACCGTTACCTGTGCCTGACGGCCCACTATCGAAGCAAGCTGCGTTTCTCGTGGGCGTCGCTCGAGGCGGCACAAACCGCGCTGAATCGGCTGCGGCATGTCTATGCGGGCTGGCCGGACGGCGGGCGTGTCGATGCGGATTTTGCTGCGCGATTCGACGCCGAAGTGAACGAGGACCTGAATCTGCCCAGGGCGCTCGCGGTGCTGTGGGATCTGGTCAGGAGCAATCTGCCGCCGGCGACCCTGAAAGCGACCGTGGACAGCTTCGACGCCGTGCTTGGCCTCGGTTTGCGTGAATGGCGGCCGGTTGCGTTCGACGTTCCGGAACGCGTCCGCGTGTTGCTCGATGATCGTGAGCGCGCGAGGGCGGACAAGGACTGGACGCAAGCCGACCGGATTCGGGGGGCGTTGAGCGCCGAGGGCTGGAGAGTCGAGGACACGCCGGGAGGTCAACGTCTGTTCGGCATCACGGTGGGCTCGACCGATACGGGCAGCCCGCCGCGGTGACGCTCGCGGGCCGCCTGCATCAGAAGATCCGATGCCCAAGCCACCATCCGCCGGCCGCGAACAACGCAGCCGCGGGCAGCGTCAGCACCCATGCCCACACGATGTTGCCGGCCACGCCCCAGCGCACGGCCGACAACTTCTGCGTCGCGCCGACACCGACGATCGCGCCGGTGATCGTGTGCGTGGTCGACACCGGAATGCCGAGGAACGACGCGAGGAACAGCGTCATCGCACCGCCGGTTTCCGCACAGAAACCGCCGACCGGCTTGAGCTTCGTGATCTTCTGGCCCATCGTGCGCACGATGCGCCAGCCGCCGAACAGCGTGCCGAGGCCCATCGATAGATAGCACGCGCCGATCACCCACGCCGGCGGCGCATCGGCGGTTGCCGACGCATAGCCCGTCGCGATCAGCAGCATCCAGATGATGCCGATCGTCTTCTGCGCGTCGTTGCCGCCGTGGCCGAGGCTGTACAGCCCGGCCGACAGCAGCTGCAGCCGGCGGAAGCGCCGGTCGACCTTGCTGGGCGCGGTACGGAAATACAGCCACGACACGCCGAGCATGAACAGCGAGCCGAGGATGAAGCCGAGCAGCGGCGAAATGAAGATGAACGCGATGGTCTTCAGCAGCCCGTCGATGTTCAGCGAACTCCAGCCGGACTTCGCGAGCGCGGCGCCGACCAGGCCGCCGATCAGCGCATGCGACGAGCTCGACGGAATCCCGTAGTACCACGTGATCACGTTCCAGCCGATCGCACCGATCAGCGCACCGAACACGACGTAGTGGTCGACGATCTCGGGATCGATCGTGCCTTTACCGACGGTCTGCGCGACTTTCAGGTGGAAGATGAAATACGCGATGACGTTGAACGCCGCCGCGAACACGACGGCCTGCTGGGGTTTCAGCACCCCGGTGGACACGACGGTGGCGATCGAGTTCGCCGCGTCGTGAAAGCCGTTCATGAAGTCGAATACGAGCGCGACGAGCACCAGCGTCGCGACCATCCAGAGGGCGAGTTGTATCGAATGCATTGTGATCCGCTCAGGCGTTTTCCAGCACGATGCCTTCGATGATGTTCGCGACATCCTCGAATTTGTCGGTAATGCGTTCGAGCAGGTCGTAGACGCCCTTCAGCTTGATGAGCGTCTTCACGTCGATGTCGTCGCGAAAGAGTTTCGATATCGCGGATCGCAGCACGCGGTCGGCACGGGTTTCGAGCGCGTCGATCTCTTCGCATGCCTTGAGGATCTCCGCCGACAGCTTCATGTCGGACAGCCGGTTCACCGCGATTTGCGCCTGCAGCGCCGCTTGCACGACGATGTCCGCGAGTTCGCTGGCTTCCTCGGTGACCGACTTCAGGTCGTAGACCACGACGGTGGTCGCGACGTCCTCCATCAGGTCGAGGATGTCGTCCATCGTCGTGACCAGCTTGTGGATCTCGTCGCGATCGAGCGGCGTGATGAAGGTCTTGTGCAGCAGGTCGATCGCCTCGTGCGCGAGCTTGTCGCCGGTTCGTTCGGTGGTCTGGACGTTGGCCATGGCCAGCTCGGCATCGTCGAGATTGTCGAGAAGCATCTGAACCTCGCACGCGGCCAGGACGATGTGCTGCGCATGCGTGTCGAAGAGGTCGAAAAACCGGTTTTCGACGGGGAGGAAGCGTCCAAGCATGGATTCTCCGGGGAAAAGGTGGGCGGAATGACGCGGGTCAGGCCGCGCACGGGCGGCACGGCATGCTGTTGCCGAACGCGACGTGCCGGCGCTCCGCGAGCGAGCGCAAGTCCAGCGGACGGTGGTTGACGATCGTGCTGGCGTGCCCGGCCGACAGGTCGGGATTGACGAAGTACATCAGCGACTTGCGCGGTGTGCGTGTGCGCGGGCGTTCGACGGCATGCTGCATCGCCGGCACTTCGCCGTCGGTGAGCGCTTCGAGCAGCGAGCCGGCCAGCACGATCATTTCGTCGGACCGCGGCAGCGCGGAAATCGGCGACGCATCCGGCAGCAGGATCAAGCCGGGTGCGGTCGGCCGGATGAACGACAGCAGGTGGCCGTCTTCGTGCGGATCCTGCAGATACGCGCGGTCGTGGCTGCCGTGATGCTGCTCGTACGCGCAGAGCTGCAGGTAGGAGCAGTGGCGGACCGGCGGCTGCGTCGCGCCGCCGAGGTTGTCGCATACCGCGTCGAGCAGATCCTGTGCGATCGCGCTGATGCAGGCTTCGTAGGCGGCCAACTCGCGGTAGAACGTGGACTTCACCAGCGGAAAGCCGCGATGCGCGTCGCGCCGCGCGACCCAGTAGCAGAATCGGTCGCACAGATCCGGCCGCTCGGGCGTATGCGAGTATTCGAGCCCGAACGGCAGGAAGCCGTCGGTCTGGTCCGGAAACGAGAACGCGAGCTTTTGCTTGCGATCCAGCTGGTCATAGGCTGCCGCGAGCCGGTCGAAATGCATGAGCAGTGCGTACGGCATCTTGAAGTAGACGTAGCTGTCGCGGATCAGCCGGCTGGCGTGGAGTTTCATACGGTTTTGCATGGTGTTCTCCCGGTACATCGGACATGGCGTGGTGCCGAACGACGGTCGTTGCCGCGTTGCCGGCACATGAGAAGGCGGGGCGTGGTGTGCGCGATCCGGTCGGCGTCATCGCGGAGCGCGTGACGGAACCGCGGCGGCTCGACGCACATGACGTATGAGGCGGCGACGCGGATGAGCGTCCTTGCGGCTGTCGTGGCCGAGCCGGTGTTGCCGGTGCGGCTGAGCGGAGATATCGAGTCGTGTCATGCGTGCTCCAGGCGCCGGGCGGCACACGGCGGGAGCGTCACGACGTCAACGACGGACGAACGCTTCCCGCCGCGCCGCGTCGGGCGCGATCGGCTGATAAGAGGCTGGGAGTCGGGTGTTTGCCGGCATGGCGTGCGAACGCGCGCCGGCGCAGCTTAATCGGCTAGGGTCGTCGTCCATTTCGAACTCCTGTCTATTTGTGCAACACGTGCGTGAACCTGGGCTGCGCACGCGCGAGCATGCGGCCGGACACGCGCACGCGACGCGGGTCACGTACGGACGCCGCCCAAGTGTCGAGCGGCGATTGAATTGTCGAGTACGGGAATTTCGGATCGACGGCACGCCGATCCTGAAAGACACCGCATCCTGCTATCCCGGGATGCGGCAGAAGACAAGGCTCTGCGAAGCTTCCTCAGGCGGCAGTCAGGTTGGTACAGGACCAACTACAACTCGCATCGGTAGGCACAGAAGCCTCCATGAATGAAAACGAGTGCGATGTTAAGAGGGAACCGCGCGGCGCGTCAATCGAAAACTTCGCATGCGTTTTACGCGGCTTCGCCGGCAGGTTGCCCAGGTGCGATCGGGGGCTGCCGGCGATGCGTCGAAACAATTTCGGGACAGCGGGCGGCGCCCGGCCGGCCGGTCCGGCGGAACGGCGTCACGCGGTTCGCCGGCGTCCGGCATCATGTCGGTTCAACGACGACGGCCGTGCCGTAGCAAATGACTTCGGTTACCCCCGACCCGATCTCGGTCGAGTCGTAGCGCATCGCGACGATCGCATTCGCGCCGAGCTTGCGCGCATCGGCGAGCATCTTGTCGAAGGCGTGCTGGCGGGCCTTCTCGCACAGCGACGTATAGAGCGTGATGTTGCCGCCGAAGATCGTCTGCAGCGATGCGCCGAACGAGCCGACGATCGAGCGCGAGCGCACGATGATGCCTTGCGCGACGCCGAGCGAGCGGACGGTCGTGTGGCCGGGCAGGTCGAAAGCCGTCGTGACGCGAGCGGGCGGCAGATCGTCGAAGGAGCGGCTGGTATCGGTCATGGCGGAACCTCGGTAGCGGAGTGGTCGAACGCCGATTCTATCCGGACGCGCGCACGAAGCTGGCGGTGAGCCTGTCGCGGCATCGCGAGGCAGCCGGTCAAACAATCGAGAGGTGGGCAGTGTTTAACGAATGTATCAACGCGTTCTGGCAGCAGAAGTTTTCGGGAGACCGATGCGTTCATGACGGCAACGATCTGCAGATCGCCGTCAGTTCCGCGCTCGACGACGAGCAGGGCATGATCCTCGTGCCGACCGACGGGAAAAACCGGATCGTCGTGCAGGAGAAAGTTGCGCACACGCTGGGCCTGGAAGAAACGGATGCGTGGACGATGGCCGCGTTCGTCGATCGCCTGTCGACCTCGGGCGGCGGATTGTGCGGCGCGGACAATCTTTTCTACTATCCCGCGCAGGCCCTGGCCGATCTGCAGAATCACGCGATTCCCGCGCCGGTCCGTGCGCTGACGCCGGCGGATCGACCGGCATTCGACGCATTCACCGCCGCGATGCCGGCGGAGGACTTCGATACGGCCAGCGTCGAACTCGACCATTGGCGCGTTTTCGGTGCATTCGAGCAGGATCGGCTGGTATGCGCGGGTAGCGTCTATGCGTGGTGGCATTCCTGCCTGGCCGACATGGGCGTGCTGACGCTGCCCGAATTCAGGGGCAACGGCCACGCGCGCGGCGTCGTGCGCGCGATGAGTGTCGCGGCCTGTCGCGAGGGGCTGGAGCCGCAGTACCGGTGCCAGCTCGACAATCCGGCTTCCGCGGCAGTTGCGCGGGCGGTGGGCATGCTTCTTTACGGGACGCTGGACGAGATCATCTGAATCTGACCGGCGCCGCCGGGAAGGAAGCACATAAAGCCGCCTCCTTCCCGGCTGCACGCCGTCAGGGCTTCACAGCGGTGCCGCCATCGCCACCGAGATCGACCGCGTAGGCCAGCGCCAGCTTGCCGAACTTCAACGCGTGATTTGCCTGCCGATCCGAATTCTCCAGCGTGTCGTTCACGGTATGGATATACGGACTGTCGTTCTGGTCGGCCTCGAACGGGAACGACGCCGGATACCCTTGCGCATTCCACGACGCGTGATCCGAGCACGCATACCCGCACTGCGACGTGCCGATCGCGAGTTCCGGCAGGTAGGTCTTCGCCAGATTCGTCAGGTAGGTGTTCTGCGACGCGTTCGTGTAGTCGGTGATCAGGTAGATATCCTTCGGATCGCCCTTGTAGTTCGTCATGTCGAGCTGCAGCACGCCGATCACGTTCGCATTCTGCGCACGGAACTGCTTCGCGATCGCTTTCGAGCCGAGCAGGCCGGCTTCCTCGGCCGCGTACCCGACGAACTTGATCGTCCGCTTCGGCCGGTAGTTGTTCGCCAGCAGCACGCGAAGCGCTTCGGTGAGGCTGGCGATACCCGACGCATCGTCGTCCGCGCCGGGCGAGCGCGTGTTCTCCGTCGTGCGGCCGACCGTCGAATCGAGGTGGCCGCCCAGCACGATGGTGCCCGCGGCCGGATCGCTGCCACGGATCGTCAGGATCACGGATTTCTGCGGAAAGCCCGCGTGTGCAAATTGTTCGACGGCGATGTCGGCGCGTGAACCGGCCAGCTGCTTCCACTGCAACGCGAGCCAGTCCGATGCGGCGACGCCGTGCGACGTCGTGTAGTAGCGGTTCGTGAAGCCGGACAGCGACGTGATCGTGCCGACGATGTTGCTGGCCTGCAGTTGCTGGATCCACGTGCCGATCTGCGGCGCGTTCGAGACCTTGTACACGGAGGCAGCGGCCTGCTTCGCGAGCGTCGGCGGCAACGGCTGCAGTGCCTGGCGTGCTTCGTCGAACGCGTCGTGCACGACATAGCCGGGCCCGTGGCCGCGCGTATGGTGGACGGCGTGGGCCAGCTCGCCGAGCCGTGAGTCGTCGATCTCGACGACGTGGACGGTTTCGCGGCGCGCGGCGCCGTCGGCCGTCTTGCCGGCATCGAGCGTCGTACTGTATTGCGCGGTGGCGCTCGCGTCGATGCGTTGCAACTGGCGGAACGCCGCGTCGCCGAGCGTGATCCACACCGGCGTCGCGTGCGCGGTGGCGGCGGTCAGCAGCATGCCGCCGAGCGCGGCGCTCAGGCGGGTCAGTTTCAGAGTAGGCATGTTCGATCTCGTGAGGATGGCGATGTCGAGG
The DNA here is from genome assembly GCF_902499175.1 of Burkholderia aenigmatica. Lineage (GTDB taxonomy): Bacteria > Pseudomonadota > Gammaproteobacteria > Burkholderiales > Burkholderiaceae > Burkholderia > Burkholderia aenigmatica. Next base: position 115,231 of record NZ_CABVQC010000003.1, read on the forward strand.
AAGAGGGCGTGCCGCAGGTCGTGCGATGCGCCCCCGCCTGCTGCGGAATTACGACTTCTTCGGCACGGTCACGCCGTATGTGCAACTCTGGTTGTACGCATTGCCGATCGCGGTGAGCTGCGCGCTGCTGTAGCCCAGCGCGGACGCAGCCGTCAGCACGGCCTGCGCGGCAGCCTTCTGGTTGGTCGAGCCGTTGGTCATCGACAACCCCTTCAGGAACGCCTTGTCCATCGCCTGCGCACCGATCGCGTCGCGCGCGACGAGGTTGCACGAGGCCCAGTACTGGCCGGCCGTATGGATCTCCGCGCCGCGCGCCTGCGCATAGGTGCGCCCGACGTTCCAGTTGGTCACGCGGCCGCCCCAGAACTCGTTGTGGCCGTCCCAGTTGTAGACCCAGTGATACTGCGCATCGGACGGGCTCCACTGGTTGAAGTCACGGCTGTACGCGGCGGCGAGATAGTCGCCGGTGCCTTCCGACAGCCCTTCCTGCTGTGACAGGCCGCCGTTCGTCACCCAGTCGTGGATGCCGTGCCCGAGCTCGTGGATCACGACGTCCGCGTCCTCCGCATCGTCGACGCCGCCTTGCCCGAAGGTCAGACGGCCGCTGCTCGACGAATACGACGAGTTGTCGTCGCCGGATTCGCCGTGCGGGTCGTACTGCACGCCGCCCGTGTACTGGTACGGCATCGCCTTGATGCCGAGCGTCTGGTTCACGTAACGCAGGAACGAGTCGATGTGGTAGTACGCGTTCACGGCCTCGAAATACAGGTTGCCGCGCGTGAATTCGAACGCGGGCGTCGACTGCACGGGGCACGCGTTGTCGAGCGGCGCATCGAAATCGACGCATACCGCGTACGGGCCCGACAGCGAGTAACGCGTGCCCGACTGCGCGAGATCCTTCAAGGTCACGCGCGCGCGTGCGGCGGTGAGCTGCGACGAGTCGGCGTCGTTGTTGTCCTTGTAGCCCGTGCTGCCGTAGCTGCTTTTGGTCGGCGACAGCGGGTCGGGCCGGAACACGAAGCCCGTGCCGTCGGTCGCGTAGAACGCCTTGTCCTCGGCGCGCAGCACGTCGCCGCTGCCCGAGTCGATCAGCAGTTCCCAGTCGCCTTTCGGGCCGTCGTTCGGGCGGCCGCGCACTTTCCACGCGGTATGGGTGCCGGTCTTGTCGACGAAGGCGACGAGCTGCGCATCCAGGTTCGTGAAGCCGCTCACGCCGAGATACGCGCGGGCGCGGTCGAGCGCCTGTTGCCGGTCGACGGCCTGTGACTTTCGCGAGGTCGCGACCACGCCGTTGATCGTGTTGCTCGCGACGTACAGGATGCGGCCGTCCTTCGCGACCGTCACCGCGATATCGCTGCCGTACACGGGCAATCCGGCTGCCTGCTGCTGCAGGCGCACGACGGTGAAATCGGCATCGCTGCGCTCCGACGTGACGACGAGGCTCGCGAGCGCGGTCGCGTCGAGCCCGAGCTGCGTGGCCTGCGATGCGACGAAGTCGCGTGCGGTAGCAGCGGGCGTCGTGGCGGTTTTCTTCGCGCGATACGCGGGGGCGTACAGCGTGACGGCGACGCCGTCCGCGCGGAACTGCCCGGCGGCCGTATCGGCCTTGGCGGCCGGCGGCGCGACGCCGCGTGTCAGGCTTTCGCGCAGGCTCGTTGCTTGCGGATTCGACACTTTCGTATCGGCCGCGGTGCCGCCGACGATGCCGAAACCGAGCGCGAGACCCAGGGCGAGCGGCAGTGCTTTGCGTGATGTCTGCATACGTGATCCTCATCTCAACGGTTGGACACGCCCGCGCGTTCGTGGCGCGCAGGCACGACACGGCCCGCGCGCCGGCTCGATGGAACCGGTGCGGCGAAGCGGTGTTGGGGGTGTCGACTGACTAAGTAGCCCTAAATGTCAGGTCGAAAAGAAACAGGCGGGCGAAGAGGGGGAGAAACAGGCCGAGAAGCGCGCGAAGAAGCGAACGGCAGGCAGGTGCGGAGACGGCGAATCGAGCATCGTCATGTCATACCCCTCGGATCGAATCGATATCGGTTGGCAGCCTGCGGCGCTCGACATGCGTCGAGATGCAGCACGCATGTCGTTAGGCTGCCTATCTAACTTTTTTTGGTATGTTACAGAACATTTTCAGCGACATTCCAATTTATTTTCGATGACCGCTTCAGTCCGTCGATCAATCACCGGCATTGTTCAGCGAGCGTCGGGAAACGCTGCCGGAACGCGCAATACCGCGCCGGATTGTGCTTGAAACCCGTGACGATCAGCGCGTCGCACGCCGGTCGCTACGCGGGCTCAAGCCGAATCGCGCGCGATACGTGCGCGAGAAATGCGACGGCGATTCGAACCCGCACGCGACGCATACCGAGGTGATGCTCATGTCGGTCTGCTGCAGCAGTTCACGTGCGCGATCGAGGCGCAGGTTCAGGTAGAAATGCGTCGGCGTGTCGTTCAGCGTCGCGCTGAACAGCCGTTCGAGCTGGCGCCGCGTGATCGATACTTCCTGCGCGAGCGCATCGGAGCCGAGCGGGTTTTCCATGTGCCGCTGCATCGTGCCGATCACCTGGATCAGCTTGCGGTTGTGCACGCCGTAGCGCGCGGCAATCTCGAGCCGCTGGCTGTCCGAGCGCTGCCGGATCCGGCTGACGACGAACTGCTCGGAGATCGCCGCCGCGAGATCGGCGCCGTGCCGCCGCCCGATCAGGTCGAGCATCATGTCGATCGACGCGGTGCCGCCCGCGCACGTGATGCGCCGCTCGTCAATCTCGAACAGCTCCTGCGTCGCGTTCAGGCCGGGGTAGCGTTCACGGAACGCGGCCAGCGCTTCCCAGTGCAGCGTGAGCGGCTGCGACGCGTCGAACAGCCCGGCTTCCGCAAGTACGAAGCTGCCGGTGTCGATGCCGCCGAGCGTTGCACCATGACGGTGCTGGCGGCGCAGCCAGTCGCCGATCGCGCGCGTATAGCACGTCAGGGGATCGAAGCCTGCGACGACGAACACCGTGTCGACCTTGTCGACCTCCGCGCACGCGGCTTCGGCGGCGACCGGAATGCCGTTGCTCGCGGCGACGGGCGCGCCGTCGGCGCTGATCACGTGCCAGCGATAGAGCTCGGTGCGAAAACGGTTCGCGACGCGCAGCGGTTCGACCGCGGACATGAAGCCGAGCGCGGAGAAGCCGGGCAGCAGCAGGAAGTGGAAATCCTCGGGCATCGGGGCAGGGGATGGAATCCGGTGGTCGTCACGCATCGCACGGGGCGGCGAGCGGTCGGGTATGCGTTGCGGCCGGCTCGCGCGCGCCGAACGGTCAGCGGGAGATTATCGCGGGTTTTGCGCGGCGTCAGCGCGTTTTTGCACCGCACACGGAACGGCGCGCGGTGGTCGACGGCAACTCGCCGAACTGCGCCTTGTACGCGTTCGCGAAATGGCCGAGATGGATGAAGCCCCAGCGCGCGGCTACGTCGCTGATCGGCAGGTCGGCCTGCCGCGTATCGAGCAGCATGCGCCGCACTTGCGACAGGCGCAGCGAGCGCACGTAGTGCAGCGGGCTGGTCTGCACGACCGACTGGAAACTGTTCTGCATCGTGCGCCGGCTCACGCGCAATTGCGCGCACAGGCTCAGCACGTCGACCGGTGCTTCTGGATGGTCGATCACGTAGTCGTGCACGCGGCGCACGATGTCGGCGCGGCAGGCGTGCGTGAGACGGTTCGACGGTTCGGGAATCCGGCAGGTGAGGAGATCGACGAGCACGTTGCCGATCTCGCCGCGCAGTTCACGCTGCGCGCGTGCGTCGCGGTACGTATCGGGTGCCGACAGCACGCGCTCGAGTTGCGTGGCGATCTGCACACTCGCGCGCATCAGCACGGCGTTGGGCATGTCGACGATCCCGCGCCGCAACGTGGCTTCGTCGAGGTGGACGTCGGCCGCATCCTCGACCTGCTGCATCAGTTCGCCATCGGCGACGACGCCGATCAGCGACATGTCGTCGGGCGAATGCAGCTCGAACGGCGCACCGCCGCGCGCCATCACCATCGTGCCGTGTTCGATGCGCACGCCGCCGAATGCGAACGCACCCGAGCCGGTGAGCGGCATGCCGAACACCGTATGGTCGTGCGGCAATCGTCCGCGCTGGATGATGCGAACGTTGGCGGCTTCCTGGAACAGCTGCATGCCGTCCAGCACCGCATGCTTGATCGCGCTGCGATACGGGCCGGAGCCGATCTGGTCGTAACGCTGGTTCCAGCCGCGTAGCGCCTCGGCATGCCGGTCCGCGTTGTCGAACCTCTCGTGAAACACGAACACAGCGCCTCCAGGTGCATCGATCAGGATCGCGCAAGATTAAACCGACCGTGCGGTCGGCGCAATAAGGGGGAGCGCTATTCCGGGCACATTCGTCAGAGGGTCGGAAGCCGCCAGCCGGCGTGGCTTTCAGGCGGTTTTCCAATATCCCGAATCGGCACGCACGCGGTGCCGGTCCGGGTGCTGACCGGATTTATTGTCGAACTACAGTCGCCCCACATCACGTGATTCCCCAACTGGAGGCGACATGAGAACAAGGCGACGAACCGCGGTGCTCGCGGCGACGCTGGCGTTCGCGGCGACATGGATCGGCAGCGCGAACGCGACGGAACAACCGGAGGAACTGGTCGTGCAGAAGATGCCGCCGTGGCATCCGCACGAGGTCTATATCGTCGACATCTCGATGCCGTCGATGACCGACGGGCGCATCTACGCGTACGACGCCGATGCGAAGAAGCTGCTCGGCCAGATCGACGGCGGCTTCGGCCCCGGCTTCGCAATTTCGCCTGATCACCGGACCAGCTTCGTCGCGACGACCTACTTTTCGCGCGGCTCGCACGGCACGCGCACCGACGTGGTCGAGATGACCGACAACACGACGCTCGATCACGCAGGCGAGATCGTGATTCCGGCGAAGCATGCGCAGCATGTGCCGTCGCCGTACAACACGGCGTTCAGCGCGGACGGCAAGCGGCTGTACGTCGCGAACATCACGCCGGCCGCATCGGTGACGGTGATCGACGCCGTGTCGAAGAAGGTGCTGTCGGAAATCGACACGGCGGCCTGCGTGCTCGCCTATCCGTCGGGCAACGATCGCTTCACCGCGCTGTGCGAAAGCGGCAAGGCGCTGACCGTCACGCTCGATGCGAACGGCAAGGAAACGAAGCGTGCGATGTCGGAGGCGTTCATCGACGTCGACCAGGATCCGGCGTTCGTGAACGCGTCGCGCTACAAGGGCGGCTACCTGTTCACGACCTACGGCGGCAACGTGCGCAGTGCGGATTTCAGCGGCGACAAGCCGGTATTCGGCAAGACGTGGCCGCTGCTGACGGACGCCGAGCGCGCCGAAGGCTGGCGCCCGGGCGGCATGCAGCAGACCGCCGTGCAGGCCAGGCAGAACCGCTACTACGTGCTGATGCACAAGGGCGGCGATGGCTCGCACAAGGATCCCGGCACGCAGGTGTGGGTGGTTGACCTGAAGTCGAAACAGCGCATCGCGCGCTGGGATCTCGCGCAGCAGAAGATCGATCCGCTCGTGTCGATCCAGGTCAGCGAGGACGACAAGCCGCTGTTCTACGGACTGACGGCGACGTCCGACCTCGTCGTGATGGATGCGCGCACGGGCAAGCTGCAGCACGTCGAGAAGCAGATCGGCAATACGTCGTCGCTGCTCGTCAACCCGTGAGGCCGCGATGACACTCGATCCCGTCCTTGCCACCAGCGCGCAGGCCGGCGCTGCCGTCGTCGTGCTGCTCGGTGCCGTCGCGAAGATGCGCCGGCCCGCCGCGTTCAGCCAGGCGCTGGCCGGCTACCGGCTGCTGCCCGACGCGTTGACCGCGCCCGTCGCGTTCGCGATTCCGCTCGCGGAAGTCGTCGTCGCCGCGGCGCTGCTGTTTCCCGATACGCGCACAGCCGGCTCGCTCGGCCTGATCGCGTTGCTGCTGGCGTTCGCCGCCGCGATTGCGATCAATCTCCTGCGCGGCCACACCGACATCGACTGCGGCTGTTCCGGCTTCGCGGCCGCGCGCACGGATGCACCGCGCGGCATCGGCTGGCTGCATGTCGGGCGCGCACTGCTGCTCGCCGCGCTGGCCGCGACCGCACTCGTCGAACCGGGCACACGCGCGGTCGTGTGGTTCGACTACGTGACGCTGTTCTTCTCCGTGCTGCTGATCGTCTGCGCGCTGCTCACCGTCGACGTGCTGCTCGCCAACGACCCGCGCCTTTCCCACCTGAGGAATTCATGATGCAAACCGCTCTCACCGTTTCCACCGCCCTGCTGTGGGTGGCCGTCCTCGCGCTCGGCGCGATCTGTCTCGCGCTCGTGCGCCAGATCGGCATCCTGTACGAACGCATCATGCCGGCCGGCGCACTGATGATCGACAAGGGGCCGGCAGTCGGCGCGATCGCGCCGACCTTCGAACTGACCGACATTCGCGGCTCTCAGGTGAAAGTCGGCGGCTTCGATGCGTCGGGCAAGGCGACGCTGCTGTTCTTCCTGTCGCCGACGTGCCCCGTCTGCAAGAAGCTGCTGCCGCTGCTGCCCTCGCTGCAGGCGAGCGAAGCGACGCCGGTGAACATCGTGCTCGCGAGCGACGGCGAGGTCGACGAACACACGCGCTTCGCGCGCAAGCACGATCTCGGGCGCTTCCCGTACGTGCTGTCGCAGGAGCTCGGCCTCGCATACCAGATCGGCAAGCTGCCGTATGCGGTGCTGCTCGATGAGACCGGCACGGTGCGCGCGAAGGGGCTCGTCAACACGCGCGAGCATCTCGAGAGCCTGTTCGAAGCGAAGGAGCGCGGTGTCGCATCGCTGCAGCAGTTCGTGCATGGCGATCACAGCCACGACCACGACGCGCACGCGCAGCACGCATGACCGGCCGACCCTCTTTCAACGTCAAGGGAGAACAACGACATGGGCCTGTTTGATTCATGGTTCGAGCGGTCGGCGCGCGGCGTCGCGCAGCACAGTTCGCGGCGCAGCGCGATGGCGAAGCTCGGCAAGGTGCTGGTGGGGTCGGCGATGCTGCCGCTGCTGCCGGTCGATCGCACCGCGTATGCGGCCGATGCGGCGTCAGGCGCGTCGGGCGGCGCCGCAACGGGGGCAAGCGATGACCCGACGAGCTGCGACTACTGGAAATACTGCGCGATCGACGGCTGGCTGTGCAGTTGCTGCGGCGGCACGTCGAGCAGTTGCCCGCCGGGCACGACGCCTTCGCCGATCACTTGGATCGGCACGTGCCGCAACCCGCACGACGGTTCGGACTACATCGTGTCGTACAACGATTGCTGCGGCAAGACGTCGTGCGGAAAGTGCTTCTGCAACCGCAACGAGCGCGAGAAGCCGCTGTACAAGCTGTCGTTGAACAACGACATCAACTGGTGCATGGCCAACGGTAATTCGAACTATCACTGTTCGGTTTCGGTTCTGCTGGGAGCGGCAAAGCAATGAAAGGGAAGCAAGCTGGAAAAATCGCCGTCGCATGCATGACGGTCGTGGCGGGCTTCGCGTTGGCTGGCGCGGCCGGCGCGCAGGAAACCGTGCATTACCCGGCCGGCAAGAGCATGTTCGACGCGCAGTGCGCGGTGTGCCACCAGGCGGGCGGCAAGGGGCAGGACGGCCTCGCGCCGCCGCTGACCGAGTATCCGGGCAAGTACGCGACGGCCGAGGCGGGGCGCGCGCAACTGGTCGCGACGCTGCTGCACGGGATGTTCGGCGAGATCAAGGTGCACGACAAGCACTACAACTTCAAGATGCCGTCGTTTGCGAGCGCGAGCGACGACGACATCGCGCACGTGCTCAACTACGTCGTGTTCGATCTCAACGCGCAGCATGGCGACGCTAAGCCGTTCACGGCGGCCGATATCCGAGCGGCGCGCGCGAAGGCGATGGACGGCACGGCCGTGCATGCGCAACGTGAAGTCGTCGTCAAGGGGCTCGGCCTGTGAACGTCGCCCCCGCGTTCAGCGTTTGCGACGCCGCGCCGCGCACGCGGTGCGCGGTGTCGTCGTGGCTCGGCAGTGTGTCGTGTCGTCTGTCGTCGCTGCTGATGCTGGCGGGCGCGGCCGTCAGTGTGGCCGCGGCACCTGCGCACGCCGAAGGCCCGGCGGACGCGGCGCTCGCGCGCCAGCACTGGGTGCTCAACTGCATGGGCTGCCACACGGCGACGGGTGGCGGTATCCCCGGCAAGGTACCGCCGCTCGCGAACTCGCTCGGTTATTTCACGCATCTGCCGGCCGGGCGCGAGTACGTGATGCGCGTGCCCGGCGCGTCGAACTCGGCGCTGTCGGACCAGGATCTGGCCGACGTGCTCAACTGGGTACTCACGACCCTGAACCGCGACGCGCTGCCGCGCGACTTCAAGCCTTATACGGCCGCCGAAGTCGCCGCGCACCGCCGTCCCGCCTTTTCCGACGTCGCGACCGTGCGCGCCGGCCTCGTTCGCGCGTTGCAGGCACGCGGGATCGACGGCGTCGCCGATCGCTACTGACCGACCCATTCAGGAAATCGAGGAAGATCGAAGATGGAGACAAACGACAATTTCCCGCTGCTCGACGCCACGCGTGCGTTTCTCGCGAAGCCGAAGAAGATGCTGATCGGCGCCGAGTGGCGCGATGCGGCGTCGGGCTGCTGGCTCGACGTCGTGAACCCGGCCGACGGAACCGTGCTTGCACGCGTGCCCGAAGCGGATGAGCATGACGTGCAGCAAGCTGTAGCAGCCGCGCGGCGCGCATTCGACGCGGGGCCATGGCGTACCGCGAAGACCACCGACCGCGAGCGACTGCTGCTGGCGCTCGCCGACCTGGTCGAAGCGAATGCGCGCGAGCTGGCCGAGATCGAGTCGCTCGACAACGGCAAGCCCGTGATGGTGGCGCAGGGGCTCGATGTCGCGATGGCCGCGCAGTGCTTCCGCTACATGGCCGGCTGGGCGACGAAGATCGAAGGCAGCGTGATCGACGCGGGCATGCCGTATATGCCGGACAGCGAGATCTTCACCTATACGCGCAAGGAACCCGTCGGCGTGGTCGGCGCGATCATTCCGTGGAATTTTCCGCTGCTGATGGCCGCGTGGAAGCTCGCGCCGGCATTGGCCACGGGCTGCACCGTGGTGTTGAAACCCGCGGAAGATACGCCGCTCAGCGCGTTGCGGCTCGGCGAGCTGATTCAGTCGGCCGGCTTTCCGGACGGCGTCGTCAATATCGTCACCGGCTACGGTCACACGGCCGGCGCCGCGCTGTCGCGCGATCCGCGCATCGACAAGATCGCGTTCACGGGCTCGACGCAGACGGGCAAGACGATCGGCCATGCGGCGCTCGACAACATGACGCGGATGTCGCTCGAACTCGGCGGCAAGTCGCCGGTGATCGTGCTGCCCGACGTCGATCGCGACAAGGCCGCGCTGGGCGTGGCGAACGCGATCTTCTTCAACCAGGGGCAGGTGTGCACGGCCGGGTCGCGTGCATACATCCATGCGAAGGTGTTCGACGACGTGATCGAGCGGGTCGCGAAGATCGCCGCGAGCCTGAAGATCGGCCCGGGGATGGATCCGTCGACGCAGATCGGCCCGCTCGTCTCGGCGAAGCAGCGCCAGCGCGTGTGCGGCTATATCGACTCGGGCTTCGGCGAGGGCGCTCGCGCCGCCGTGGGTGGCCGCGCGATCGACGGCCCTGGTTTCTTCGTCGAACCGACCGTGCTGGTCGATACGACACAGGCGATGCGCGTCGTGCGCGAGGAGATCTTCGGGCCGGTGCTCGTCGCGATGCCGTTCGACGACGTCGAGACGGCCGTGCAACTCGCCAACGACACGCCTTACGGTCTCGGCGCGAGTATCTGGTCGAACGACCTGTCTGCGATTCACAAGCTGATTCCGCGTATCGCGGCCGGCACGGTATGGGTCAACTGCCACTCGCTGCTCGACAACGCGATGCCGTTCGGCGGGATGAAGCAGTCGGGCTTCGGTCGCGAACTGGGGCGGGCGGTGATCGACCAGTACACGGAAAGCAAATCGGTGATGATGAACTACGCATGAGCGTAGTGGCGGGTGCGTGCGTTGCCGCTACGTCGGCCGCGCACGCATGCGGACAGGCGCGCATTCCGATTCCGGCATGCGCCGCGACACGGATACGACGTATCAGGGGGAGACGACCGATGAAGGATCTGACGACGCCGCGCAGGATCGCGGCGGCGGTGGCGGCGCTCGCCGTCACGCAGGGGGCGCATGCGTTGAGCAGCGTCACGCTGTATGGCGATGTGGACGCCGGCATCACGGTCACGAACAACCAGCAGACGACGGGCGCCGATGGTGCGGTACGCGGCGGCCGCAACGTTCAGGTGACGGGCGGCAACCTCGCGCCGCCGCGCATCGGCCTGACCGGCAACGAGGATCTCGGCGGCGGCACGGCTGTCGCGTTCAAGCTGGAGAACAGCTTCTGGATGAACAACGGCAGTCTCCTGCAGGCCGGCACGCTGTTCAACCAGAACGCATGGATCGCGTTGGCCAACGATCGCTACGGCACGCTGACGATCGGCCGCCAGTTCGACTCCTACACGACGACGCTCGCGCCGTATGCGTCGAGCATTCCGTGGGCCACGCTGTACGGCGCGCATATCGGCGACGTCGACAACCTCAATGCGGCGCTGAACCTGAACAGTGCGGTGCAGTACACGAGCCCCACCGTGGCGGGGTTTGCGTTCAGCGGCACGTTTTCGTTCGGTGGCGTCGCCGGGGATTTTTCGCGGCAACGCAGCTGGGCGCTGGCGGCGAGCTACAACCACGCACCGTTCTCGTTCGGCGTCGGCGTGCTCGACCTGAATCATCCGCTCGATGCGGCGCTGGGCGGCGCGCAAGCTTATATCGGCGATTTCGCGTGTTCGAATCCGGCAGCCATGTATTGCCAGCTGCAGAACGCGCGCTCGCTGAGGGCGATCGGCGCGGGCGGGTCGTATGCGATCGGGCCGGCGACGGTCGGCGTCGTCTATACGCATACGACGCTCGACGACAGCCTGTACTTCGCCGATACCACGCATCCGCATGGCGCCGACGCACGCTTCGACATCGTCGAGGTCAACGCGACTTTCTCCGTCACGCCGGCGCTTACGCTGGGCGCCGCGTATATCTACAACGCGATGAAGACCGACGCGAACGGTTCGCCGAAGTTTCATCAGGCGAACCTGGGCATGACCTACAACCTGTCGAAGCAGACGACGCTCTATACGGTCGGCATCTTCCAGCAGGCGGCGGGGCACGGCATCGGCACCGATCCCGTGACGGGTGGGGCGGCGAACTACGCGCAGATTCCGAATCTGCCGAACTCGACCAGCCGTCGGCAATTGGCGGTGACGGCCGGGTTGAAGCACAACTTCTGATCGGGCGCGGACGCGTCAAGCGCGAACCAGCACCACCCCGAGAATGAGGCACGCCGCGCCGGCCATGCGGATCGGGCCGGCCGAATGCTGCTGGATGCCGAGCACGCCGAAGTGGTCGAACGCGAGCGCGCCGGTCATCTGCCCGACGACGATCAGCGCGAGCGTCGTCGCGGCGCCCAGTCGCGGCACCATCAGGATCGCGATGCCCACGAACAGCGCGCCGAACAATCCGCCGGTCCAGCTGAACCACGACCCGGCGCCGGTGACGGTACCGCTCAGGCGCGGATGCGGGGACAGGAGCGCGACGGCGAGCATCGCGGCCAGGCCGACGAGGTAGCTGACCGAGCCGGCCCACCACGGCGAGCCGAGCTGCGCGCGGAGGTTGGCGTTGAGCACCTGTTGCAATGCCACGCTGACACCGGCGGCAACGACCAGCAGATAGGACAGGAGAGTAGTCACGACGAGGGCGGCTCCGGCGAGGTGGCGGTGACGGTGGGTCCGGCACGGCAGGCTTCCATTCTGGGAAGCGCAACGGTATAACGCAAATATCAAATCGGGCGCTTATCCATCTCTTTTCGGCATGCCATCGCTGAGGCAAATCCAGTATTTCCTGACCGTGGCCGATCTCGGCGGCTTCACGCCGGCGGCAGGCGCGCTTCACGTCGCGCAGTCGGCGCTCAGCCGGCAGATCGGTCAACTGGAAGACGAACTGGGGTTCCTGCTGTTCGACCGTGAGCCGAGGGGGGTGCGGCTCACGCCGGCCGGCGCGATCTATCGCGACCGCGTGGCGTCGATTCCGGCAACGCTGACCGCCGCGGCCGACGAGGGCGCGCAGTTGTCGCGCGGCGAGGCGGGCGTATTGCGGCTCCTGCATTCCAGCACCGTTCCCGTCGGCAGCCTGATGCCGGTGCTCGGGCGCTTCATGAGCGCGTGTCCGGGCGCGCGGATCGATCTCGACCGCGCATCGTCCGAGGATCAAGTCCTGGAGATCGCGAACGGCAACGCCGATATCGGGATCGTTCGTTTGCCGCTGCTGCGCCGCGATCCGCGCGTGCGCTTCGTCGAGCTCGCGGCCGAGCGTTTGTGCGTGGCGGTGCCGGCCGAGCATCCGCTGGCCGGCCGCAAGCGCACGGCGATCTCGCGGCTGCGGCACGAGCCGTTCGTATCGGCCGTGTATCGGGAGCGTGGCGGGCTCGCGCGCGTCGTGATCGATCTTTGCCTGAAGCGGGGATTCGTCCCGGCTGCCGCCCGGATCGTGTCGCCGAAGACGTCGATGCTGAATCTCGTCGCGGCCGGACATGGCGTGGCGATCGTGCCGGAACGGATGGCGAGCCTCGGGATCGACGGGGTCGTCTTCGTGCCGATTGGAGATGAAGACGCAAGGTCGGTTTGCGCGCTGGTGGTGCCGGTCGAGCCGACGGTGCTGGCGGATGTGTTCGTGCGGGTGGTCGCGGAAAGTACGCAGGTCGATGGTTGACGAGCACGCCGCGCGCGATTGCGCCGGATAAAAAAAACGCCAACCCCGAAGGGTTGGCGTTTCGCCTGGAGATGACCGGTATCAGAACTGGTTCATCGTGTTGTCCTTGCCCGCCGCCTTCAGCGCTGCGTCGCCGCTGAAGTATTCCTTGTGATCGTCACCGATGTCCGAGCCGGACATGTTCTGGTGCTTCACGCAGGCGATACCCTGGCGGATTTCCTTGCGCTGCACGCCGGCCACGTAGCCGAGCATGCCCTGGTCGCCGAAGTATTCCTTGGCCAGGTTGTCGGTCGACAGCGCGGCGGTGTGGTACGTCGGCAGCGTAATCAGGTGATGGAAGATGCCTGCTTCACGCGATGCGTCGGCCTGGAACGTACGGATCTTCTCGTCGGCCAGCTTGGCCAGTTCCGTCTCGTCGTATTCCACGCTCATCAGCTGCGCACGGTCGTAGGCCGACACGTCCTTGCCTGCTGCCTTCAGCGTGTCGTACGCCTGCTGACGGAAGTTCAGCGTCCAGTTGAACGACGGGCTGTTGTTGTACACCAGCTTCGCGTTCGGGATGACCTTGCGGATCTCGCTGACCATGCCGCCGATCTGTGCGATATGCGGTTTTTCGGTTTCGATCCACAGCAGGTCGGCGCCGTTCTGCAGCGACGTGATGCAGTCGAGCACGCAGCGTGCTTCGCCCGTACCGGCGCGGAACTGGAACAGGTTGCTCGGCAGGCGCTTCGGACGCAGCAGCTTGCCGTCGCGCTTGATGACGACGTCACCGTTGCCCAGTGCATCGGCCGACAGTTCTTCGCAGTCGAGGAACGCGTTGTACTGGTCGCCCAGGTCGCCCGGCGTGTTGGTCACGGCGATCTGCTTGGTCAGGCCGGCGCCCAGCGAGTCGGTACGGGCCACGATGATGCCGTCGTCCACGCCCAGTTCCAGGAACGCGTAGCGGATCGCGCGGATCTTCGCGAGGAAGTCCTCGTGCGGCACGGTGACCTTGCCGTCCTGGTGGCCGCACTGCTTCTCGTCCGACACCTGGTTTTCGATCTGGATGCAGCAGGCGCCTGCTTCGATGAACTGCTTGGCCAGCAGGTACGTGGCTTCCGCGTTGCCGAAACCAGCGTCGATGTCGGCGATGATCGGCACGACGTGCGTGACGTGGTTGTCGATCTTGTCCTGGATCGCGGCCTTCGCGGTAGCGTCCGTGGCGGCGTCGAGTTCGCGGAACAGGCCGCCGAGTTCACGAGCGTCGGCCTGGCGCAGGAACGTGTACAGCTCGCGGATCAGCGCGCTGACCGAGGTCTTTTCGTGCATCGACTGGTCCGGCAGCGGGCCGAACTCGGAGCGCAGCGCAGCGACCATCCAGCCCGACAGGTACAGGTAGCGGCGTTCGGTGCTGTTGAAGTGCTTCTTGATCGAGATCATCTTCTGCTGGCCGATGAAGCCGTGCCAGCAACCCAGCGACTGCGTGTACTTGGCCGGATCGGCGTCGTAGGCGGCCATGTCGGCACGCATGATCTTGGCGGTGTACTTGGCGATGTCCAGGCCCGTCTTGAACTTGTTCTGGGCACGCATGCGGGCGGCGTACTCGGGGCTGATCGCATTCCACGCGCTGCCGTGGTTTTCTTTCAAACCGGCAACTGCCTTGATGTCGTCTTGATACTGGGCCATGTCAATCTCCTGAGAGCAAAGCGCGTTTGGGTAACTGGTTGAGCGTGCCCGCTACGTCTGTCGAAGCGAACTGCATGGGATAAATAGTAACGCCGCCCGTTGAGCTTTTGGCAATGTCTTATATAAGACATAAGACATTATTTTTTCTTGTTTTTCAATGAGATACGTTGCGATTTTTGCAATGCAAAACAAGTTTTCAAGCGACGAAAAGGCGGCGGCGCGGGAATTCGACGTAGATTCCGCAATACGAAACGCGCTTTCGGCTGCTGGAGGCCGGGCCAGCTTCACACGCGCCCATGACACCCGTTCGTCGGTGCGGCGCGCGCGCCACGGGCCCGACGCCGCATCGGCACGCCGTCCCTGCCCGGCAGAAGGGAATATGTCGCGCCGCATGTGGACAAGCTGAATCCGTCTTTCATTCCCATGAAAACCCCGTCCATCAAGCCTCTCAAGAAACCTAGTGGTTTCCACTCATAGTCGCAAATAGTCAAGAACAGGTCGCCGCCGGTCTTCTCGCGGCCAATATGGCTCGTTACTTTTACTCCCACGATGCAGGCCGGGCACACCCCGCGCACCGGCTGCCGCGAGTCCAACCGGGAGGAACCGAACCATGAAGTCGACGAAGATCGCCGCGCTTGCCGCGGCCGTGCTGGCGACCGGCGCGTTCACGCAGGCGGCGCTGGCCGAAACGGATGCCGCGACGTGCCGTACCGTGCGTTTCGCGGATATCGGCTGGACCGACATCACGTCGACCACGGCGCTCGCGTCGACCGTGTTCGAGGCGCTCGGCTACAAGCCGACCACGACGATCGCGTCGGTGCCGATCTCGTTCGCCGGCCTGAAGAGCAAGCAGCTCGACGTGTCGCTCGGCTACTGGTGGCCCGTGCAGCAGAAGCAGCTCCAGCCGTTCCTCGACAACAAGTCGATCAACGTCGTCGAACCGCCGAACCTGTCGGGCGCGAAGGCGACGCTCGCGGTGCCGAGCTACGAATACCAGGCCGGCCTGAAGACCTTCGAGGACATCGCGAAGCACCGCGCGGAACTCGACGGCAAGATCTACGGGATCGAGCCGGGCAGCAGCGCGAACGCGACGATCCAGAAAATGATCGACACGAACCAGTACGGGCTCGGCGGCTTCAAGCTGGTCGAATCGAGCGAGGCCGGGATGCTGGTGACGGTCGAGCGTGCGATCCGCGAGAAGAAGTGGGTCGTCTTCCTCGGCTGGGAACCGCATCCGATGAACATCCAGCTCAGCATGAACTATCTCTCTGGCGGCGATGCATCGTTCGGGCCGAATTACGGCGAAGCGCGTGTGTACACGCTGACGGCGCCCGACTTCATTTCACGCTGCCCGAACGCCGGCAAGCTCGTCACGAACCTGCGCTTCTCGACGCAGCTCGAGAACCAGCTGATGCAGTCGGTGATGAACAAGACGAAACCGGCCGATGCCGCGAAGGCGTACCTGAAGAAGAACCCGCAGGTGCTCGATCCGTGGCTCGCGGGCGTCAAGACGTTCGACGGCAAGGACGGGCTGCCGGCCGTGAAGGCATATCTCGGCCTGTGACAGCTTGCGCGCCGCACCCGGCGCGCCCTGACGAAACATCCGCATTGCGACACAACCTGATTCAAGCGAGGCAACCAGCATGAACCATGAAGTCATCATCACCTGCGCGGTCACCGGCGCGGGCGATACGGTCGGCAAGCATCCGGCGATTCCGGTCACGCCGAAGGAGATCGCGGCCGCCGCGATCGAGGCCGCGAAGGCCGGTGCGACGGTGGCGCATTGCCACGTGCGCGACCCGCAGACGGGGCGCGGCAGCCGCGACCCGAACCTGTACCGCGAAGTGGTCGACCGCATCCGCTCGGCCGACGTCGACGTGATCATCAACCTGACGGCCGGCATGGGCGGCGATCTCGAGATCGGCCCGGGCGAGGACCCGATGCGTTTCGGCAAGGGCACCGACCTGGTCGGCGGCCTCACGCGTCTCGCGCACGTCGAGGAGCTGCTGCCCGAGATCTGCACGCTCGATTGCGGCACGCTGAATTTCGGCGACGGCGACTATATCTACGTGTCGACGCCCGCGCAGCTGCGCGCCGGCGCGAAGCGCATCCAGGAACTCGGCGTGAAGCCGGAGCTGGAGATCTTCGACACGGGCCATCTGTGGTTCGCGAAGCAACTGCTGAAGGAAGGGCTGCTCGACGATCCGCCGCTGTTCCAGCTGTGCCTCGGCATCCCGTGGGGGGCGCCGGCCGACACGGGCACGATGAAGGCGATGGTCGACAACCTGCCGCCGGGCGCGCACTGGGCCGGCTTCGGGATCGGCCGCATGCAGATGCCGATGGTCGCGCAGGCGATGCTGCTCGGCGGTCACGTGCGCGTCGGCCTCGAAGACAACATCTGGCTCGATCGTGGCGTGCATGCGACCAACGGCACGCTCGTCGAGCGCGCGAGAGAGATCGTCGAACGGCTCGGCGGCCGCGTGCTGACGCCGGCCGAAGGCCGCCGCAAGCTCGGCTTGCCGGCACGCGGCGAGCGTCCGCTCGATCGCCGTGCGATCGCCGAGTTCGCGTGAGCGGTTTCGCCGACTGATTGACATGACGCGGCGGTACGCACAGGCGCGGCCGCCCACCGATTTCCCCTGATTTGAAGGATGCGTTGACATGGCTGTGAAGACCGACATCAAGACGTTCGCCGCCATCGGCACCGGCGTGATCGGCAGCGGATGGATTTCCCGCGCGCTCGCGCACGGTCTCGACGTGGTCGTCTGGGACCCGGCACCGGGCGCGGAAGAACGGCTGCGCGCGAACGTCGCGAACGCGTGGCCCGCGCTCGAACGCGTCGGCCTAGCACCGGGCGCCGATCCTGCACGGCTGCGTTTCGTATCGACGATCGAGGCATGCGTCGCCGATGCGGATTTCATCCAGGAAAGCGCGCCCGAGCGCGAGGCGCTGAAGCTCGAACTGCACGAGCAGATCAGCCGCGCGGCGAAGCCCGACGCGATCATCGCGTCGTCGACGTCGGGTTTGCTGCCGACGGATTTCTACGCGCGGGCGACGCATCCGGAGCGCTGCGTGGTCGGCCATCCGTTCAATCCCGTCTACTTGCTGCCGCTCGTCGAGGTGCTCGGCGGCGCGCGCACGTCGCCGGAAGCGGTCGAAGGCGCGATGGAGATCTATCGCAAGCTCGGCATGCGGCCGCTGCACGTGCGCAAGGAAGTGCCGGGCTTCATCGCCGATCGTCTGCTCGAAGCGTTGTGGCGCGAGGCGCTGCACCTCGTCAACGAAGGCGTCGCGACGACCGGTGAGATCGACGACGCGATCCGCTTCGGCGCGGGCATCCGCTGGTCGTTCATGGGCACGTTCCTGACCTACACGCTCGCCGGCGGCGACGCGGGCATGCGACACTTCATGCAGCAGTTCGGCCCCGCGCTCGAACTGCCGTGGACGAAGCTGGTCGCACCCACGCTCACCGATGCGTTGATCGACAGCGTCGTCGAAGGCACGACCGAACAGCAGGGCACGCGCAGCATCAAGGAACTCGAACGCTATCGCGACGAGTGCATCACCGAGGTGCTGAAGTCGATCGCCGCGGTGAAGGCGCGGCACGGTATGCGATTCGAAGACTGAGGACGAGAGACGATGACGGGCGATACCCCGCTGACGATATACCGCGACGTCGTGCGACCCGAATGGGTCGACTACAACGGCCATCTGCGCGATGCGTTTTACCTGCTGATTTTCAGCTTCGCGACCGATGCGCTGCTGGATCGCATCGGCCTCGATGACGCCGCGCGTCGCGAGCGGGGCCGCTCGGTCTACACGCTCGAAGCGCATGTGAACTACCTGCAAGAGATCAAGGAGGGCACGCAGGTGCGCGTCGACGCGCGTGTGCTTGCGCACGACGCGAAGCGGCTGCACCTGTATCTCGAACTGTTCGCGGCCGGGCATGACGGCGCGGTGTCGGCGAGCGAGCAGATGCTGCTGCACGTCGATACGCGCGACGGCACGAAGTCGGCGCCGTTCGACGACGACGTGGCCGCACGTGTGGCCGAGCTGCATGCGTTGCAGCACGATTGCGCGGCACCCGCGTATGCGGGCCGCGTGATCGGGCTGCCGCCGCGCCGCTAGCCGGCGCGAACCTTCGACCGCGGAGCGCACACGATGCTCGAACCGGAAATCGCGACGTTCGTTGCAGCCGTCGACGCGTGGTATCCGGCCGACGCGGCGGCACGCTCGGCCAGCGAGCAGCGCCGTCTCTACGACCGCTTCGCGGCCGAATGGACCCCGGCCGCGCTGCCGGCCGGGATCGTGCAGCAGGACGCCGTCTGGCAGGCACCCGACGGCCGCGCGATCGCGCTGCGGCGCTACGCGTCCGCGCACGGCACGCCGCGCGGCACCGTGCTGTTCTTTCATGGCGGCGGCTTCGTCGTCGGCTCGCTCGACAGTCACGCGCTGATTACCGCGCAACTGGCGGCCGATACGGGGCTCGACGTGATCGCAGTCGATTACCGGCTGGCGCCCGAGCATCGCGCGCCGGCTGCGCTCGTAGATTGTCTGGATGTCACGCGCGCCGCGCGCGATGCGCGCTGGCCGTTCGGGCCGTGCGAGCAGCCGCTGACGCTCGCGGGCGACAGCGCGGGCGGCATGCTCGCGGCAGCCGTGGCCACCGCGTTGCGCGATGCGGGCGAAGGCGGTGTCGACGGCATCGCGCTCGTCTATCCGATGCTCGGGTTCGAACCGCAATCGCCCGCGCGCGAAACGGAAGCGCACGCGCCGATGCTGACGCTCGACGACGTCCATCGCTATCGCGCGCTCTACTGGGAGGGCGACTTGATCGATGCGCTGCGAGACGGCAACCCGCTGTTGCGCGCATCGGTGCCGCTCGCGGCGGCGCGTTTCGACGGCCTGCCGCCCGTGCTCGCGATCGGCGCGGAACACGATCCACTGCGCGACGATGCGCGCGTGTACGTCGAACGGATTCGCGCGGCCGGCAGTGTCGCGCACTACTGGATGGGAGAAGGGCTGGTGCACGGCTGCTGGCGCGCGCTCGGAACGAGCCCGCAGGCGGCGCGGCTGCACCGGACGGTCGGCGGGTTTCTGCTCGCACCACACGCGTAGCGGGCGTTTCCGGGAGGCAACGATGCAGGCAGCGCAACACCGTATCGAGGACTGGCGGACGTTTTCGGCCGACGCGGCCATCGCAGCGGCGACGATCGCCGATGGTGCCGTGGACGTCGAGTGGAGCGACACGCGACGATCGCCGTTTCATTTCGACTGGCTGCGTGACAACTGCGCGTGTTCCGCATGCGTGCACGCCGTCACGCGTGAACAGGTGTTCGAGATCGCCGACGCGCGCGAGGATCTCGCCGCGCTCACGGTGCACGTCGAAACCGACGGCGCGCTGCATGTCGAGTGGAACGACGGGCATCGCAGCGCGTGGTCGCCGGGCTGGTTGCGCGCGCATGCGTATGACGACGCGTCGCGCGCGGAGCGCCAGGCGGCGCACGGGCGGCACGTGTGGACTGGCAACGACGCGACGGCCATCGGCGTGTTCGCGTGGCGCGACGTGATGGAGGACGATCACGCGTTGCTCGCGTGGCTGGCCGCGTTGCAACGCACGGGGCTGACGCTCGTCGAAGGCGTGCCGGCCGAGCGCGGCCGCGTCGACGAGATCGCGCGCCGCATCGGGCTGATTCGCGAGAGCAATTTCGGCGTGCTGTTCGACGTCGAATCGAAGCCGCGTCCGGACAGCAATGCGTATACGTCACTGAACCTGCCGCCGCATACCGATCTGCCGACCCGCGAATTGCAGCCGGGCGTGCAGTTCCTGCATTGCCTCGCGAACGACGCGACCGGTGGCGACAGCGTGTTCCTCGACGGTTTCGCGCTCGCGGATGCGCTGCGGCGCGAGCATCCGGCCGATTTTGAACAACTCGCGTCGACGCCGTTCGAGTTCTGGAACAAGAGTGCGCACAGCGACTACCGCTGCTCGGCGCCGGTGATCGGGCTCGATGCGCGCGGCAACGTCACCGAGGTGCGCGTCGCGAACTTCCTGCGCGGGCCGCTCGATGCACCGGCCGGTTCGGTCGCGGCCGTCTATCGTGCGTACCGGCGGTTCCTCGCGCTTGCACGCGAGCCGCGTTTTCGCGTGCAGCGCCGGCTGGGGGCGGGCGACATGTGGGCGTTCGACAACCGGCGCGTGATGCATGCGCGCACCGAATTCGATCCGTCCACCGGCCGCCGGCACCTGCAGGGCTGCTACATCGATCGCGACGAGCTGCTGTCGCGGTGGCGCGTGTTGTCGCGTTCGGCGCCCGCCGCGGCTGTGCCGCATTGACGGGGGCGCGCGGCTTCATCCTGCCAGCACGCGTACCTCGCAGATGAAAAAGCGCCCGGACGCGAGGCGCCCGGGCGAAGCCACCCGTTGCCGGGCGGCGGAGGTATGCGTTTCATAAAAAAGGACGAGCCCCGCAAGGGGGCTCGTCCTGATACGTCTTCATCGCGCGACGCGCGGCGCCCGCCGAGGGCGCATCGGCTTACTGGCCGAAGAAGATCGAGTCGCGAGCGTTCGACGACGCTGCAGCCGGGGCGCCCGAGTGGACGAGCGGAGCAGGTTGCGCGCCGTAGCCGCTGGTGTCGGCACCATGAACACGCGCTTCGGCGCTCTGGATGTCGTTCGGGTAGTACGGGCTCGCCAGGCCCGGCTTGTAGCCGGCCTTTTCGAGCTGAACCAGTTCGTTGCGCACTTGAGCGCGGGTCACGGTGCTTTGAGCGAATGCGCCAAACGAAGCGGACAGGGCGGCAGCGGCAACGACTGCGGAAACGAGCGATTTCATGATGACCTCCGGTGTTTTATTGAGTTCGCTCGCGACACCATGTCTTAAGCGATTGATCAAATCTTAGTCATCGGAGGGTTCAGGGTAAACGCTGATTTTGACGATAGATTGTTTCCTGGGTGGTAACAGTAGCGCGTCAAATCAGGCTTTCAATCGACTTTCTTTTCGGGTGATGTAATAAGTATGAAGATTGTGACGGAGGGCGATGCGTGTTTCAGCGCACTTCGGCCGTCGTGTCGAACGGTCGTCCCGGCGCGCGTCCGGCCGGCGCGCCCGAACTGAGGAAACGCACGCCCGTCGCGGCTTCCGAGGCTTCCCACAGCAACGCCGCCGAGGCCACGTCGCGCGCCGCACGCGGCACGCTCGCGGGCGCCGGCAGCCCGCGCGACTCGAACCAGCCGGACGGCCCGAGATACGCGCCGCCCGCGAGATCGGGTGCGGTTGCCGCATGAATCGCGGGCAGCGCACCCTGGTCGGCCGGTTGGGCGAGATAACGGTTCGCGGCCCGCATCAGCGCGGCACGGGCGGGTGAGCTGTCCATCGCCGGGCCCGCGAACTGCAGGTTGGTCGCCGCGTAGCCGGGGTGCGCGGCCACGCTGATCCCGGCGAATGCCGCGCGCTCGAACCGGCGCTGCAGTTCGATCGCGAACACGAGGTTCGCGAGCTTGCTGTCGCAATAGGCGAGATAACGGTTGTAGCGGTGCTCGGCGCGCAGGTCGTCGACACGGATCCGTCCGCCGCGGTTGAAGCCGCTCGACATCGTCACGACGCGCGCCCGGCGGGCGGCGCCCAGCGCGGGCAGCAGATGGCCGGTCAGCGCGAAATGGCCGAGGTGGTTGGTGCCGAACTGCATCTCGAAGCCGTCGTGCGTCTGGCGCCGCGGCAGGAACATCACGCCGGCGTTGTTGCAGAGGATGTCGACGCGGCCATGGCGTTCGGCCACATCGGCCGCGAAGCGTGCGATCGACGCGAGATCGGCGAGGTCGAGCGCGTCGACTTCGACGCGGGCATCGGGATGGAGTCGGCGGATCGCGTCGGCCGCCTGTGCGGCGCGGGCGGCGTCGCGGCAGCCCATCACGACCGTCGCGCCTTTCGCGGCCAGCGTTTCCGCGAGTTGCCAGCCGAGCCCGCTGTTGGCGCCGGTCACGACCGCGACCTTGCCGCCTTGCGCCGGGACGTGGCGCGCGCTCCATGCATGCATGTCTGCCTCCATCGGCGCGACCGGGCGGCCGCGGCGCGTAATCGTTACATTGAATGGTGTAACGATAGTGCGCGCGGGCGTGGCAGACAAGCGGGGGAATTAGACCGGCGCTTCTAGCGCTCGCGCATCGTATGGTGCCGCGTGCCGTGACACGCGGCCGGCAGGATTTACCTGCCGCCGGCCAGTGCGAGCACTTCGGCGGCGGAGATCATCGCGGCCGCATTCGCGGGTGCCGGGCGCTCGGCCGGGCGGAAGACTTCGTCGCCGCGCTGGATCACCTGACGCGACAGCGCGCAGGTGCCGGTGCGTTGCGCGAAGCGGCGGCGCCAGCGCTGTTCACCGTAGTGACAGCGGCCGGGCTCGACCCAGCGGACGACGAGCAGCGTATCGGAACGTTCGAGGATTTCGACGTGGACGTCGGCGGGATCGAGCGCAGGCAGGGATTTGGAGGCCTTCATTTTGCCGTTTCCTAAAGCTCGTGCGGTTCGGCCGTGGCAGTGGATGTCACTACCCGATGGCGAATCCGTAGCGGTTTCCATGAGTGGTGCGCTAAATGTAAGCGTCTGTGACCGGAAAAAACATCCTGTCTGGCTCAAATTACCTTTTGCCGATTTAGAAACAATCCACGCTTATTTTCTTGGGAAACCACAGACAAAAACGCCCCGGACACGAAGTCCGGGGCGGAAAATCGGCCTGCGCGCCGTGTCTGCTCGCCCAGTCACGGAGCCCATCGCCGGGGGACGGAGGTGCCCGCAGGGATCGAACGCGGGCGGGGTGGCGATGGACCGGAAGCGCAGTCCGGTACGCCATGATGGCGCGCGCATCCCGTTGAGACCCTGACGCGAACATGACTTTTTTGTCAGTTTGGCGCGCTGCGGCGCCGGACGTGTGCTGTCAACCGGCCAGGAAACCCGCCGGTATTGGCGTTGTGCGGATCCCCGGGCGCGCTCCCGGGGACCGTCGAACGCCGAATCTTTGCGCAACCGCCCGATTTCCCCGCCCGGGTAAATACTGAATCCCGATTTCGTGACAAACACGGGATCACTTCCTATGATTGGTTGGACCTTTAGTCCTTTGTGCCAATCGGCCGACGGGTGGCCGGCATTTTCGGGAGAGTTGCTCATGAGATTGCAGGGCAAACGCGCGCTGGTGACGGCGGCCGGGCAGGGCATCGGCCGCGCGACCGCGCTGCGGTTCGCGAGCGAGGGCGCCGACGTGCTGGCGACCGACATCAACGAAGCCGCGCTCGTGCGGCTCGAGGCCGACGCCGAACGCGCGGGCGGCCGGCTGACCACGCGGCGGCTCGATGTGACCGATGCGCAGGACGTCGCCGCGCTCGCCTCGAACGAGCGCGCGTTCGACGTGCTGTTCAACTGCGCGGGCTTCGTGCATCACGGCTCGATCCTCGACTGCGACGACGATGCATGGGCGTTCTCGCTGAACCTGAACGTCACGTCGATGTACCGGCTGATCCGCGCGCTGCTGCCCGCGATGCTCGCAGCCGGCGGCGCGTCGATCGTCAACATGGCGTCGGCCGCATCGAGCGTGAAGGGCGTGCCGAACCGCTTCGTCTACGGCACCACCAAGGCGGCCGTGATCGGGCTGACCAAGGCGGTCGCCGCCGATTTCGTCGAGCGGGGCATCCGCTGCAATGCGATCTGCCCGGGCACGATCGAGTCGCCGTCGCTGGAGCAGCGGATCGCGGACCAGGCGCGCACGCGCCACCTGTCGACCGACGAGGTGCGCCAGGCGTTCGTTGCGCGCCAGCCGATCGGCCGCATCGGCTGCGCGGAAGAAGTGGCCGCGCTCGCGCTGTACCTCGCATCCGACGAAGCGTCGTTCACGACCGGCGCGATCCACCTGATCGATGGCGGCTGGTCAAACTGACCGCGCCTTCCCCTTCACTTTCCGTTTCCGCTCAAGACGACATGAAACTGCTGAGATTTGGCGACAAACACCATGAAAAGCCGGGCCTGCTCGATGCGCAGGGCCGGATCCGCGACCTGTCCGGCGTGATCGATGACATCGCCGGCGACGCGCTGTTACCGGCCTCGCTCGCGCGGCTGCGTGGCATTCCACCGTCGTCATTGCCGCTGGTCGAAGGCACGCCGCGGCTCGGCGCGTGCGTCGGCCGCGTTGGCAAGTTCATCTGCATCGGGCTCAACTATTCCGACCACGCGGCCGAATCGGGGATGGAAGTACCGAAGGAGCCGGTCGTGTTCGGCAAATGGACGAGTGCGATCTCGGGGCCGAACGACGACGTCGAGATCCCGCGCGGCTCGGAGAAGACCGACTGGGAAGTCGAGCTCGGCGTGGTGATCGGCCAGGGCGGCCGCTACATCGCGGAAGCCGACGCGCTGTCGCACGTCGCCGGCTACTGCGTCGTGAACGACGTGTCGGAGCGCGAATTCCAGCTCGAACGCGGCGGCACGTGGGACAAGGGCAAGGGCAACGACACGTTCGGGCCGCTCGGCCCGTGGCTCGTGACGGCCGACGAAGTGCCCGATCCGCATGGGCTGCGGCTGTGGCTCGACGTCGACGGCCATCGCTACCAGAACGGCACGACCGCGACGATGGTGTTCCGCGTGCCGCACCTGATCAGCTACCTGAGCCGCTTCATGAGCCTGCAGCCGGGCGACGTGATCTCGACCGGCACGCCGCCGGGTGTCGGTCTCGGGCAGAAACCGCCCGTCTATCTGCGCGCCGGGCAGGTGATCACGCTCGGCATCGACGGGCTCGGCGAGCAACGCCAGCGCACCGTACAGGCCTGATTTCCTTTCGCGGACGATTCGTCATGCCTATCATTCGATCGATGCGCGTCCTCGACGTGCGCTTCCCGACCTCACGCCAGCTCGACGGCTCCGATGCGATGAATCCGGACCCCGATTATTCGGCGGCCTACGTCGTGCTCGAAACCGACCGCGACGGGCTCGAAGGTCACGGGCTCACGTTCACCATCGGGCGCGGCAACGAGATCTGCTGCGCGGCGATCGACGCGATGCGTCACCTCGTCGTCGGCCTCGACCTCGACTGGATCCGTGCGGACATGGGCCGTTTCTGGCGCCACGTCACGTCGGACAGCCAGTTGCGCTGGATCGGCCCCGACAAGGGTGCGATCCATCTGGCGACGGGCGCCGTCGTCAATGCGGTATGGGATCTATGGGCGAAGGCCGAACGCAAGCCGCTGTGGCGGCTCGTGGCCGAGATGCGCCCCGAGGAGCTGGTGCGCGCGATCGACTTCCGCTACCTGACCGACTGCCTGACGCCGGACGAAGCGCTCGACCTGCTGCGCCGGCAGGCGCCGGGCAAGGCCGAACGGATCGCGCTGCTCGAGCGCGACGGCTACCCGTGCTACACGACGTCGGCCGGCTGGCTCGGCTACAGCGACGACAAGCTGCGGCGGCTGTGCCGCGAAGCCGTCGAAGCGGGGTTCGAGTACGTGAAGCTGAAAGTCGGCGCGAACCTGGAAGACGACATCCGCCGCGTGACGATCGCGCGCGAGGTGATCGGCCCGGACCGCAAGCTGATGATCGATGCGAACCAGGTGTGGGAAGTGGACGAGGCGATCGACTGGGTGCGCGAGCTGGCGTTCGCTCGGCCGTGGTTCATCGAGGAGCCGACGAGCCCCGACGACGTCGAAGGGCATCGCAAGATCCGCGAGGCGATCGCGCCGGTGCAGGTCGCGACCGGCGAGATGTGCCAGAACCGCGTGCTGTTCAAGCAGTTCATCGCGCGCGGCGCGATCGACGTCGTGCAGATCGATGCGTGCCGGCTCGGCGGCGTGAACGAGATTCTCGCGGTGATGCTGATGGCCGCGAAGTACGGGCTGCCCGTGTGCCCGCATGCGGGCGGCGTCGGGCTGTGCGAGTACGTGCAGCATCTGTCGATGATCGACTACGTGTGCATTTCCGGCACGAAGGAAGGGCGCGTGACCGAGTACGTCGATCACCTGCACGAGCATTTCGTCGAGCCGTGCGTGGTGCGCGGTGCGGCGTACATGCCGCCGACGGCGCCCGGTTTCTCGATCGAGATGAAGCCCGAATCGCTGGAGCAATACCGGTTCCGCGGCTGAAGCACGGCCGCGCGCGACGCGCGTCATGCGTGCCGACAACATGAACGACGGAGACGCGAAGTGGATTTGAATCTGCAACACAAGGTCGTGATCGTGACCGGCGGCGCGTCGGGCATCGGCGCCGCGATCTCGATGCGGCTGGCCGAAGAAGGTGCGATCCCGGTGGTGTTCGCGCGCCACGCGCCCGACGATGCGTTCTGGCGCGCACTCGTGCAGAAGCAGCCGCAGGCCACGTGCGTGTCCGTCGAATTGCAGGACGATGCGCGGTGCCGCGACGCGGTTGCGGAAACGATCGCGCGTTTCGGCCGCCTCGACGGCCTGGTCAACAACGCGGGCGTCAACGACAGCATCGGACTCGATGCCGGGCGCGATGCGTTCGTCGCGTCGCTCGAACGCAACCTGATCCACTACTACGTGATGGCGCACTACTGCGTGCCGCACCTGAAGGCGGCGCGCGGCGCGATCGTCAACCTCTCGTCGAAGACGGCCGTGACCGGGCAGGGCAACACGAGCGGCTATTGCGCATCGAAGGGCGCGCAGCTTGCATTGACGCGCGAATGGGCCGTCGCACTGCGCGACGACGGCGTGCGCGTGAACGCGGTGATCCCGGCCGAGGTGATGACGCCGCTGTACCGGAACTGGCTCGCCGGCTTCGACGATCCCGACGCGAAGCTTGCCGCCATCGCCGGCAAGGTGCCGCTCGGCAAGCGCTTCACGACGGCCGAGGAAATTGCCGATACGGCCGTATTCCTGCTGTCGGACCGCGCATCGCACACGACGGGCCAATGGTTGTTCGTCGACGGCGGCTATACGCATCTCGACCGTGCGATCGGCTAAGGGCGGCGATCCATGCAACCCGACCTGAACCCGAACACCGTGCCGCCGCTGATTGCGCTGACCGGCATCGGCAAGCGCTTCCCGGGCGTGCAGGCGCTCGACGATTGCCGTTTCGACCTGCGTGCCGGCGAAGTGCATGCGCTGATGGGCGAGAACGGCGCCGGCAAGTCCACGCTGATGAAGATCCTCGCGGGCGTCTACCCACGCGACGAAGGCGAGATCCGGATGGACGGCCGCGCGGTGGAGATCGCCGATCCGCGCGCCGCGCAGGCGCTCGGGATCGGCATCATCCATCAGGAACTGAACCTGATGAACCACCTGAGCGTCGCGCAGAACATCTTCATCGGCCGCGAGCCGCGCGGCCGCTTCGGCGTGTTCGTCGACGAAGCGGCACTCAACCGCGACGCGGCCGCGATCTTCGCGCGGATGCGGCTCGATCTCGACCCGCGCACGCCGGTCGGCCGGCTCACGGTGGCGAAGCAGCAGATGGTCGAGATCGCGAAGGCGCTGTCGTTCGACTCGCGCGTGCTGATCATGGACGAGCCGACTGCCGCGCTCAACAACGCGGAGATCGCCGAGCTGTTCCGCATCATCGGCGACCTGCGCACGCACGGTGTCGGCATCGTCTATATCTCGCACAAGATGGACGAGCTGCGCCAGATCGCCGATCGTGTGACCGTGATGCGCGACGGCAAGATCGTCGCGACCGTGCCGATGGCGGACACGTCGATGGACGGGATCATCGCGATGATGGTCGGCCGCCAGCTCGCCACCGAATCCCGCACGCCGCCCGATACGTCCGCGAACGACGTCGCGCTCGAAGTGCGCGGGCTGTCGCGCGGCCGCGCGATTCGCGACGTCGGCTTCACGCTGCGGCGCGGCGAGATTCTCGGCTTCGCGGGGCTGATGGGCGCAGGCCGCACCGAGGTCGCGCGCGCGGTGTTCGGCGCGGATCCGGTCGACGCGGGCGAGATCCGCGTGCACGGCAAGACCGTGACGATCCGCACGCCGGCCGATGCGGTGAAGCACGGCATCGGCTACCTGTCGGAAGATCGCAAGCACTTCGGGCTCGCGGTCGGGATGGACGTGCAGAACAACATCGCGCTGTCGAGCCTGCGCCGCTTCGTGCGCCGCGGCGTGTTTCTCGATGCGCGTGCGCTGCGCGACACCGCGCAGTCGTACGTGCGGCAGCTCGCGATCCGCACGCCGTCGGTCGCGCAGCCGGCGCGCCTGCTGTCGGGCGGCAACCAGCAGAAGATCGTGATCGCGAAGTGGCTGCTGCGCGACTGCGACATCCTGTTCTTCGACGAGCCGACGCGCGGCATCGACGTCGGCGCGAAAAGCGAGATCTACAAGCTGCTCGACGCGCTCGCCGCCGACGGCAAGGCGATCGTGATGATCTCGTCGGAATTGCCCGAGGTGCTGCGCATGAGCCACCGGATTCTCGTGATGTGCGAAGGGCGTGTGACCGGCGAATTGCGCGCGGCCGACGCCACGCAGGAAAAGATCATGCAGCTCGCGACGCAGCGCGAGTCGACCGTATTGTCCTGATTCAGCCCCTACGATCATGTCCAACGATACGCATCCCGTTCCGCCTCTCGCGTCCGGCGACACGCCGGCCGGCGCATCCGGCTTCCGCGCCCGCTTCTTCAACCCGGCCGCGCGGCAGAAGCTGCTCGCGTTCGCGAGCCTCGTGCTGCTGATCGTGTTCTTCAGCATCGCGTCGCCGAACTTTCTCGAAGTCGACAACCTCGTCGCGATCCTGCAGGCCACCGCCGTCAACGGTGTGCTGGCCGTCGCCTGTACCTATGTGATCATCACGTCGGGCATCGACCTGTCGGTCGGCACGCTGATGACGTTTTGTGCGGTGATGGCCGGCGTCGTGCTGACGAACTGGGGCATGCCGCTGCCGCTCGGGATCCTGGCCGCGCTGGGCTTCGGCGCGCTGTCGGGCTGCGTGTCGGGCTTCGTGATCGCGAAGATGAAGGTGCCGCCGTTCATCGCGACGCTCGGCATGATGATGCTGCTCAAGGGGCTGTCGCTCGTGATTTCGGGCACGCGGCCGATCTACTTCAACGACACGCCGGGCTTCACGTCGATCGCGCAGGATTCATTGATCGGCAACCTGATCCCCGCGCTGCCGATTCCGAACGCGGTGCTGATCCTGTTCCTCGTCGCGATCGGCGCGTCGATCGTGCTGAACCGGACGATCTTCGGCCGCTACACGTTCGCGCTCGGCAGCAACGAGGAAGCGCTGCGGCTGTCGGGCGTCAACGTCGACGCATGGAAGATCGCGGTCTATACGTTCAGCGGCGCGGTGTGCGGGATCGCCGGGCTGCTGATCGCGTCGCGGCTGAATTCCGCGCAGCCCGCGCTCGGGCAGGGCTACGAGCTCGATGCGATCGCGGCCGTCGTGATCGGCGGCACGTCGTTGTCGGGCGGCGCGGGCAGCATCGTCGGCACGATCATCGGCGCGTTCATCATGAGCGTGCTGACGAACGGCCTGCGCATCATGTCGGTCGCGCAGGAGTGGCAGACGGTCGTGACGGGCGTGATCATCATCCTGGCCGTCTACGTCGACATCCTGCGCCGGCGCCGCCGCTGACGCACGCATTCACGCAGGCATGTGCTTCATCGCCGGTTCCGGCCGGCGTCCCAGTCGTTCCAGTCGATACGAAAAAAGGAGACGCGAAGTGATCAGGAGCAAGGTGTTGAACGCGATCGTCGGGCTGACGTTCGCCGTCGGCGTCACGGCCGGCGCGCACGCGCAGGAAACCTACATCCCGCTGATCTCGAAGGGCTTCCAGCATCAGTTCTGGCAGGCCGTGAAGGCGGGCGCGATGCAGGCCGCGAAGGACTACAAGGTGAAGGTGACGTTCGAAGGCCCCGAGACCGAGGCAATGGTCGACAAGCAGATCGACATGCTGTCGGCCGCGATCGCGAAGAAGCCGGCCGCGCTCGGC
Source organism: Burkholderia aenigmatica (assembly GCF_902499175.1). Classification (GTDB taxonomy): domain Bacteria; phylum Pseudomonadota; class Gammaproteobacteria; order Burkholderiales; family Burkholderiaceae; genus Burkholderia; species Burkholderia aenigmatica. The sequence goes on from NZ_CABVQC010000003.1 coordinate 145,664, forward strand.
TTCGCGGCGCTCGACAGCAAGGCCGCGCTGCCGCTCCTGAAGAAGGCGCAGGGCGAGAAGATCCCGGTGATCGCGTTCGACTCGGGCGTCGACAGCGACATCCCGGTGACGACGGCCGCGACCAACAACAAGGCCGCCGCGTCGCTGGCCGCCGACAAGCTCGCCGCGCTGATTGGCGACGAAGGCGAGGTGGCCGTGGTCGCGCACGACCAGACGAGCCGCACCGGCATCGACCGCCGCGACGGCTTTCTCGAACGGATGAAAGCGGCGCATCCGAAGGTGCAGGTCGTGACCGTGCAGTACGGTGAAGGCGACCAGCTGAAGTCGACCGAGGTGACGAAGTCGATCCTGCAGGCGTATCCGAAGCTCAAGGGGTTGTTCGGCACCAACGAAGGCTCGGCGATCGGCGTGGTCAATGGCGTGCGCGAGATGAAGCGCAAGGTCGTGATCGTCGGGTACGATTCCGGCAAGCAACAGAAGGACGCGATCCGCAGCGGGCTGATGGCCGGCGCGATCACGCAGAACCCGATCGGGATCGGCTACAAGACCGTCGAATCGGCCGTGAAGGCGATCAAGGGCGAGAAGCTGCCGAAGGTCATCGATACCGGTTTCTACTGGTACGACAAGACCAATATCGACGATCCGAAGATCGCGGCGGTGTTGTACGACTGAACGTTGCGTCGAGCGGCGGTGGCGCGTGCCGCCGCCGCGACCGGACACGAGGGCATCATGGGCGCAGTGCGCATCGATTCGCATCAGCACTTCTGGCGTTATCGCGCCGCCGATTACCCGTGGATCGGCGCCGGGATGGGGGTGCTCGCCCGTGACTACCTGCCCGACGCGCTATGGCCGCTGATGCATGCGCAGGCGCTCGGCGCGTCGATCGCGGTGCAGGCGCGCGCCGGGCGCGACGAGACGGCGTTCCTGCTCGATCTCGCGCGCGACGATGCGCGCATCGCGGCGGTGGTCGGCTGGGAGGATCTTGCCGCGCCGCAGCTCGCGGATCGTATCGCTGAATGGCGCAGCCCGAAGCTGCGTGGCTTCCGCCACCAGGTGCAGGACGAAGCCGATGCCGGTGCGTTCGTCGCGGAGCCGGGCTTCAACCGCGGCGTCGCATGGCTGCAGGCGCAGGGCTACGTGTACGACGTGCTCGTGTTCGAGCGGCAGTTGCCGGACGTGCAAGCATTCTGCGCGCGGCACGACGCGCACTGGCTCGTGCTCGATCATGTCGGCAAGCCCGCGCTCGCCGACTTCGAGCGCGACGACACCGCGCTCGCACGCTGGCGCGCCGCGTTGCGCGAGCTGGGCGCGCTGCCGCATGTCGCGTGCAAGGTGTCGGGGCTAGTGACCGAAGCCGACTGGCGGCGCGGCCTGCGCGGGAAGGACGTCCGGCATATCGAGCAGTGTCTCGACGCGGCGCTCGACGCATTCGGCCCGCAGCGGCTGATGTTCGGGTCGGACTGGCCCGTGTGCCTGCTGGCCGCGTCGTATGACGAAGTCGCGTCGATCGTCGAACGCTGGGCCGAATCGCGGCTGTCGGCGGCCGAGCGCCACGCGCTGTGGGGCGGTACCGCCGCGCGTTGCTACGCGGTGCCGGGCGCGGTGAAGCGCGGCATATAAAATAGGCGCGAACGGTCTGTTCGATTCGTCAGACCGTCCGGAACGAAACCGATCACCTGCATCAACGTATGTCCATCCAGCCGATTCAGAACCGCCGTCTCTACCAGCAGATCGCCGACAAGCTCAGTGCGATGATCGAGTCCGGCGATTTTCCGCCGGGCAGCTATCTGCCGCCCGAGCGCGAACTGGCCGAACAGTTCGGCGTATCGCGCACGTCGGTGCGCGAGGCGCTGATCGCGCTCGAAGTGAGCGGCCTCGTGAGCGTGCGTGTCGGCGACGGCGTGAAGGTGCGCCATCCCGAAACGGCCGCCGCACCCGAGCCCACGCCCGCCCTCGCGGCGAAGGCCACGCCCTTCACGATCATCGAGATCGATCCCGAACTCGGCATCGCACTCGACCTCGATACCGAAATCCCGCCGTTCGCGCTGTTGCAGGCGCGCCGGCTGATCGAGCCGGAAGCCGCGTCGCTTGCCGCGAAGCATGGCTCGGACGAGCAGATCGAAGGGATCCACGAAGCGTTCCTGCGCAACCAGGACGACAACCGCAGCGGCTCGCTCACGCATCCGGGCGACCGGCTGTTTCATATCCGCATCGCGGAAGCGAGCGACAACGCCGCGTATGCGCTGATGATCAAGCAGTTGCTCGCGCACAAGTACGACCTGATGTTCCAGCGGCTGCAGTCGCTGTACATGCCGAACGACATGCCGCACCGGTCGGAACAGGAACACCGCGCGATCCTCGATGCGATCCGCGCACGCGACCCGGACGCCGCGCGCCGCGCGATGGCCGAACATCTCGACGAAGTGATCCGCATCTTCGGCCGCGCGCTCGACTGAGCGCGCGTCGATGCGGTGCCGGGTCAGAAGCGATCGGCGCGATATGGCGCCGGATCGGTGAATGGCGCTTCGCCCGTCATCATCTCGGCCAGCAGGCGGCCCGTGACGGGGCCGAGCGTCAGCCCGTGATGGTTGTGCCCGAACGCGAACCACAGCCCGCGATGCGCGGGCGCGGGGCCGATCACCGGGCGCATGTCGGGCGTGCACGGCCGGAAGCCGAGCCACGGTTGCGGGTCGAGCCGCTCGCCGAAACCGAACACCGGCCGCGCGACGCGTTCCGCGCGTTCGAGCTGCACGCCGGTGGGCGGTACGCCGCGGCGCGCGATTTCGACGCCGGTCGTCAGCCGCAGCCCGCGCTTCATCGGGGCGATCACGTAACCGTATTCGCGATCGACGATCGGCGCCGACGGCACGCCGCGCGCGGACGGCGCGTAGTGCATGTGATAGCCGCGCTTCTCGCGCAGCGGGATCTTGTAGCCGAACTTGCCGAACACCGTGTCGGACCACGGGCCGAGCGCGACGACCACGGCCGGCGCGGCGGCGATGCCGTCCTGCGTCCTGACCTGCCAGCCCGGCGACAGGGCATCGAGGCTCGCGGCGTCACCCGTCAGCAGCGTGCCGCCGCCTTGCACGAAGAGGTGGGCGTACGCTTTGACGAGCGCGGACGGGTCGACGACGCTTTTCGGATCGAGCCAGTGCAGCGCGCCGCAGAAGCCGGGCGCGAGGCTCGGTTCGTGCGCGAGCAGCGCGGCGGCATCGAGCGGCGTGATGCCGAGCCCGTGACGGCGCGCGGTGAGTCCGGCGTCGGCTACGCCGCGTTCGAATGCGACCGGCGTGCGGAACGCTTCCAGCCAGCCGTTCGCGCGGATGAGCTCGCCGGCGCCGGCCCGCGCGATCAGCGCGTCGTGCTCGACGATGCAACGCTCGATCAGCGGCAGCATGTCGCGCGACGCTGCCGCGTGCCGCAGCGGCGCCGATTCCCACCAGAAACGTGCCAGCCATGGCGCGAATGCGGGCAGCGACGCGCTGTGCCAGTAGAGATCGGTCGAGCGGTTCAGCGCATAGCGCATCAGCGTGAACGGGCTGCGCGGGAACGGATACGGTTCGACCGACGAGCGCTCGATCAGCCCTGCGTTGCCGAAGCTCGTGCCTTCGCCGGGCGCGCCGCGATCGACCAGGGCGACCTTGCGTCCGCGATCCTGCAGGTGCAGCGCGGCCGATACGCCGATGATGCCTGCGCCGAGAACGATGACGTCGAAATCCATCGGTGGTGGTGAATGACGGTTAGCGAACTGCAAGCATACTCGCGGCGGCGTGGGGCACCAAGAAGACGTGCATGGCAGGTGGCCTGGGCGCGACGATTCGCGATCGATGCGACGACGCGGGCAGTAGAATGCGCGGGTTCCGGCATTCGAGGGTGACACGCAATGATCGAGTTGACCGCACCGGTTTATGCGGCGGAGTTGAAGCGCTTCCGGGCGAGCGGCAGCGTCTGGTTCGCGGCACACGAGATTCCGGCCGATGTCGATGTGCCGCCTGTGTGGCGCGCGCTGCTCGCCGCGCCGGACGACGTGCTGGCGGATACGCTCGTGCAGATGTGGGCCGGCATCGTCGAACGATTGCCGGCCGTCGCGCAGTTCTTTCGCGACAAGCTCGCGCGTCCGGCCGTGTTCCGCTACGACGGCGGCGACGTCGTGCTGCTCTATCCGTACACGATCGAGCACGACGACCTGAATTTCTTCATCGGTCGTGCGCCGTTGCGCGAGCGGGCGCCGGTTGATGCGCCGTTCTGGGCCGCACTGCCCGACGCGCTGCGGTTTTTCCATCAAAACGTGCATGACGGCTGGACGTTCTTTCCCGCGAATTCGATGGGACCGCTGGCGCTCGCCGACCAGGCTGTGCTGACGGACAAGCTTGACCTGACACCTGCCGAGACGCGCAAGCTCGGCGTGCCCCCGGATCTCGTGCGGACCGTGTTTCATAACGGCAGCGGCGATTGGCTGTGCATCGATTCGAGCGAAGGGGCCGATGATGGCAACCCGATGGGATGGATAGCGTGGCACGAACGTCCGACCGAGCTTGAGCACGTGGACTTCTGGGCCGTGATGAACGCATGGTTCGAGATCTTCGTCGAGGACGCTGACGAACGGTAGTTGTTCACCGCGTCTTCACGTCATCCCGAACAACGTCCCCGACGCCTTCACTGCGATGGGGCGGCAGTGACATCGCGCGACAGAACGTATGAAGTTTGGCGTACACGCGCGTCCAATCCGCTGATCAATTTCCCGCCGTCGACACCGGATCGACATCGGCAAACACGTTCGCGCGCCCAGCGCCGATTCCGCATACTTTCCAGCGTTTCTCGCGGGTGTTTCCCACTGGTTGGTCATGCGAATTTTTACCTAAGATGAAGCCATCATGCGCGTAATTCGGTGCCTGCACGCGCGTGGAGGGAGGCGGGAGGCAGCGCCGGAGCGACGCCAGCGGATGTTGCCATCATGGATGCGAAAGTGTGCGCGTCGGCTGCCAGTCTCGCGACTGCAGCGACGCCAGCGGGCGCGGCGGCAATCGCCGCGCGAACGGCGCCCGGCCACCCCGGCCGAACCGCTCCGCTGCGCCACGCGCTGGTCGCAATCGTTTGCGTTCTGGGGGCGGCACAGGCCATGCTCGCCGGCGCTTCCGCCGGCACCGACGATCCGGTCGACACGGTGCGCATCGTTGCCGCCGCGAGCCCCGCCGATCCCGCTGACGCGTCACACGACACGGCCGTGCGTCAGGTCGTGCTGGGCATCGTCAGCTTCACCCACTGGCCGACGACACCCGTTCGCCTGCATCTGTGCGTCACGGGCCGGCCCGACTATGCACGCGGCCTGACCGACACGCTGCAGGCCGGCTCGACGCTGCTCGACGTGCAGCGTGTGCGCTTCGACGATCCCGCGCTCGGTATCGCCTGCGACGTCGTCTATCTCGGCAACCTGAGCGCAGATGAGAGAGCGCGCGTGAGAGCTGCGGTGGCCGGCCATCCGGTGCTGACGATTTCGGAACACGATCCATCCTGCACCGCGGGCGGCATGTTCTGTCTCAACGTCGACGGCGAACGCGTGTCGTTCGACATCAATCTCGACGCCGTCGCCCGCAGCGGGGTGCGCGTGCACCCGAACGTGCTCAATCTCGCGCGGCGGCCGGGGGCACCATGACACGGCACGCTCCGCCCGTTTCCCTGTCGCGCGTGCCGCGCCCGACGCTGCAAAGCGTGCTGCGCCGCGCGCACCTGCGCCTCGCGTTCGTCGCCGTCGCGATGGCTGCCGTGTCGTTGATCGTGGTGGCCGTGATCGCATTGCGTGCGTATGCCGGCAACAACCTGAACCTGCTGGCCCGCTCGCTCGGCTATACGGTCGAGGCGGCGCTCGTGTTTGGCGACCGCGTCGCGGCGGCCGAGGCGATCGGGCTGATCGCCAGCGACGAGGACGTCGCGCAGGTCGTGGTCACGGATAGCAAGGACCAGCCGTTCGCGACGTGGCAGTTGCCCGCCGGCAGCGGGATCGCGCGGCTCGAGCGTGTCGTCGCCGATCTTGCGCTGCCCGGGCCCGTGACGGCGCCGGTGGTGCATGACGGCATCGTCGTCGGCCACGTCGTCGTGCGCGGCCGCGGCCATCAGTTCTTCGGATTCCTGCTGGGCGGCGTGGGCGGCATTCTCGGTTGCCTGGCCGTCAGCGTGATCGGCGCCTATATCAGCTCGAAGCGCCTGCTGCGCAACATCGTTTCGCCGTTGCGCGCGCTGGCCGGCGTCGCCCACGCGGTGCGGCGCGAGCGTGCGTTCGCGCAGCGGGTCGAGCCGGTGGCGATTGCCGAGCTCAACCAGCTCGGCGACGACTTCAATGCACTGCTCGACGAATTCGAAGACTGGCAGAACACGCTGCGCGACGAGAACGCATCGCTCGAACACAAGGCGACGCACGATGCGCTCACGGGGCTGCCCAACCGCGTGCAGTTCGAATCGCGGCTCGCGATCGCCCTCGGCGAAGCCGGGGTGACGGGGCAGCGGGTCGCGATCCTGTATCTCGACTGCGACCGCTTCAAGGAAATCAACGACTGCCTCGGCCACGACGCCGGCGATGCGGTGCTGATCGGCATCGCGTCACGGCTGCGCACGCAGGTGCGCGAAGCCGACCTGGTCGCCCGCCTGGGCGGCGACGAATTCGCTGTGATGCTGCCGGCCGTGCGCGAAGCGGGTAGCGTGTGTCGTATTGCGGACGAGATCCTGTCCGGCATGGCGCCGTCGATCGAGCTGTCCGACGGCCGCGTGGTGGCCACCATGATGAGTGCCGGCGTTGCGCTGTATCCCGATCACGCGTCGGATGCGAGCGGCTTGCTGCGGGCGGCGGATGCCGCGATGTACCGCGCCAAGCGCGCCCGGCCAGGCTCGTGGCAACTGGCGGAAGGGGTCGCGGGGGCGGCTTGAGGTTCATCGTTTCACGCTGCGGGCGAGGCCGCGGCAGTGGGTTGAAAAAGCGCTCGCGATGCGGGTGCAATCGAAGGGGTCAATGATGAACAACACGTATCCGGTGGGCATTGGGCGCTTGTGCGTCGGCAGCGCGCTGCTTGTGTGCATGCTGCTTGGAGGTTGCAAGGCGCCGCCGCTTCATCGAGGGTTGACGCAGACGCAGGTCACGGCGCTCAAGTCGGCCGGCTTCCAGGAAACCGAGCAGGGTTTCGAGTTCGGCTCGACCGGGCCGATCCTGTTCGATTTCGATCGCTACAACCTCAAGCCCGATGTGCGGCGGATCGTCGAAAGGATCGGCCGTACGCTCAGGTCGGCCGGAATCAACGGCGTACGGGTCTATGGATACTCGGACCAGGAAGGGGTGGACGAGTATGACCTCGAGTTGTCCCGGCGGCGGGCGGAGGTCGTTTCCCTTGAACTGATCGACGTCGGGCTGGATGCGAAGCGCATCGCGGTCGTCGGAAAGGGCAAGAGCGATCCGGTCGGGGATAACAAGACGCCGGGAGGCCGGGCGCAGAATCGGCGAGCGGCGATCGTGGTGTCGCCGCGGTGACGGGGCGGCTTCCCCGATCGGGGGGACCGGCGGGTGCCAGCGGCGGAAATCACGCGATCGAACGCGTTGATCGACTGAGTGTCGCCGCACCGCCGCGCCTTCGTGTGTCCGTTTCCTTCCCGAGCGATCGCGCAATGTCATCGTGACTCGGGGCGATGCCTCGCCCCTTGCGGATCTGTCACACGTTTCATGCAGATTGTGTCGTGTTCCGCGCGTGCCGGCGTGGTGCTTCGGCGCGGGCAGCCGCACGTGGCCGACCGGCCGCCGGTCGGTTTTTGTATGATCGGGGGCCGGAACGAAAACGTTTGCGCGCGGCTTTCACGCGGTCGGGTTTTGTCCTACATTATCGTGGCTTCGGGCCGGCCAGCCGGTCTACGGAACCTGAGAACACAAGAAAGGAACAAGCATGAGTTTCGCTCCGAACGGGGGTATTCCCACTGGATTGGGCGGCAGTGCGTTCGGCTCGTTGAGCGCGCTTGGCGGCCTCGCCGGCCCGGTTGCGTCGAGTGTGGCCGGCAGCCTCGGGCCGCTCGCGGGCCTGGCCGGGCACGTCGACACCGTCCAGCGCGCGATGCAGCTCGCGCAGACCGGCTTCTCGCTGATGGACAAGACGCCCGGCGCGATCGCCGAGGCGATCAACGGCGCCGCCAATCCTGCGCGCCTGACCCAGCTCAACCGCTACGTGACGCTCGACACGCCGCTCGGCCCGGATGTTCTCCTGGTCAGCGCCGCCGTCGTCGACGAGCACGTGAACCGCTTGCCGGAAATCCACCTCGACCTGCTGTCGCACCGCCACGACCTGCGCCCCGAGGATCTGATCGGCCAGCAGGTCAAGATCCGGTTCGACCAGCAGGCACGTCTGTCGACGCTGGAGCGCGTTGTCGCGTCGGGCGCCGCCGACAACGACCGTTACTTCGACGGCTACGTCGCGTCGTTCGACCGGGCCGGCAATCCGGGCAACGTCACGCAGTACCACCTGACGGCGGTGCCGTGGTTCTGGTTCCTGACGCGCTCGACCGACTGCCGGATCTTCCAGAACAAGACCGCGCAGGACATCCTCACCGAGATCTTCCAGGAGCACGGCTTCTCCGACTTTGTGTTCGATATCCGGACGAGCGAGAAGCCGCTCGAGTATGTCGTGATGTACCAGGAGAGCTACTTCAACTTCTGCGCGCGGCTGATGGAGCAGGAGGGGCTGGTCTGGACGCACCGCTACGAGAAGGATAGGCACATTCTCGTGATCGGCGATTCGAATCTGCTGTTCCGCCCGATCGACGGGCTCGCGACCGTGCCGTTCGCGGCCACCGAGGCCAGTGAGGACAGCGGCATCGACCAGCTGCACGAAGGCCGGCGCTTTGGCGTCGGCAAGGTCACGTTCCGCGACTTCAACCACCAGAATCCGTCGTCGCCGCTGATGCTGGTGGAGGCCGGACCGCAGAACCTCAAGCATGCGCGGCTCGACGCGACCGAGCGGTTCGAGCATCAGTCGCTGTACGACCACGGCGACGACGGCAACCGCTACGCCCGCTTTGCGATGGAGGCCGAGGAGGCGCAGGCCCATCGCTATACCGGCGGCGGGTACGCGTGGCGGATGACCACGGCGGGTGCCGTTACCGTGGCGAATCACCCGGTGCTTGAGAACAACCAGGAATACGTGATCCTGCACGTGCGTCACGAGGCTGTGAACGACTACACGCAGCACGGCGCCAAGCTGCCGTATCGCAACAGCTTCGCATTGTTGCCGAAGAAGGTGCCGTATCGCGCACCGCGCGGCACGCCGAAACCGGTGATTCACGGCACGCAATCGGCATTCGTCGTCGGCCCGAAAGGCGAGGAAATCTATACCAATGGCAGCGCGGTGAAGGTGCATTTCCCGTGGGACCGGCGCGGCAAGAAGGACGGCTCCGATTCGATGTGGGTGCGCGTGTCGCAACCGTGGGCGGGCGACGGCTGGGGCGCGGCCGCGATTCCGCGGATCAAGCAGGAAGTGCTGGTGGCGTTCAACCAGGGCGATCCCGACAACCCCGTGATCGTCGGCCGCGTGTTCAACGGCGAGCAGGGCAACCCGTATCACGGCGCGGCCGGCCAGACGATGGGGATCAAGAGCCAGACGCACAAGGGGCAGGGGGCGAACGAAATCCGCATGACCGACACGAACGGCATGCAGGAATTCTTCATGCACGCGCAGAAGGACATGAACACCGTGGTCGAGAACAACGAGACGCACAAGGTGCTGGGGCCGATGCGTACCGTGCTGGTCGCGACGGGCAGTGAAGAAAAGCAGATTCCGCAGGGCAACCTGACCGAGACGATCGCCGAGAAGCGCAGTACGACCGCGACCACGGTGGAGGTGATGACGCCGGCCAAGGATGGCGGCGGCGGCACGCAGGTGCACATGGCCGAACGCGGCATCTTGCTGAAGGTGATGGACAGCTCGATCTCGCTCGCGCCGGAAGGCATTCGTCTCGAGCACAAGGGCTCGGTGATCCTGATGACCGACGACGGCGTGATGGTCAACGGCACGCGCATCGACCTCAACAAATAATACGAACGAAACCAGCCATGCACTACGCAATCCACGAAGGCACCTTCGAACTGCCGGACGCGGCGCTTGATCGCACGGTCAACATCCTGGTGATGAACGCCGGCCCCGGCGGCCTCAATCTCGTGATCGCTCGCGGGCGGTTGCGCGACGGCGAGAATCTCGACGCGTTCGTCGCGCGCGAATGGGACGTGGCGTCGCGCGACGCCAGGATGCTGACCGAGACGGCGCGCCGGCCGGTGACGGTCGGCGGGCGTGCGGGCGTCCAGATCGACTCCACGCACGAGCGGGACGGCCGGCTCTGGCATCAGATGCAGACCATGTTTCCGTCGGATGACGCCGGCCGCGTGCTGGTGATGACGTTGACCAGCGCGGCACCGCTGAACGAAGAACAGCAGGCGATCGCCGAACGCATGCTCGCCAGTTTCCAGCCGCGCGCGGCCCGGCCGTCCCTGCTCGGGCCGGGTGACGCGTCGTGAGCGCGGAGAACTTCGCGGCCGCTCGCTTCAAGGATCCGATCCAGCACACGTCGCTCCTGGGTGAGCTGGTCGGCACGGTCGGGTCGGTGGTCGGCGGTGCGGTCGTCGGCATGCTGGTGGCGGAGGCGATGGAGGGGCTGGTGTTCGCGGGCCTCGCCGCGCTCGAGATCGGCACGATGGGGCTGGCAACGCCGCTCGTGATCGCGATCGGCGTGGGGGTGGCGGTCGGCTCGGGCGCGCTGATGGAAGCGAGCGGCATGAACGAAGCCATCGACGACGGCGCGAAGGCGATCGCCAATTCGATGGTGCCGCCCGTGGTCAAAGGCAAGATCGCGAGCGGGTCGGGGAACGTCTACGTCAACAACGAGCCGGCGGCGCGCGCGGCGAAGCCGGGCGATCTCGATACCGTCGCGTGTACCGATCATCCCGGGCCGCAGATGATTGCCGACGGGTCGGGCAGCGTTTATATCAACGACCAACCGGCCGCGCGGGTCGGGGACAAGACGACTTGCGACGGGACGATTGCCGAAGGTTCCGACAACGTTTTCATCGGCGGCGGAACGCAACGGGTGCGGGATGTGAAGTCGGCTACCCGGCTCGGATGGCTCGGAGCCGCTCTCGGTATCGCGCTCGCGGTTTGCGGCCGCGGGAAGATGAGCTGGGGGCAGTTCCTGAAGAGCAAGGCGCCGTGTATCGCGATGAATTTCGCGGCGAGTGCTTTCGGGACGTGGCTGGGCAGTCTCGCCAGGCCGTCAGCAGGTCATCCGGTCAACGTCATTACCGGCGGCAAGGTTCTCGATGGCACGGACGATACCGACTTCGCGTTGCCCGGGCCGCTGCCGATCGTGTGGCGGCGTTTCTACAGCAGCCACGATGATCGTGCGGACAGCCTGTTCGGAACGGGGTGGAGCGTGCCGATCAGCGTTGAACTGCGGCTTGCGCGTGAACACGGCGAGGTTGTGTCGATCACGTACTGGGACGAGCAGGGGCGCGACATCGTGTTTCCGGCTGTGCCGCCGGGCGAGAGTCATTTCAGCGTGCCTGAAGGCATTTACCTGATCTGTACTGCCGGCGGCCACTATGTGGTCGAGACGGTCGACGGGGTGTATCGCGATTTCGGCCGTGCGCGGAGCGATGCGGATAGTGAGGCGCTGAAGCTGTGGCGTCTCGAGGATCGCAACGGCAACTGGATCGAGGTGGAACAGGAAACCGCCGATGACGTTGTGCGGCCGGCCCGGCTGCATGACAGCGCTGGTCGTGTGCTGACGCTGGCCTACGATGAATCGCATCCCCGACGCATTGCGACGATCGCGCTGACGCGTGGTGTGGACGGCGAGCAACCCGACACGCTGGTGCGTTACGCGTACAACAGCGCTGGCGAACTGGTGGCCGTGACCGATCGCAGTGGTAACACCGGGCGACGCTTTGCATACGCGCACGGGCTGATGGTTCAGCACACGCTGCGTGGCGGCCTGCAGTGTTCTTATGAGTGGCAGGGCGTTGGTCGCAACGCGCGTGTCGTGCGCCACTGGACCAACGACGGCGAAGCGTACACGTTCAACGCGGACCTCGCGCAGCGTTCGGTGACGATTACCGACCAGATCGGTCGCGTGACGCAGTGGACGTGGAACGAGGATCAGCAGCCGACGAGCCATACGGATGCGGAAGGCCACGTATGGCGGCTCGAGTGGAACGCGATGCGGCAGTTGGTCAGTACGACCGATCCGGCGGGGAATACGACGCGCTTCGAATACGACGAGCGCGGGCGGCAGACGCAGCGTATCGATGCGCTTGGCCAGGTTGAGCGCACGGAGTGGAACGGACACTACGATCTGCCTGTCGCTGAAACCGATCCGGCGAATGCGCGGTGGATCTACCGGTACGACGATCGCGGCAACCTGACGATGACGCGTGATCCGGCGGGATTCGCGACCGAGTATTACCGGGATGAGCGTGGGCTCGTGCATACGATTCGCGATGCGCGTGGGGGGTACAAGTTTCTGGAGTGGAATGGCCGGGCGCAGTTGACCGCGTATACGGATTGTTCCGGGAAGGTCACGCGGTTTGGGTATGACGCACGTGGTGCGCTCGCGCGGGTGACCGATGCGGCCGGGCAGTCGACCGTGTACGAAACGGATGCGATGGGGCGGGTCACGGGGATCGGGACGGCTGACGGTGCGCGGCAGATGTTCCGGTATGACGTGGCTGGGCGTCTCGTTGAAGTTGTTGACGCGAATCGGCGCAGCACGCGGTATGAGCTTAATCCGCGTGGGTTGTTGCTGGCACGGACGGATGCGGCGGATCGTGTCGTGCGGTTCGGCTATGACGATGCGTTCCGGTTGGCGAGTTTGACCAATGAGAATCGCGAGACTTATCGGTTTCAGTATGACTGCCGGGACTTGGTGGCCGTGCAGATCGGTCTCGATGGCAACAAGCGCACATACGAATACGACGTGTGCGGGCAAGGCACGCTCGTCCGAGAAGGACAGACCGAGACGCGATACGAGCGCGACGCGATCGGGCGACTGACGGCGAAGCAAGCCAAGCATGAGCGTTGTGAGTACCTGTACGACAAGGCGAGCCGCATCGCATCTGCCGAGTTGTACACGCTGGCCGCTCGCGGCCCGTCGCTGAAGAATCGGGTCAACCTGAAATACGGGGCGCGCGGTGAGGTGCTCGAGGAATACACACCGACTGGCTGGCTTGCACATACCTACGATGAGCTTGGTAACCGCGTCAGCACCACGATCTCAGGCGAGCGCACGATCGACTGGCTGCATTACGGTTCGGGACACGTGCACCAGATCCGCGTTGACGGTGCAGCCATTGCGGACATCGAACGCGATGATCTGCATCGGGAAGTTCTGCGGACGCAAGGCAAGCTGACCAGCCATTTCGGGTACGACGCGGTCGGGCGTCGTGCGCGGCACGCTGCGCAGCGAGGCAGGGCGGCGGACGAGTTGCTGGCAAAGCAGTGGCAATACGATGCAGCGGGTGACGTGATCCAGAAGCGCGACCAGCGCTATGGCACGACGAGCTATCGGTATGACCCGACGGGGCGCATTGAACAGGCGGTAGGGCCGGGATTGCCGTCGGAAGTGTTTCGCTGGGATGCCGCGGCCAACCTGGTGTCGAGCGATCACCCGGGTGGTTACGTCGAGTGCAACCGGCTCAAGATGTTCGAGGACAAGCGCTTCGAGTACGACGCGTATGGGCGACTGGTTCGCAAGCTGAGTGGGCACGGGCCTGCTAAAGAGCTGGTTCTTGAGTACGACGATTGGAACCAGTTGAAGACCGTCGTGACGAAGGATCGTCTTGGCATCGCGACAACGCATTTCGAGTACGACGCGTTTGGTCGGCGGATTCGGAAGCTCAATGGTAGTTACGCGAGCACGGATTTCCTGTGGGATGGCATGCGGCTCGTACAGGAGACGTATCACGACCGCCAGGGTGAGGAAGCGCTGACGTATTTGTACGAGTCCAATAGTTATGTTCCGCTTGCTCGGATCGATCAGGGCAAGGCGGCGGCTAACGATGCTGATGTACGGGATGCGGTCTACTACTTCCACAACGATGTTTCTGGGCTGCCGGAGGAAATGACTGACGCTGAAGGCGAGTTGATTTGGCAGGCTCGGTACAAGGTTTGGGGCAATGCGGTGCAGGAGGAGTGGATTGCGCGGGTACCGCAGCGGTCGATCGCCACCTGGGGGGAGGTGTCGACGGCCGCGTCGACGTCGATACGCGCACTACGACCACAGAACCTGCGCTTCCAGGGGCAGTACCTGGACCGCGAGACTGGGTTGCACTACAACACGTTCCGGTTCTACGATCCGGACATTGGGCGGTTCATCAATCCGGATCCAATCGGGTTGATGGGCGGAGCTAACCTATACCAATATGCGCTCAATCCGATCTCGTGGATTGATCCGTTTGGATTGTCACCATGCTCAGCCAAGTCCACGCCGGAATCATTTGACGACTGGGTGGCACGTAGCCGTGGCAAAGCTGACGTGTACCTGAGAAGCGCTGGAGGTAAAGATCCAAATTATGTTGGAATAGCGCAAGATCCAGCTACACGATATGCTAAAAGCCTTAACTATCGCCTGGATTTACTTACCGAGGAAACGGGGCAGCTTCCGAGAAATCAGGCGAGATCGGTTGAGCAGGCGATAATTGACGCAAAGCGTGGCGAGTTTGCGAATATTGATAACAGTATTGATCCGAACCGTGCCTTGTATAGCGATGCGGTGGCATGGGGGAGAAACTGGTTGCAAGATAACGGATGGGGGCATCTACTCGAATGAAGCAAGTGAAAATGAAGGACATATCGAATCTTCTGGATGGCGGAAAAAAAGCCAATCCCAAGAAAGGAGATTTATTTGTTATGCACATGAGAGGCATTGGATTCATCCCTGGCCTCGTTGTGAGGGATGATTTCAAATATGGCGCAGAGAGGCTCTGCATCATTTATCTCTACAATGAGATTTCAGTCGAAAAAAATGCCAAATTTGTACTGGATAAAAATAATTTGATTGTGCCTCCCGCTCTTGTCACAACAATGGACTGGAGGGCGCGAGGTGGGTTTGAGAATGTGGGTCACTTGGATGACTCGGAGATGGATGTTTTTTTGAGTCACTGTTTTTATGATAGGTTAAGAAAGCGTTATGTTAATGAAAATAATGAGGTATGTGAAAAATTCGAGCCGTGTGGATCTCGATCGATTTCAAATGTTGGTGCGGAAGCTATAGATATTTATAAAAAATTAAATCCTGATGTTGATGTTGTCGAGTAATTGCGGCTCCGATGAAACCAAAATCTACTCGACAGGAGCACGGCGCATACATGCATTGGGCACAAGCAGGTCTTGCGTATCTGTCTTTGGTGGCTCTGTGGTCTGGTGGACTGTGTGATGAAGGACAATGGGATCCCGTTCCGGCATGCGTTGAATGCTGCGCGGAGGCATTCTTTCTTTAGTCGCTAAAGCGGGGCACGCACGACGGTGCGTGCGCTGAGCCATGCACCTATCTCACGAGTCAACGACTGGCTTTGGAGTGTGATCCTTAATTTTTTGGGAAAATCGGTTTGGACCGGCCAGCTTTTCGTAGACATCTTCGAGCCATAATTTATGGCAACCGAGGAGGTCAGGATGAGCGGCAAGCGGTACACGGATGAATTCAAGATCGAGGCAGTCAAGCAGGTAACCGAACGAGGTTATTCGGTGGCGGATGTGACGCAGCGGCTGGGCATCACGATCCACAGCCTTTGCGCTTGGAAACTGAAGTTCGGCAGGCCCGACGTCGTGCGGCAGGCGGAGCTGGATCAGAGCGCCGAGGTTCGGCTTTGGACAATGGGGGATCGAGGTATTGTCGCCTTGGGAGGCAGTTGAGGCGACTTTGAAGCAAAAGCGAATTCGTGGTGGAGAGTTTCTGGACGGCGATGTTATTTTCGCTCGTTTTTACGGGGATTCTGAATTGTTGTTGATGGATTCGGAGGGGGCTGTTTACGTCAGTTTGCCTTTGGGCGGTAGATGTAATTGGCCACGAGTAGCAGATTCATTGAGGATTTTTTTGGAACGGCTGATGGATTATCAAGGGGCCAAATACTGGGATGGACCGAAAGCTGTCTCTTGAGAAAGAGTGTTGTTCCAATATGGCGCCTTCGTGTGAATCGAAAGAGATGTCTGCGGAATTTATGGACAGCGTCGTGAGTCGCTAGATTTGCCCCCGCATAACGCACTGGTCTACGCATCCTCATCCGATGTGCCGCGTCCGCGCGTCGACCAGGGTAGGGCAGCAGCTAACGACACCAATGCGCAGGGCACAGTTTATTATTTCCACAACGATGTATTGATATTGTTGAGGAAACTGAGTAGCGCTGCGGGCGGATTTATTTGACGGGCTCGCTACGAAAGTTTAGGGTAATTCGTTGCAGCCTTTTGGAAGTGATCGTGGTTTTGGATAATCCATATGAGGGAGGATATGCAATCTTACAATTCTCTGGTTGAGCTGGTTGAAAATATTCCATTCCTTCCAGGAAAGGACTGAATCTATGTCAAGTTGGCCGTTGTGCTCGTCAGGTTGCACAGCGAGGTCGGGCAGCGGACGAGTTGCTGGCGAAGCAGTGGCAATACGATGCAGCGGGCGACGTGATCCAGAAGCGGGATCTGCGTTACGGCACGACGAGCTATCGGTATGACCCGACCGGGCGCATCGAACAGGCGGTAGGGCCGGGATTGCCGTCGGAAGTGTTTCGCTGGGATGCCGCGGCCAACCTGGTGTCGAGCGATCACCCGGGTGGTTACGTCGAGCACAATCGGCTCAAGATGTTCGAGGACAAGCGCTTCGAGTACGACGCGTATGGGCGACTGGTCCGCAAGCTGAGTGGGCACGGGCCTGCTAAGAGCTGGTTCTTGAGTACGACGATTGGAACCAGCGCAAGACCGTCGTGACGAAGGACCGGCTTGGTGTCGGGACGACGCATTTCGAGTACGACGCGTTCGGCCGACGGATCCGGAAGCTCAATGGCAGTTATGCGAGTACGGATTTCCTGTGGGACGGCATGCGGTTGGTGCAGGAGACGTATCGCGATCGTCAGGGCGAGGAGGCGCTGACGTATTTGTACGAGTCGAATAGCTATGTGCCGCTCGCTCGGATTGATCACGGGAAGGCGGCGGCGAATGACGCGGATGCGCGGGATGCGGTTTATTAC
The DNA here is from genome assembly GCF_902499175.1 of Burkholderia aenigmatica. Lineage (GTDB taxonomy): Bacteria > Pseudomonadota > Gammaproteobacteria > Burkholderiales > Burkholderiaceae > Burkholderia > Burkholderia aenigmatica. Next base: position 162,906 of record NZ_CABVQC010000003.1, read on the forward strand.
TTCCACAATGATGTTTCGGGACTGCCGGAGGAACTGACCGACGCTGGTGGCGAGCTGGTTTGGCAGGCGCGCTACAAGGTGTGGGGCAATGCGGTGCAGGAGGAGTGGGTTGCGCGGGTGCCGCAGCGGTCGACAGCCGCCTGGGGTGAAGTGTCGGTGGCCGCGCCGACATCGATACATGCCCCGCGACCGCAAAACTTGCGCTTCCAGGGGCAGTATCTGGACCGCGAGACCGGGCTGCACTACAACACCTTCCGGTTCTACGATCCGGATATCGGGCGCTTCATCAGCCCGGATCCGATTGGATTGCTGGGGGGGCGAACCTCTATCGGTACGCGCCTAACCCGGTCTCGTGGATTGACCCATGGGGACTGACTGGCGACGATATAACAACGCTTTACCACTACACAACCCAAGATGGTATGGAGGGCATTACGAGTAGTGGACTTTTGAATGCGTCGCATGGGCCCGTACATGCAAGGTTTGGAGATGGTCAGTATTTCACTGATATATCTCCCGATATGATTGGCGGTAGGACTATGGCCGATGCTGCTGGAACTGGAAAGATGTCACTAGGACAGCTTGCGGCAAATATTTACGGCGATGCACGAAAACTTAATAGCATCACGCATTTTGTGGAAATTGATGTTCCGGGTTTGGATGTCAAGGAGCCGCGTCCAGGAACTTTCTTGGTTGAAGGGAGTGGGCCACTTGATATTTCGAATCGTGTGAAAAGAAGTGGATCGAGTTGCTCATGAAAAGAGAATATTTTCATTCAAAAACAGAGTTTCCGTGTGGCGCAGGGGAGGTTTATACGGAATTTCTCGACGGCGTCGCGACGCGCCAGATTAGCCATCCCGATGGTGGAGTTATCTATGCATCTTCATCGGTAGGTGATTGGAATTCTGAGATAGGATTCTTGCTCTTTGATGGAATGAAGAGCGAACTTGAAATTTCTCCAAATGACGAAATCAAACGAGAAGATTTCGAGCATGTCTGGAAGGTGGCTGTAGGCAATCCTCCCAAAGGGCTGTCGATTGTCTATGAAGTTGGGGATGCGGCTGTGCCACGGGAAAATTCAACCTTGATTGCTCACGTGGTAAATAATCGTGGGAAATGGGGGCGTGGCTTTGTTGTTTCTCTTGGCAAGAAATACCCTGTCGCACGAGATGGTTATCTCGAATTGTTCCGAGATGAACGGCGGCCTCCACTCGGAATGGTTCAATTTTTGTCTGTGGATGACGAAAAACGGATATTTGTCGCGAACATGGTTTCTCAGGACGGGATTCGCAAGAGTAGTCGCGACGTTGCTCAATACGTTTCGTACTCTGACCTCGAGATATGCCTCAGTAAAATTTGCGAATTTGCGTTAGCTAATCGGCTTTCGGTGCAAATGCCTATGATCGGCGCGGGACTTGGCGGCGGGGACTGGGAAGTCATTTCGGCGGAAATCGATGAAGTGTTTTCGTATTATAAGCAGACTTGTAAAATAATTACCCTTTCTTAATGACGCTGGCGGTGAGTTGGTTTGGCAGGCGCGCTACAAGGTGTGGGGTAATGCCGTGCAGGAGGAATGGATCGCTCGGGCACCTCAGCGACCGATCCCGGTATGGGGCGAGGTGCAGGAAGCTGCGCCGTCGTCAGTCCATGTACCAAGACCGCAGAACCTGCGTGGCAACAAGCGCACATACGAATACGACGTGTGCGGGCAAGGCACGCTCGTACGCGATGGGCAGATCGAGACGCGATACGAGCGCGACGCGATCGGGCGACTGACGGCTAAGCAACCCGCTTCTTTGCAGGGCCGGATGCTGCAGTGCGATTCAGTGGTTCGAACGGAAACTATCTAACTAACAACGCACTCGTGTATTTTGTAGCTCATTCATCCAAGTAACCTAGGTCGATGTGCGCGAGCCGCGGCCATGTCGACGCGGGCTGCTTCGGTAAATACGCCAGATTCCGGTGACTTGCTTTGCCCCGATAGCTGTGGCGACCCGGGCAAAGCAAGATTCATCATCGACCCCAGGCCAAATGCGACTGAACGGCTCTCGATGAGGGAAGGGCACATGTTGAATAATGTAATTGTTCCGGGGAAATCACTGGGAGGAATTCTTCTCGGTGAGGAAGTCAAAAATGTTGTCGATAGACTGAATGGGGCGCATCTAATTGAGTATCTGGATAAAAATACTTTGAAGGTAGATGGTGGAGTAATTACCATCTACCACGACTCTGTGGACGGGCGTATAGAAAATCTAGCGTGTAATGCGGAATTTCACGGGAGTTATCAGGGGAAATTGTGGCCCGGGATGACCGTCGGTGACGTGTTGAAAATGACAAAGAAGCAGATGGCATGGTGTGGATTCGTCCAGGTTGATGACATCCAGGGAGTGGGCCTTCCATTGCCAGGTGAATTTGATGACTTCGAAAAATTGATTGATTTTTTGGATCCAGAATTTATTTTCAATGAGTTGTGGGTGTGCTCTTTCTGAAATTAAGTGTGCTTTGTTGATGAAAAATAGGGCGCGCGGGGGGTATATTTGACGGCGATTCGGGATAAGTGTGGAAGGTGGCAATCGGTGAGTTCCGGAGGAATTTTGACCAACTATCAAGACTTGCATGCCATTTTTGAGAGGATGAAGTTGGAATGGTCGGTTGAGCGAAAGGTCATCCACTTTGGTCGGGAATGCCCATTCTTATTAAAATGTTGCATCTTTGACGGCATTGCGGGCGACGTCGCGATCGAAGGTATTCCGGATTCTGCATATGAGCTTGTAGCGTTTTGGCGAATTTCTGGTCACGCAGATTTGTTCAAGGATGTTGGGTTTGGACAATGGGGGATCGAGGTATTGTCGCCTTGGGAGGCAGTTGAGGCGACTTTGAAGCAAAAGCGAATTCGTGGTGGAGAGTTTCTGGACGGCGATATTATTTTCGCTCGTTTTTACGGGGATTCTGAATTGTTGTTGATGAATTCGGAGGGGGCTGTTTACGTCAGTTTGCCTTTGGACGGAAGATGTAATTGGCCACGATTAGCAGATTCATTGAAGATTTTTTTGGAACGGCTGATGGATTATCAAGGGGCCAAATACTGGGATGGGCCGAAAGGTGTCTCTTGAGAAAGAGTATTGTTCCAATATGGTGCCTTCGTGTGAATCCAAAGAGATGTCTGCGGAATTTATGGACAGCGTCGCGAGTCGCTAGATTTGCCCCCGCATAACGCACTGGTCTACGCATCCTCATCCGATGTGCCGCGTCCGCGCGTCGACCAGGGTAGGGCAGCAGCTAACGACACCAATGCGCAGGAATTTGACGGGCTCGCTACGAAAGTTTAAGGTAATTCGTTGCAGCCTTTTGGAAGTGATCGTGGTTTTGGATAATCCATATGAGGGAGGATATGCAATCTTACAATTCTCTGGTTGAGCTGGTTGAAAATATCCCATTCCTACCAGGAAAGGACTGGATCTATGCCAACTTGGATTCATGGAAAAATGATCCAGAGGGTTCAAGATTCTTCCACATCCCGTGGGAATACATTCAGAGTCTGGACGATGATGGAATTTATCTGGATGATGAGGATATGGAGATGCCGAAGGCGGTTGAGTCGTATAATTTGAGGTGTTGGATGCTGGTAAATCAACTGGATCATATTTTAAAAAATAAGATCGGGAGTGGAGGGGGCGTAAAGTGGTTTGTTGATGAAGTAAATTACTATCGTGAAAATGATCGGTTTAGGTCTTAGCTTTTGAGAATTGATTCATTTTTTATCCGAGTCGGAAAACTGGATAGCCCCGTGCCGCTCGTCTGTATGACCAGGGTGCGATGGTGGCGTGAAGCCGATGTGCAGAACTTTTATAACAACGTGAGAGGATGGCCGGAGGCACTGGCCAACGCGAACGGCGAGTCGATCTGGCACGCTCATCGAGTGGTTTAGGGTAGCGGGGCGCAGGAGGAGTGGGTCGTGCAGGCTCTGTAACCCGGATCCGAGTGCGATTGGTATCACGATTGTTTAGTAGGGATCGATCTCGCGACCGAGGGATTTGAATCCGACGATAGCGACACCCTGAACCGCCGCTACCAGATGAAAGAAAGGAGGCAATTTTGATCGCTAAGATGCCAACGTTGCAAACCTTCATGACACGTGTTGACGAAGCGGCTTTCTCTGATTTGCTGAGAGCGCATATTCCTCATGTCAAATTTATCGACTCGTACATATGGAATTCGCGCGTTCCCCCTGTACATCACAGCATGTCCGAGTGTAGCGGGCAGCTATTCTCCGATGTCGTGATTCTCGATGAAGCGATTTGTACTGTGGAGCGCTATACGCGTGAATTCGTTGCTCCTCATCCAAGCGGGTCCGGCTATATTGGATCTATGGAGGGGCCGGGGGCCATTCAGTTTCTACGGTCACGTGAAGCTAAATATGCACCGGGTAGCCTACGAGACGGTCGTTTGGCGGCATCCTATGACCCTAAATTTGATGAGACAACGGATCGGTTTGTTAAGACGGTTTGGAAAATATTCAAGAAATTTTCGATGAAGACGTTCTTGATTGACCGTGAGACTGGCGCTGTTAGAGATAAGCCAGAGACTCGATTTTTTGCTGGACCGGATGCAGCAGTGATGTTCGATGGGTCGAAAGGAAACTATTTAACTAACAACACGCTCGCCTATTTCGTAGCAAAATCGTCAAAATGAATTATGTGCTCGAAGCACCTGAAAAATGAGCGTGTGCGATTAGTATTGAAATACGAGGGCGCGTACTAGCGCTTCCGATTGGACGGCTTCCGTTTCGGGTGCCATTCTCTTATGGTTCATGCGACTCATGGACGCTTGTTTTTGCGATCACATAAAAAAATAATACTTTCACTCCAAGACAGAGTTTCCGTGTGGTATCGGAGAAATATTGACGGAGTTTATTGATGATGTCGGCATGTCGCCATGCCGCCTGATGTGTGAGTATGACTAGTCGTCGGTTGATTTCTAGAGAGGGTGGATACAAATGACTGATCACGATGAACCGAGAAGGAGTGTTTCCTTAAGCGTTGGTGAGATTTCTGCTCTGAAGAAGGCAATACTGTACTTGAAATTTTCTTGCGACGATGCGGAGGCGGATATTTTTGCCTCTAGTCCGCTAATTAACGGTGCGTTTGAGAGTCTTATTAAGGCGGGTGATCTCGGCGAGTTGGAAGTCAGGTTTTACCAGAAAGGTAACAAGGAAAACGAGAGCTATGTGATATCAAGGATAGGCGAAATTGAAGCTCGTGATGGGAAGGAAATGAGTGAGGAGCTGAAGAGGAGGGTATACGAAGCATGGGCGTATCCGTTCCGTTTGACGAGCGATCTTGATGAATAATTTAAAGAGAAAGCGGCAGGTGATCGTCGAAGCAATGACATGGGCGTTCTCTTTGCTAGCGGACGTGGTTGGACTTGTACCGGCGTTATGCGTCGATGCTATAACCAACTACAGGCCCTCGTACTTAGTCGGAGCGGCAGGAGTTGCCCGTGATCCTGACCCCAACCCCGACGCACAACCGGACTGCGCTACGCGCCGAACGATCGGACGGACACATTCAGCTCGAGCTGCCGACAGTGATTAAATAATTCCCCGACCTAAGCTCCGATTTTTTTAACAACGCCTCAAAAGATGTTCCTTTTGGCGGGATAGCACTTGACAAATCACAGTCATCAAACGCCACGTATTCGCCCAATATAGCACTGGAAAAATCAACTCCTTTCATAGAATTAAATCTAGCCCCTTCCGTCAAATCATCCGTGTATCTACCCCGAAAAACGACGTCCTGCAGCTTACCCGAGAATTTACAACGCTCCAGGTAACTCGCTTTAAAATCTACCCCCTTCCACTTGCAGTTTGAGAACGAGCACTCAATGAATTCCGGACGGAAAAACATCCCACCACGGAAATCACATTTGTCAAATTTACATTTTTCAAAAATACCACCCCTAGCCCCCAATGTTATGGTTCTCAGATCAACACCCAAAAATGAGCAATTTCGGAATACGCATCCATATGTCCTGGCGTCATTCAGAATAGAACGAACGAAAAAGCAATCGTTGAATTCAACCCGATCGAAAACCGGATGATTAAAATCGGTCTCCGAAAAGTCAAACCCGTCAAATTTCTCATTGGAAATAGACGTCTTAAAATCCCACCCAACCCATTTAAATCTTTCGTCCATTTTATCGGTCCCAGAATAATCCCGACCCACCATCTCCATACTTAGCCTGGTGCATGCCCCTGCTCCAATCATTTTCCGTTGTTAGATCCCACCAGCTCCCTGTCTTTCGATTTACGACGTCGGCGCCGAACTGCCCAGACTTCGTCACTGTGAGATGCGCCAATGACGGATCGTTGGCAACTCGCATCTTAAATTCTGCGTCCATTCGCTGTCCAACATACAACCGCTCTTTTGGCATGTTCGCGAGTATCCAGCCGCACGCGGCACGGCTGTCCTGAGACGATCGGACGACGCCTCATGAGTGTGGAAGACGTGTGTGAAGTGGCCCGGGAGCAGTGTCTGAGTAAGCCCCCAAAATGGATTCAGGATGAGTTTTGGCCGGTGTCGGATGGAGATCTTGCTCGATTGACGTGAGACTGGTATCAATTGGATTCGACGGGGTAAGTTGCGTTTGAGGTATTGCGAAATAAATGTAGATGACCGTCGCGAGACGTATGGTCGCGAGTGTTCGAGTATGTCAACTCACTCGCTACGTATCAGAGGGGATGTGTGTGCATGTTCGAGTTGAGTGTGAACAAGCAATGCACACGCCGATCTTCGTGGTAGTAGTCACAATCGAGGAGACGGCCAAGAGAAACAACGTCTCCGCGAAGAATGATGAGGAAGGCGCTAACTGTTGGGGTCGATAAATGCTGGTTGAGAATTTATTCAGCGGTGATGGTTTCGATTTTTGTGATCAAGGCCCTTCGGTGTCGGCAGCAATAGTGAGGGAAGTGCTGTCCGGAGCTCGCTTTAACGGGGTGGATGATTTTGTCGGGTTCTATATAAAAAATAACGGCGGGTATTTTAATGGTGGGGCGTATTTCTATCGGGATGTTTTCTTTGATCTGGCTCCTGGAGATTTTGATTCGATGGAGGTGGAGGGTTTTTACTATCTTGGTGAAAGATATTTCGATGAAAATGAGGTTAACCTCCGTTCTGCAGAGAAGGTTCGCGGACTGAGGGCGAAGTATTCCGAAAGGCGAGACAGGTTTTGCCGGACACACTTTCCATTCGCTGGAGATGCCGGGGATAATGATTTTTGGGTTGATGTGGAGACGGGTGAAGTAAAATATGTGTTGTGGGAATCGGATGGAGATGTGGATGACGTCGTTAGTATTGCGCCAACGTTTTCAGATTTCGTAAATAATATCGTGCCGCGTCGACGTAAGGTGCAACTTGACTGAATCGAGGTTAAGGTGTGTCTTTCTGAATGGTTTGTTGAGTGAGCTTTGTGGTTCGGATCGGCGGCATGGCTTTCGCATGTACTCATGCGAAAAGCGATGAGGGCGATTGCAGGTCGGTCGGGATTCGTATCGGTAGTAACGAGGTTTTCTACTTCCTTTCGACGAAGGCATGGGGTGTAGCGATGGCTTCGCAATGGTCTCGATTTGTGATTGAGTGGTCGACTCGATCCGAGTCGGTGGGTGCACGGATTTTCGTGCCGCCCGTATTGTCGCGAGGCCTGCGATCCATACGGGAAGGCAATGCGTCGAAGATGAGTATTCTCGACGAAATGAAGGTGTAACGCGGGTCCGACATTGAGGGGTGAAATTTGCTATCGAATGCGATCATCAAGTTTTGTAAAGATAGGAAATGGTGGTTTGATGATGTTGACCCGGCGTGTAGAAGTGCCATCTCGAGAATGGGATTGGATATATCGTCGGATTTTGCGCAATTTTATTTGCATGTGGACGATGGTCCGACTTTCACGTCCCGGAACGGTGAGATATATCAAATCTGCTGGTTTTTGAATAACTCTGACTATGACGGGAGATTGAGGGTCGTACGCGAGGTTCTTAAAATTCCAGCGCAGTATATTCCGTTGGACGCATTCTCCGGGGGCTGGGGGTATTTCTATGACACGAAGACGGGCGGGGTTTTTGATGTTGGGCTAGGGAATTCTTTGGAAGAGTTCGTGAATGGAAGTATGGTAGCTCGATGGAGTGATTTTAATGAATTCATTGAGTGGTATTTCGATATTTGAGGGTTGTATAAATTTGAGGTGCGATGCGCCGCGGTGAAGCGTATTGCGCGTGATGCAGAAGGTCATGCTTTTGTTCAAATCGGTTGACTCATGATGCTGGATAGGCCAGGGCTTTATGTGACCGATTCGACCGAAGCGAAGCGCATTGCGGAAGAATGCGGTCGCGGTGATTGGTTGGTTGTTTTCTTGCCTGCAGGCATCGCATCGAAGGAACAGTTCTTCGACGCGATTCGTAGTACATGTCCACTAGATCCACCCTTGTACAGCAATCGAAGCTGGGACGCTTTGGCTGATTCCCTGTCGTCGGGATTGGATGAAATAGAGCACGAGAGAATCGCGATCTTCTGGCCAAATTCGGACTGTCTGAGAGCAGTGGAACCTGAAGCCTTTGCTATTGCGACGGATATACTCATCGACCTGTGCGTTACGCTGGCTGATCCGGACGTAACGGGATCCAGAGCGAAGACGCTGCTGGTTGTTCAAACCCCATGTCGGGTGTGAACAAGCGGGCACGGGGAATCCTTGTGATCACAGTTAATCGTCCGCCAGGTCGTACACGCCGTCCCTCGTGCTTCGTTGCTGAAGAATCGGGGCAGGCTGAAGTACGACGCGCATGGCGAGGTACTCGACGAGTACACCCTGACCCGCTGGCTTGCATACACCTACCGATCTTGGCAACTCCGTCAGCACCACGATCTCAGGTGAGCGCGCAACTGCGACGCCGAAGGAGGTAGCACCCATGTACACAGGAATCGTCATTTACGGAACCGATCCGACTCAGGCGGCATCTGCGCTGGCAGTCGCCCAGAATCTCTTTTCCCAATTTGGTAGCAAGGCAACCAAGGCGTCCCTTTTGGAATTCGTCGTCCAGAACGGGGAGCGGCTTATTGGTGAGCGTGAGGTGTTGCTGGCTGACTTGGAAGGGAAGATCTGCGGTGGAGAAGCCTTGGCATGTCAGGTGTACAACGACGGAGAAAGTGATGGCGCTCCAGCCATTTCGTTTGGCTACAATGTCCCGGCATACGGCGGCCTGTCGTTCATCGATGTTCAGATAGGAATGTCAATTTATGGAATTGATAAAAAAGTAGAGGAATTTGCGAAAATTGTCGCAATGCACATGAGCTTTAAATATGCCATTGCTTATGGCGCTGAAAGCGCATCGATTGCATATAAGTATTCAACTGGCGTTAATTTGATTCGAATTTTCCCATTCGAGAATACGTCTCTTTTTACGAGAAATCTCCCTGGCAGATCGCCGGGAACGGCGAGCTACGAGCGCGGAAAGCTCAGGATGGTTTATCCCCTGAATGTTCTCAACGGGGAACACATGGAGATCCGTGTCGGTGATCTTTCGTTGAAGGAATGGATCAGATCTGATTCGTCTCGCGGATCATTGGAAAGCATTTCGAACCACATGTGGCTCTGGTCGGTCAAGGAGACGGAGTTGCTCGGAGTCAACGACGCGTGCGGAGAGTCCGGAATATTGCTCGCCTGGCAGAAAGCGCCCGTGAATAAGCCGTTGCGAAAGCTACCTTGAGCCTGTTTCCGAAGCGGCGCGTGTACCGTACGCCGCCGAGGCAATGGCCGGCACGCAACTAGAGCGCTTGGTGATGACGGACTCGCTCAGCGTGTCGACCGGACACTTCGGGTGCGATGTGTTTGTCCGTCGAATTCGCAAGCTAAACAACGGCTGGCGGGAAATCCTGCCGATTTGGGAGGTGTAGATGAAGATTTATCGCTCGGTCCAGGACCTGCTCGACGAGCTGGACAGTCTCGATTGGGATTCGGCTCTTTTTGTTGATCATGGGGCATGGATGGCTGACCCATGGCGCGCGGAAATTCTCCTTCTGGAAGGAGATGACGAGCTCGAAGATGTTGCTCCTGGAACTCATTTGCCAAAAATTGCAAAGAGTAGAAATATGAGGCAGCTGTTCGATATGCAGACGTTTCGAGGCATAGTTGAATTCGAGCGGCGTCGAAATTCGACGGCGTCTTTGGCGGATATTGTCTTTGCGGTCAACTATTACCGGGAAATGGATGATTTCTATGATCCTCAGGACTAAGTGAGCGGCAGGAATGGTTGCTCTTCAGTGGACAAGACTTGCGGGATGAAAATGGCTGCCGTGGCGATGCGCAAGCCGACGCTTGAGATAAAGGGGCGGTGATGGAGCTCACGATACGTCCGATGGAAGTTGATTTTGTCTATGACGAGCTGGATACGAACGCGATCACGTTCAGGCTGGCGGATGGCTATTTCTCCATTCAAACGTGTGTCTATCTTGAAGACGACGAACGGCTGAACGAGCCGATGGTTGAGTTGAGCGATCAGGGCGCGCAAAGTGGCGGGTTGGTGGGGGTTCTTGTTTGTCCGCGCGAGATATCACTGCAGTTTCAGGAAAGCCTTTGCTTTCTCGATGAATGCTCGTCGATATCGATTGTGTTTGATGAACTTGTCGATGTGACGTTGGTGGATTTTTTTGTCAATCATCTGTTCCTTGGGGATATTTTGATCTATGGCGACGATTTCGACGCCTCGAAAAAAGTGATCCAGACCAGGAAGAGGGACTACCTTTGAGGTGCTCGAGGCGCGTCATCTCATGCCATTTCCCAATTGGAGTGTGGATGGCTTGGTGAGGAGTCTGCGCCAGCAGGACTGGGCGAAGCGCGGACGAGAGCCTGCCGCGGTCCAGGCGTCCGACCCAGTCAAAGCGGACGGGAACAGGTAGAGGGGCTTGTACACGCGTGTGGCAGCCCGCGTGGGTGGGGAAATAGGCGTGTCTTGCACTGGATGCAGCCGCTGCAGACCGCCCCAACGCATCACCAGGCGATATTGCAGGACGACCGCGACGTCCCCGCACCGCCAGTGGCCGTGCAACGCGTCCCCGCGCCGTTGTCGTAGAACGTCCGCGACTCCGGCTGCGGCACCGAAGGATCGAACGGATTCGGCGCGCCATGCGGACCACGCGCCGTGTCGTACGGCCGCTGCGGCGCATACGAACCGCCACTGGTAGCCGGCCGCGAGCCGTTCGCGCGCAGATATTCATTCCAGTTCTGCTCACGCTGTTCATGTCCAGGTACGGCGCGACCAAAACTTTCGCTGCCGCCCGCGCCGAGCGCGACGCGGCTCGAGGGCAATGCCCAATCGGGCTCGCGCTCGGACGAAGGCGGCGGTGCCACAAGCGCATCGCCTGACACACGCAACGGCCGCGTATCCGGCGTATCGAACGGCGTGCGTTCCACGGGTGCAGCGTACTGCGCGCGGCGGTGGTTCATGCGCGCCGCATGCTCGTCATCCCGCGCAGCAGCCCACCGCTCCGAGCGAAACACATTGGCACCCGCCGGCCGATCGGCCAGCGAATCGCGTCCCGACGCATCGGCGGTGGAAACAGAAACAGAAAGAGCAAGCGCGCACGCGATCGCGGCGGCGGAAGAAAAGCGAAAGGGGTGATTCATCAGCGTTCCGAAGCAGGTGATATGCGATGAGAAAAAACGGCAGATCACTGGCTGGCGGCTGGGCGACGGACGGGCGTCGAAGCAGCCCTGAAGCGTCCGCGAAACGCGGCGTGCGCGACTCACAGGAAGGCTGGCTGGATTGCAGAAGCGAATTCGTATTATTTCATGAAAATAACAATCAGCTTCCAAATGTTTAGTTTTGTTTGTAAACAGAAAGATTTGCCGCCTCGACCGAGCGCCCCGAATGAGTGCCCGCCCAGGCAATCATCAGTCGATTGATTTTAAACAATCCGACCCTGAGTAGCCCAAAAATGCAACGCTCGGCATCGACATTCGCTGAACCCCAAGCGCAACAAGGCAACCCGCCAAACCGACCCACTTCATAGCAACCGAATTGCACTCCAGGCAAACGTTCTCGTGCTTCGCCAGGTTGCGCCCCAATCGCCACCGCCTATCCCGAAAACCTCCGTGTTTTCCCTCGGTCGACCGGCATTTTTGACAGACGATTTAAAAACGCCCATATAATTTCGACTGCCTTGCCAACGGCTGTCGGACCATCCCTCCGATCAAGCGGTTTGGCAAGCGGGGCAGGCGAAACGCTTGCGCAATGCAAGACGCATCACGATGTCTTTCCGAACCAGACGTCCCCTTTGGGGACTGCAAGAGCCGGGCCCCGCTACGCAACATTCCGCCGGAGTTCCGTCTTCTATGTGTCTCGGGCGTGTCCCATGTCCTCGCCCCGGGTGCTGTTCGATTGCGCAAGTCATGCCGCCTTTGCCCGTATGACTAACAACATCGAGGAGCTCCTGATGACGCTGTCCCGTCTTACGTCCATTTCCGTCGCCACCGTGCTGTTCGCCGCCGGCGCCGCCGCCGCGCAAGCGGAAACCGTGAAGATCGCCATCGCTGGTCCGATGAGCGGTTCGGTCGCCCAATACGGCGACATGGTGAAGGCCGGCGCGCTGACCGCGATCGAGCAGGTCAACGCCGCAGGCGGCGCGGGCGGCAACAAGTTTGAAGTCGTGATGATGGACGACGCATGCGAACCGAAGCAGGCCGTCGCCGTCGCCAACAAGATCGTCAGCCAGAAGATCAAGTTCGTGATCGGCCACGTGTGCTCGGGTTCGACGATCCCCGCGTCCGACATCTACGAGAACGAAGGCATCGTGATGGTCACGCCGTCGGCCACCGCGCCGCAGCTGACGGAAGGCAAGAAGCGCCACTTCATCTTCCGCACGATCGGTCGTGACGACCAGCAAGGCCCGGCCGCCGCGCACTTCATCATCAACAACGTGAAGCCGAAGAAGGTCGCGGTGCTGCACGACAAGCAGTCGTACGGCCAGGGCATCGCATCGTCGGTGAAGAAGGACCTCGAAGCCGCGAAGATCCCGGTCGTGCTGTTCGAAGGCATCAACGCCGGCGATTCGGACTACTCGGCGATCATCACGAAGCTGAAGTCGCAAGGCGTCGATTTCGTCTACTTCGGCGGCTACCACCCGGAAATGGGCCTGCTGATGCGCCAGGCGCGCGAGCAGGGCGTGAAGGCCACGTTCATGGGGCCTGAAGGCGTAGGCAACAAGGACGTGACGGCGATCGCCGGCCCGGCCTCGGAAGGCATGCTCGTCACGCTGCCGGCCGACTTCTCGGCCGATCCGGCCAACGCGGGCCTCGTGAAGGCATTCGCGGACAAGAAGCGCGATCCGAACGGCCCGTTCCAGATGCCTGCGTACGCAGCGGTGAAGATCATCGCCGACTCGATCGCAGGAGCGAAGTCGACCGATCCGACCAAGGTCGCCGCGTACATGCACAAGACGACGTTCGACACGCCGATCGGCAAGGTCGCGTATGACGCCCAGGGCGACCTGAAGGCGTTCAAGTTCGTCGTGTACACGTGGCACAAGGACGCGACGAAGACCGCCGCCAAGTAAGACGGAGTACCCGCCCGCGCATTCCGCCCTGTCCGCGACCCGGACGGGGCGGGTGCGTATTGTCCGCGCATCTGCCCATTGCGCGGCCACGGGGCGGCCCGAGACGACACCGTGCGTTGCGCGCGGCCGCGCCGTGATCCGGCGACGGCAGGCGACATGGCGCCAACGGGAGCTTCCCGCACATGACTGACTTCTTTCCGCAATTCGCCCAGCAACTGGTCAACGGCCTGACGCTGGGTGCGATCTATGCGTTGATCGCCATCGGCTATTCGATGGTCTACGGCATCATCGGCATGATCAACTTCGCCCACGGCGAGATCTACATGATCGGCGCGTACGTGGGCCTCGTCACACTCACTGCAATCGGCATCTCCGCCGGCTATCCGCTGCCGCTCGTGCTCGGCGCCGCACTGATCGTGTCGGTGATCGTCACCGGGCTGTACGGCTTCGCGGTCGAGCGCGTCGCGTATCGGCCGCTGCGCGGCGGCCCGCGTCTCGTGCCGCTGATCTCCGCGATCGGCATGTCGATCTTCCTGCAGAACTACGTGCAGATCGGCCAGGGCGCGCGCGACGTGTCCGTGCCGGTGCTGATCTCCGGCGCGTTCGACATCCATCTCGGCGGCGACTTCGACGTGACCATTCCGTATGCGCGCCTCTTGATCGTCTGCGTGACGATCGTGCTGATGATCGCGCTCACGCTGTTCATCTCGCATTCGCGGATGGGTCGTGCGTGCCGCGCGTGCGCCGAGGACATGAAGATGGCGAACCTGCTCGGCATCGACACGAACCGCGTGATCTCGTTCACGTTCGTGCTCGGCGCGATGCTGGCCGCCGTCGGCGGCGTGCTGATTGGGCTGACGATCGGCAAGCTGAATCCGTATATCGGCTTCGTCGCGGGCATCAAGGCGTTTACCGCCGCGGTGCTCGGCGGGATCGGCAGCATTCCGGGTGCGATGCTCGGTGGCGTGCTGCTGGGCCTCGCGGAAACCTTCGCAGCGGGCTACATGCCGGCCGAGTACAAGGACGTCGTCGCGTTCGGCCTGCTCGTGCTGATCCTGCTCTTCCGCCCGACCGGCCTGCTCGGCAAGTCGGACATCGAAAAGGTTTGAGGGAGACGCAGATGAGTCAAGTCATTTCCGTTCGCCGCCCGGCCGCCGATGCTTCGATCGGCCAGACGCTGAAAAATGCCGTGGCCGCCGCGTTCCTGACGGCGATCCTCACGATTCCGGTGCTCGGGCTGCAGCTGAAGCTCGACGGCTATCAGGTGGTGCTCACGCCGCATTGGCGGCCGGTGTGGATCGCGGTCGCGGCCGTGTTCCTGTTCCAGTTGTTCAAGCCGTGGCTCGTGCGCGCGAAATCGGCGGTGAAGCTGCCGGCGATGCCCGCGATGGGCGCGCAGCAGCAGCGCGTGATCGTATGGGTGCTGCTCGCGGTCGGGCTCGTGTGGCCGTTCTTCGGCTCGCGCGGCGCGGTGGACGTCGCGACGCTCGCGCTGATCTACGTGATCCTCGGCCTCGGGCTGAACATCGTGGTCGGTTTCGCGGGGCTGCTGGATCTCGGCTACGTCGGGTTCTACGCGGTGGGCGGCTACACGTACGCGATGCTGAACCAGTATTTCGGGCTCACGTTCTGGGAGTGCCTGCCGCTCGCCGCGATCGCGGCCGCGACGTTCGGCTTCCTGCTCGGCTTCCCGGTGCTGCGGCTGCGCGGCGACTATCTCGCGATCGTCACGCTCGGCTTCGGCGAAATCATCCGCCTGATGGCGAACAACCTGACGAGCCTCACGGGCGGCCCGGACGGCATCTCGGGCATTCCGAAGCCGACCGTGTTCGGCTACGAGATGGCGCGCAGCGCGAGCGTCGAAGGCGCGAAGACGTTCCATGAGCTGATCGGGCTGGAATACAGCGGCGACCACGTCGTCATCTTCCTGTACCTGATCGCGCTCGTGCTCGTCGGCTTCACGCTGTTCGTCACGAGCCGCCTGATCCGCATGCCGATGGGCCGCGCATGGGAAGCGCTGCGCGACGACGAAATCGCATGCCGTTCGCTGGGTCTCAACCCGACGCGCATCAAGCTGTCGGCGTTCACGCTCGGCGCCGCGTTCGCGGGCATCGGCGGCGCGTTCTTCGCGGCGCGTCAGGGTCTCGTGAATCCTGAATCGTTCACCTTCATCGAATCGGCGCTGATCCTCGCGATCGTCGTGCTCGGCGGGATGGGCTCGCAGCTCGGCGTGATTCTCGCGGCGATCCTGCTGACCGTGCTGCCGGAAGTCGCGCGCGGCTTCGCCGAGTACCGGATGCTGATCTTCGGTCTCGTGATGGTGTTGATGATGATGTGGCGTCCGCAGGGCCTGCTGCCCGCGAGCCGTCCCCACGTGGAGCTGCCGCAATGAGCGCGAATGCAGAACTGTTGAAGGTCGCCGGGCTGCAGATGCGCTTCGGCGGGTTGCTCGCGGTGGACGGCATCGATTTCGACGTGCGTCGCGACGAGGTGTTCGCGATCATCGGGCCGAACGGCGCGGGCAAGACCACGGTGTTCAACTGCGTCGGCGGCTTCTACAAGCCGACCGGCGGCGACGTCGTGCTCGACGGCCACGCGATCGGCGGGCTGCCGAGCCACAAGATCGCGTTGAAGGGCCTGGTGCGGACGTTCCAGAACATCCGCCTGTTCAAGTCGCTGACCGTCGTCGAGAACCTGCTCGTCGCGCAGCATCGCAAGGTGAAGGCGGGGCTGCTGCACGGCCTGTTCGCGACGCCGGCCTATCGTCATGCCGAGAAGGAAGCGCTCGAACGCGCGGCGGTGTGGCTCGACCGGATGGGGCTGACGTCGGTGGCCAACCGGCCGGCCGGCACGCTGTCGTACGGGCACCAGCGGCGTCTGGAGATCGCGCGCTGCATGATCACCGAGCCGCGCCTGCTGATGCTCGACGAGCCGGCGGCCGGTCTCAACCCGCAGGAGAAGATCGAGCTGCAGCACCTGATCGACAAGCTGCGCCGCGAGTTCGGCGTATCGGTGCTGCTGATCGAACACGACATGAGCCTCGTGATGGGCGTATCGGACCGCATCCTCGTGATGGAGCACGGCCGGCCGATCGTGATCGGCACGCCGGAAGCGGTCCGCAACGACCCGCGCGTGATCAAGGCGTATCTGGGGGAAGAGTGATGCTGAAGCTGGAACAGGTCCATACGCACTACGGCGCGGTCGAAGCGCTCTCGGGCGTGTCGATCGAGGTGAACAAGGGCGAGATCGTCACGCTGATCGGCAGCAACGGCGCCGGCAAGACGACGCTGATGATGACCGTGTGCGGCACGCCGCGCGCATCGTCGGGCCGTGTGCTGTTCGAGGGCAAGGACATCACCGGGATGTCGACGCACCAGATCATGCGGCAGGGGATGGCGATCTCGCCGGAAGGGCGGCGCGTGTTCCCGAGCCTGACGGTGCTCGAAAACCTGAAGATGGGCGGCTTCTTCGCGAGCCGTCACGAGATCGACGACGGCATCGAGCACGTGTTCAAGCTGTTTCCGCGCCTGAAGGAGCGCGCGACGCAGCGGGCCGGGACGATGTCGGGCGGCGAGCAGCAGATGCTGGCGATCGGCCGCGCGCTGATGAGCAAGCCGCGCCTGCTGCTGCTCGATGAGCCGACGCTCGGCCTCGCGCCGCTCGTGATCGCGCAGATCTTCGACATCATCCGCATGATTCGCGACGAAGGCGTCACGGTGTTCCTCGTCGAGCAGAACGCGAACAAGGCGCTCGGCGTGGCCGATCGCGGCTACGTGCTCGAAACGGGGCGCGTGGTGCTCGCGGATACGGGCGCGAACCTGCTCGCGAACGACCGGATCAAGCAGGCTTACCTCGGCGGGTGACGCCGGATGCCGCCGGCCTGCAACGGGCCGGCGGTGCTTCTTCTTTCGCTTTCTCATGCAAGGCCGGTTCCCGGCCTTGTCTTCACAGTCCGATCCTGAACGTGCTTTTCAATATGTCGCGCAGATGCAGCGCGGCACGATTGCTGTCGTCCGTCAGGATGGTGATCAGGTGCGGCGGGAGATCGGGCAGCACGATCCCGGCGACGTGGCTCGTCAGGTTGCCGGACACGCGATCGTGTTCGATGAGGCCGACCGCGAGGCCGTTGGCGATACACGCCTCGACTGCCGGCGAACTGGCGCTCTCGAGCAGCATCCGGTGCGCGATCTTCGCTTTCTTCAGCGCGTTCAGCGCGGTCTCGCGGTACGGGCAGCCCTGCAGTTGCACGGCGATCGGCAGCGGCGCGTCGGGATTGAACTTGAAGGTTCGCGCGGCTACCCACACCGGATGCGTCTTGCTGAGCAACTCGCCGTGCGGCGGCACTTTCGGCACCACGGCGATCGTGATGTCCAGCTGCCCGCGGGCGAACAGCGACTGCAGCTCCTCGCTGGCGCGCGCTTCGACGGTCAGTTCGAGCAGCGGCCGGTCGGCGGCGAAGCGCGGCAGGAATTCCGCCATGAAGTGCGCGGCGTACGAATCGGGGATGCCGAGGCGCAACTTGCCGGTCAGCATCTGCGGCGACAGCGATTCGACGAGCCGGTCGTGGCTCAGCAGAAACTCGGTGGTGTCGCTCAGCAGCTTGTGGCCGAACTGGGTGAGTTCGACGGCCTGGTTGTTTCGCGTAAACAAGCGCTGCGCAACCATTTCCTCGAGCTTCTGAATCTGCGCGGTGACCGACGACGGGCTGCGATTCACATGAACGGCCGCATCCTTGAAGCGGCCGAGTTTCGCGACGGCGTGGAAGGTGCGCAGCAGGTCGACGTCCAGGGTACGCGGCATGATTTGGTTTTTCCGAATCAGTGATTCAGGTAATGTCGATTGACGGAATTATTGGGCATCCCATATTCTCGGGTCAACAGGCAGGCGACGGCAGGGAACAGCTGGGCATGCGGCACACCGACGGCCCCCGCGTCGTGCTGAACATCGTGCCGTCGGATCGATCCGGCCACGACGGCGGAAACCTTCTGTTCTACGAATCGACCGCGGAGACGTTCGACCGCCACGATCGCGAACGCCGGCATTCCGCACACTATCGTCAACTGGCTGGCGCTGCAGCTTGCCCTCAGGGACGCCGCCGAATGGCAGTGCCGGCGCCTCGGGCTCGAACCGATTCGCCCGGAGGATCCGGAAGACCCGCGCCTGTCCCCGCTAACCTTCTGAGAACCGTCGCCCCATGCAGCTATTCCTGCTCCAGCTCGTTTTCGTGTTGTCGTGGAGTTCCGGCTTCATCGGCGCCAAGCTCGGCGCGGAGACGGCCGGCGCGTTCAACCTGCTGTTCTGGCGGTTCCTGCTCGTCACGCTCTGTCTGGCGATCGTCCTCAACCGGCAGCTCGGGCGCCTGACGTGGGAGAAGTTCCGCTATCACGCGGTGATCGGCTTCCTGTCGCAGTTTCTCTATCTGGCCTGTGTGTACGTGGCGATTCAGCATGGCCTGCCGCCCGGCATCGCCGCGATCGTCGCCGCGTTGCAGCCGCTCATCACGGCCGCGATGACGGCGTTGGAAGGCAGCGAGCGCAGCGGGGCGCGCCAGTGGGCCGGGCTCGTCGTCGGGTTCGTCGGCGTGGGGATCGTGATCGGCGGGCAATATGCGCTGCCGGCCGGGTCGGTCGGGCTCGTCATGTACCTGCTGCCGCTGGTGTCCGCGCTGGGGCTGTCGATCGCGACGATCTATCAGCGCCGCCGTGCGTTGACGGCCGCGCGCAGCAACGAGGACGGGCTGTTCCTGCCGCTGTTCGTGCAGGGCTGCGTGAGCCTCGTGCTGTTCGCGGCGTGCGGGATCGTCACGGGCGACCTGCATGTGCCGACCCAGCCGAACGTGTGGGTCTCCGTCGTGTGGCTGACGGTGTTCTCGACCTTCATCGCGTACCTGTCGTTGTGGGCGCTGCTCAAGCGCATGCCCGCGACGCGCGTGGCAACCCTCGTCTATCTCGAGCCGCCGGTGACGCTGACCTGGGCCGCGTGGATGTTCGGCGACCGGATCGAGGTGTCGACCTATCTCGGCATCGTCGTCGTCGCGATCGGCGTGTGGCTGGCCGGCAAGCAGGGCGAGCGGCCGGCGCGGGCGCGGCGGGCGGACATGGAGGCGGCCGGCCGCTGACGCCCCTGGTTGCGCGCGCGGTTCCGGTGTAGCGTCGCGGTACTGTCACGCCCCGTGAAGGAACCCGATGAAAGTCAAACGGATCGTCGCCAACATCGACACGCGATCGGTCGACGACGCAAAGCGCTTCTACCAGCGGATCTTCGGCCTTGACCTGCTGATGGACCACGGCTGGATCGCGACCTACGGCAACGACGAGCAGATGGACGTGCAGATCAGCTTCGCATCGCAGGGCGGGGCGGGTACGCCGACGCCCGATCTGTCGATCGAGGTCGACGACGTCGATGAAGCGCTCGCGCGCGTGCAGGCGGCCGGGATTCCGGTGGAATACGGCCCGGCCGACGAGCCGTGGGGCGTGCGGCGGTTCTACGTGCGCGATCCGTTCGGCAAGCTCGTCAACGTGCTCGCGCATCGCTGATCCGCCACGCGAAGGCGGCTGCGGCGTTCACGCATGCAACGCCAGCCCCTTCACCGCTTTTTCCACCGCCTTCTTCGGCCCGCGCAGCGCCAGCCCGACGAGGTCGAGATGCTCGGCATCCCCCGCACGAAACACCTCGCGGTTGGCCGCGTCGTGTCCGGTCGAAAACATCGCGTGCACGTAGGGCACGATCGTGAGTTCGCGCGACAGCGCCTGCCGATGCGCGGCCTGCAGCCCGTTCAGATCGGCCGCGAACACCAGCATCGGCTGGCCCAGCATGCGGCCGTAGCGGCGGCCCGCCGCGTCCTCGTATGGCTCGCCGAGCGCTTCAGGCGCTTCGGCCGCGACCCCCGTCGCGAGAAATGCGACGACGTTGAGTTTCTGCCACGCCGCGAGATCGTCGCGCACGATCAGCGCCACCTTCGTATCGAACATGATTGCTCCTCATAGAGACGCTCATGATCGGATGCGGTGCGCGATCAGTCTGGAACGTTTGTGCAGAGTTGCCGGTACGCGGCCGGCGTGATCCGGTAGGCGCGGCGGAACCACCGGCCCAGGTGGCTCTGGTCGGCGAAGCCGACGTCCGCGGCCGCCTGCGCGGGCGTGCGGCCGGCGGCCAGCAGCCGGCGCGCGGCGCGCAGCCGCAAGCGCACCAGGTACGCGTGCGGCGACGTGCCGAACGCACGCTGGAACAGCCGCGTCAGCCGGAACCGGTCGATTCCGGCGACGCTGGCCAGCTCGTCGAGACCGACGTTGCCGTCCATGCGTTCATGCAGCAGATCGCGCACGCGCGCGATCGCGGGGGGCACGATGCCGATTTCCAGCGAGAGCGGGGTGCGCAGTTCGCCACCGAGCCGCATCAGCAGGCGGTCGAGCGTCTGGTCGCGCGCGAGCTTGCCTTCGTTGTAGTGGATCGCGAGAAACGCGTGCCGGATCGCGTCGACGAGGCCGCGATCGTCGACGAGCGTATGGCCGAACGACGCCTCGACACCGCAGAGCCCCGGCAGGTCGAGCCGGCGCGCGGCACGCTCGACCCATGCTTGCGGCAGGTACAGCATCCCGTAGGTGAAGCCGCCGGATTCGGGCGCATGGCCGTCGTGCAGCGCGCCCGGCTCGATCAGGATCGCGCGGCCCGGCACGCTCGTGTGTACCGACCGATGGCACTGGAATTGCTGCACGCCTTGTTCGGTGAAGCCGACCAGCATGTCGTCGTGATCGTGCGCGTCGTACGCATGGCCGGTGAAATGCGCGTGCAGGCTCTCGATGCCGGTTTCCATATCGCGCCGCGCGACGAGCCAGTGGCCGGGCTCGCCGGCAGGTTGCGCCGCTATCGTCATCGCTTGCCTCGCGGGTTGTCGTTGCCTGCCCGTCAGTGTACGCAGGTCGCGGGCGCCGGGCGGGCCGGCCACGCGGTTGCTTGCATCCTTCCGATCCTTCGTCTCGCCCCATGATAAGATCGCGCGCTTTCCGCGCCGGCACCGTCTGCCCGACGGCCGCGGGCCGCTAACGAACCCGCGAGGATTGCATGTCACAGATCATCGTCGAAGGCCTGGCGAAGACCTACCGCATCGCGGAGCGGCAGCCCGGCATGCTTGGGCTGCTGCGCCGCCGCTGGCGTGAAGTCGAAGCGCTCAAGGACGTCAGCTTCAGCCTGCGGCGCGGCGAGCTGCTCGGTTTCATCGGGCCCAACGGGGCCGGCAAGTCGACCACCATCAAGATCCTGTCCGGCATCCTGCGGCCGACTTCCGGCAAGGTGGTCATCGACGGCCGCGTGCCGTTCGACGACCGCATCGCGCACGTCGCGCGCATCGGCGCGGTGTTCGGGCAGCGCAGCCAGTTGTGGTGGGACCTGCCCGTCATCGACGGCTTCGACCTGCTGCGCGACATCTATCGCGTCGATCCCGGCGCCTACCGCCGCACGCGCGACGCGCTCGTCGCGATGCTGCGCCTCGACAGCCTGCTCGACCAGCCGGTACGCCAGTTGTCGCTCGGGCAACGGATGCGCGCCGAAATTGCCGCGGCGCTGCTGCATGAGCCGCCGATCCTGTTTCTCGACGAGCCGACCATCGGCCTCGATGCGCCGTCGAAGCTCGCGGTGCGCGAATTCGTCAAGATGCTGAACCGCGAGCGCGGCGTGACCGTGTTGCTGACGACGCATGACATGCACGACATCGAGGCGCTCGCGGAGCGCGTGATCGTCATCGGGCATGGCCGCGTGCTGGCCGACCAGCCGTTCGACGCGCTGCGCGCCGGCGTGCTGTCCGACCGCCGCATCCTGGTCGACTTCGCGGACGAAGCACCGGCGCTCGACATTGCCGGTACGCAGTTGCTGCGACGCGAGGGGCGCACGGCCGAGCTCGCGTTCGATCCGGGCGTCATCGGTGCGCCCGCGCTCGTCGCGCGCATCGCGGCCGAGCATGCGGTCGAGGACATCCGTGTCGAGCAGCCGGCGATCGAGGAGGTCATCGCGCGCTTCTACCGCCTGCATGGCGCGACGGAAGCCTGAGCCGATGGACGTCCTGCGCCCGTACGCCGCGGCCTTCTCGGCACGCTTCAAGACCCTGCTCCAGTATCGCGCGGCCGCCCTCGCGGGCTTCACGACGCAATGCTGGTGGGGCGCGCTCAAGGTGATGATCTATGCGGCGTTCTATCGTCACGCGACGCACGCGCATGCATCGATGACGCTCGAGCAGGTGACGACCTACACGTGGATCGCGCAGGCGCTGTTCGCGCTGCTGCCGTGGGCCGGCGACCCCGATGTCGCGGCCGCGGTGCGGACCGGCGCGGTCAGCTATGACCGGCTGCGCCCGGTCGATACGTACACGTGGTGGTACGTGCGGGCGATGGCGTGGATGAGCGCGCGGGCGCTGCCGCGGGTCCTGCTGATGTTCGTCGCGGCGGCGATCGTGCTGCCGCTCGCCGGGTTCGGCGAATGGGCCTGGCAGCCGCCGGCGGACGCCGCGCGGGCCGCGCTGTTCGTCGTGTCCGTGATGCTGATGATCGGGCTCGCCGCCGCGTTCGTGATGCTGCTCAACCTGTGTATCGCCGCGACGCTGACCGATCGCGGGATCAATACGCTCGCGCCCGCGTTCGTGATCCTGTTCTCGGGCAACCTGATTCCGCTCGGCCTGTTTCCGGACTGGCTGCAGCCGCTGCTGATCGCCCAGCCGTTCGCCGGGATGCTCGACATCCCGTCGCGGATCTACATCGGCACGCTGAGCGGGGGCGCGGCCTGGGCCGGGCTCGCGCTGCAGGCGTTCTGGATCGTCGCCTTCGTCGCGCTGGGGCGCACGGCGATGCACCGCGTGATGGCGCGGCTTCACCTGCAGGGAGGCTGAACCGATGAATACCGCCCGCCTGCTGTCCCGCTACTTCGCCACCTCGATCCGCGCCCAGCTCCAGTATCCGGCTTCGAGCCTGATGCTCGGCGCGGGCACGTTCCTGACGACCCTGATCGAACTGGTCGGCATCTGGGCACTGTTCGACCGCTTCGGCGACGTGCAGGGCTGGCGCTTCGGCGACATCTGCATGTTCTTCGGGATGGTCAGCGTCAGCTTTGCGATCGCCGATTTCATCAGCCGCGGGTTCGACGTGTTCGGCAGCGACTTCATCCGCACGGGCGATTTCGACCGCCTGCTGCTGCGCCCACGCACGGCCACGTTGCAACTGATCGGCCATGACTTTCGGTTGCGCGTGATCGGGCGGCTGCTGCAGGGCATCGTCGTGCTGGTCGTCGCGACGCGCGCGCTCGATTTCGACTGGAACGCCACGGCGATCGCGCTGGCCCTGTGGACGATCGCCGGCGGCGTCGCGCTGTTCTTCGGGCTGATGGTGCTGCAGGCCACGCTCGCGTTCTGGACCGTCGAGAGCCTGGAAGTCGTCAATGTCGTCACGTACGGCGGCGTTCAGGCCGCGCAGTTCCCGATCAGTCTTTATGCGGGCTGGCTCCGTCATTTCCTGACGTTCGTCGTGCCGATCGCGTGCATCGCGTACTTCCCGGTGCTGGCGATCCTCGGCAAGCCCGATCCGCTCGGCGCGCCGGGCTGGTTCTTGCCGCTCGCGCCGGCGGTTGCGTTCGTGTTCCTCGGCGCGTGCTTCGTCGCGTGGCGGTTCGGGGTGCGCAAATATACGTCGACGGGTACCTGAGCGGCGCGCGAGCGCCCGTGATGCGCGACGCGCCACTGCCGGCGCGTCACGCGCGACTTGCGTCGACACCGAAGCGCGTCGATCGATCGGGAATCCGGATCTCGTTTCCGTCGCGCCAGGCCGTCGAACCGGCGCGACGGAACGTGCCGCAGCGGAACGTGCCGCAGCGGGGCAGGGCGTTGCCGCACGCCGCTACAGCGCACGTGCGATCGCCTGCTCCAGCAGCGACAGGCCGAGGTCGATCTCTTCCTCGCTGACCGTCAGCGGCGGCGCGATCCGGAACACGCCGCCCATGCCGGGCAACTGCACGATGTTCATGCTGAGCCCGAGATTCATGCATTCGCGCGTGATCTTCGCGCCGAGCCCGTCCGCCGGTTCCTTCGTGCGGCGATCCTTGACGATCTCGACGCCGAGCAGCAGCCCGCGTCCGCGCACGTCGCCGATGCAGTCGAAGCGTTCCATCAGGTCGAGCAGGCCGCGCCGGAGCCGGTCGCCCATCAGGTTCGCCCGTGCGACGAGTCCGTCGCGCTGCACCACGTCCAGCACGCGCAGGCCGACGGCCGCCGGCAGCGGATCCGACACGTGCGTCGTGTAGAACAGGTAGCCGAGTTCATGCGCGCGTTCCTCGATCTGCGCGGACGTGACGATCGCCGCGAGCGGCAGCCCGGCGCCGAGCGTCTTCGATAGCGTCAGGATGTCGGGCGTCACGCCGTCGCGCTGGCACGCGAACATCGTGCCGGTGCGCCCGACGCCGGTCTGTGCCTCGTCGAGGATCAGCAGCATCCCGCGTTCCTCGCACTTGCGCTTGAGCGCTGCCATATAACCTTCCGGCAATTCGATGATCCCGCCCGAACTGAGGATCGGCTCCGCAATGAAGGCCGCGAGGTTGCCGCTCGACTGGCGATCGATCAGGTCGAACGCGTAGTCGAGTTCGGCGAGGAAGTCGGTGGTGCCGTTGCGCTCGAAGCGCGGCCGGTACGCGAACGGCGCCGGAATCGCGAACGAACCGACGGCGGCCGGGCCGACACCCTTGCGGCCGGCGCTGTACGTGGCCGACGCGGCCGCGCCCGTCATCCCGTGCCACGACTGCGCGAAGCCGACGATCTCGTACTTGCCGGTGACGAGCTTCGCCATCCGGATCGCCGCTTCGTTCGATTCCGCGCCGGTGCTGAGCAAGAGCGCGCGATCGAGCCCGGCGGGCGTGATGTCGGCGAGGCGCGTCGCGAGGTCGACGACCGGCCGCGACAGCATTCCGCTGAACAGGTGGTCGAGCTTGCCCGCGTATTCGCCGATCACGGACACGATCTCCGGATGGCTGTGGCCGAGTACCGCGCTCATCTGGCCCGACGTGAAATCGAGGATCGCGCGGCCGTCCGCGTCGTACACGAAGCTGCCTTTCGCGCGCTCGATGATCAGCGGCTCGAACGTGCCGCCGTAGCGGACCAGGTGCTGCCTGGCGTTGCGCCAGAAGGTCGGGTCGTCGTTCAGGGACATCGGGCGTCTCCAGACAAGGGGCAGGGAACAGGGGGCGCTTGCAGTCTAGGCGCGCGTCTGATTTGATGGAAACGAATAGTTCTTATGCAAGGTAGAAAAGGAGCTAATACCTTGGCACTTTCGCTCGAAATCGACCTGCTGCGCTCGTTCGTTGTGATCGCCGAGGTGCGCGCGCTCAGCCGCGCGGCTGCGCGGGTCGGCCGGACCCAATCCGCGCTCAGCCAGCAGATGAAGCGGCTCGAGGAGGTCGTCGATCAGCCGCTGTTCCAGCGCACCGGGCGCGGCGTGGTGCTGACCCATCCGGGCGAGCGGCTGCTTGTGCATGCGCAGCGCATCCTGCGGCTGCACGACGAGGCGATGGCCGACCTGTGCGGCACGGGGTTGTCGGGGACGATCCGCTTCGGGTGCCCGGACGATTACGCGGAGGTCTGGCTGCCTTCGCTGCTGCGGCAGTTTTCGAGCCAGCATCCGCAGGCGATCGTCGAAGTCGTATGCGGGCCGACGCCGCGGCTCGTCGAACAGCTGGAGAAACGCGCGGTCGACCTGGCGATGATTTCATTGCCGGACGATGGCGAGCACGACGACATCATTCGCCGCGAGCAACTGGTCTGGATCGGCTATCCGGGGCTCGAACCCGCGCATTTCGATCCGTTGCCGCTGGCGCTGTCCGATCGCGACACGCTCGATCACGTCGCGGCCTGCGATGCGCTCGATCGTGCCGGCCGCGATTACCGCGTCGCGTATGCGAGCAGCAGTCTCGCGGGGCTGATCGCGCTGGTGCGTTCGGGGCAGGCGTTCGCGGTGATGACGCAGACGGCGGTGCCGGCCGACCTGGCGATCGTCACCGGCGATCCGCGCTTGCCGCCGTTGCCGGCCGTGGGCATTGCGCTGAGGTTCGACCGCAAGCGGCCGTCGCATCTGACGGCGGCGTTCGCCGAGCATATCCGGCTCACCCTGCCGCTGTTGTGAGCCACGCGGCCGCCGCGATGACGGATCACTCGACCGTCGACGAGGCCGATATCTTTGCCGAGTCGCGAGCATCGGCCACCGCCGCTACATCGCGCACGTGGATCGCGCTGCCTGCCCGACAACCTGACCGGGACGGCCGGCGCCACGGAGGACCGGAGGATTGCACGCACCGACCCGGGGTCCCGGCAAGTTGTCAGAAAATGTAAATGAGAGGTATTATCATTTGCGCCAAGTGCCGCGACCGCGTCGTTTCTTTCGATGTCGCGGCCATTTCATTCGATCGGGCGCCTGTCGTGCGGCCCCGGCCCGGCCGGACCATCGGCCGGTTGCCGCCGGCGCGCGCCGGGCTGCGCGTGCCGCCTAACCAACGGACCTCCGATGAACTCGACCTCCTTCGCTTCGTCACGACGTCATCCGCCGGTGCTCGTCCCCGGTAATCATCCGGGCGTGATGCACATCGATGCGGGCATGAAACTCGTGAGCGGCACGCTGTGTTCGGACAGCCGCGATTGGTACGAGGAGCCGCTCGAAAAAGGGCTGAAGCTCGTCCTCGTGCAGAGCGGGCAGTTGCGCTGCCGCGTGCCGGGCCAGCCCGAGCAATGCATCAAGGGGCCGGGCCTGTGCGTGATCGCCAACGACGGCGAATTCACGACGCACCAGATCTACGATCGCGACATGCCGTTGCGTTACACGATCGTGCAGCTCGGTGTCGATGCGCTCGACCGCGACCTGAGCCTGCTGCCGGAGACGATGCTCGCGCCGACGGGCAGCGATCCGCGCATCGTCAGTTGCCCGGCGTCGAAGGCGCTGCAGGCGCTTGCGGTGCAGATTGCAACGTGTCAGTTCGAGGGCGCGGTGCGCGAGTACTACCTGAAGGCCAAGGCCTTCGAGCTGACCGCGCTGAGCGCGCAGTTGCTGGCGACGCAGCGGCAGTTCGCGCCGGCCGACGTGCGCGTCACGTCGTCGGACGTGGAGCGCGTGTATGCGGCGAGCGACATCCTGACGCGCGAGTTGCAGCAGCCGCCGACGCTCGACGCGCTCGCGGGCCGCGTCGGGATGAATTCGCGCAAGCTGACCGCCGGTTTCCGCAAGGTGTTCGGCGCGAGCGTGTATGCGTACCTGCAGGAATACCGGTTGCGGACCGCACACGCGATGCTGTGCGCGGAGGACGCGAACGTGTCGACCGTCGCGTACCGTGTCGGCTACAGCCCCGCGCATTTTTCGATTGCGTTCCGCAAGCGCTACGGGATTTCGCCGAGCGATATTCGTGCGTCGTCGAACGCGATTGACGACGTCGAACTGGCGCGCGCGGCAATCTAAAGCAACTGACCGGCAGCCTAAAACAATCGACCGTGCTCATGGGTGTGGGTGAGATAGATTTTCATCCACGGGTGGCCGCCGCCGAGCGGATCCGCCATCGAACGACCCATGCAAGGCGTGCTCATGAGCCAGACCGCTGTCGATGCCGGAATCGATCATTCCGGTCCTTCCTGTTTTTCTCCCATTACCTTTCGCTCGCCGTTCGTCGCGATGATCGCGGCGCTGCCGCTCGCCCGTTCGCGGAAAACGGTCCGCGCACCGCGCTTCAGCCGCGTCGCGCATACACCGGGCATGGCCGAACTCGCGTGCCTGCCGACGCGCAGCCGGCCGCAGGCGGCCGTGCGCGCGGTCGATCGGCTCGTGTCGGGCGAAGGGCTGCAGGCGTGCAACCCGCGCAGCAGCGACGTGACGCGCGTCTGGCGGCACCTGGCCACGCAGCTCGGCTTTCCGGAGCAACTGCCGGGCAACGCGTGCGCGGCCAGGCTCGGCATGCTGCTGGAGCGTGCCGCATGAAGGGGCCGTTGCTTTCGATGTTGCGGCCGTTCGCGGTGCCGCTCGCGGCGGCGGTCGTGCTGCAGGCGCTGGCGGGTGTCGCATCGCTCGTGCCGTGGCTCGCGCTCGGCCGGGTCGCCGACGCGTGGCGCGCGACGGCGCAGCTCGACGCGACGGCACGCGGCTGGCTCATCGCGGCCGTGGTGGCCGGTGCGGGCTGGCTGGGCGGCCAGACGATCGCGCTGCACCTGACGCATCGCGTCGACGCCGATCTCGCCGATCGCTTGCGCAGGCGCCTCGCCGATCATCTGCAGCGCTTGCCGCTCGGCTGGTTTGCGCGCGCGGGCAGCGATCGCGTCGCGCGTCACGTCGACCAGGACGTGCGCGCGCTGCACCAACTCGTCGCGCATGCGCCGGCCGACCTCACGCAACTGATCGTCGTGCCGTGTGCAGCGCTCGCATGCCTGCTTTACCTGAATCCCGTGCTGCTCGCATGGGCGCTCGTGCCGCTCGTCGCGGGGGCCGCGCTGTTCCGCTGGATGCGTTCAGTGCGGTTCGCACCGGCCGTCGCGGCGCGCAACGCGGCGCTCGAACAACTGATGGGCGATTACGCACAGCTCGCGCAGAACCCGGCGCTCGTGCGGCAGTATCCGGGCGCCGGCATCGAGGCGGCCGCGCTGGCGTCGACCGGGCGCTTCGAGCAGGCGTTTTCAGCGTGGGTCGGCCGCGTCGGCGGGCCGGGCGCCTGCACGCAGGTGCTGCTCGGCACGCCATTCCTGCTTGCCTGGGTCGTATTCGGTGCGACGTGGCTGACGGCCGGCCGTCAGCCGGTCGGCGAACTGTGCGTGTTCGCGCTGCTGATCTGGGCAGTCGCCGCGCCGGTGCGTGCGCTCGGCCACGGTGCCGACGCACTGCGCGAAGCGCGCGCGGCCGCCGCACGCCTCGATGCGTTGCTCGCCCAGCCTGGCTTGCCCGAGCCAGTCGATGGCGCTGCACAGGTGCCACGCGACGCGTCGGTCGAACTGAGCGGCGTGAGTATCGACATCGACGGCGCGCCGATCCTGCGCGATATCGACGCGACGATCGCGGACGGCACGACCACCGCGATCGTCGGGCCATCGGGCGCGGGCAAGAGCACGCTGCTGATGCTGCTCGCGCGCTTCATGGATCCGGACCGCGGCACGGTGCGGCTCGGCGGCGCCGATCTGCGGCGGCTCGCGTCGGATACGCGGCGCGAGCAGGTGGCGATGGTGTTCCAGCAGGCCGCCGCACTCGACGCGTCGATTGCGACGAACATCGCGCTTTACCGGCCGGACGCCGATCGCAACGCGATTCGCGCAGCCGCGCGCGCAGCCTGCCTCGACGAACGCATCGACGCGTTGCCGGGCGGCTACGACTGCGTGTGCGGGCGCGACGTGCGGCTGTCCGGCGGCGAACTGCAGCGGCTGGCGATTGCGCGCGCGCTGCTGTCGCGCGCACCGGTGCTGCTGCTCGACGAACCGGCCTCGGCACTCGATCCGCAAACCGGGCGCGCGTTGCGCAATGCGTTGCGCGGCGACGCGCGCACGCGCGTGATCGTCAGCCACGATCTCGACGCGATCCGGCATGCGGACCAGATTCTCGTGATGGATCGCGGCCGCATCGTCGAGCGCGGCAGGCATGCGGCGCTGCTGGCCGCGCGCGGGCTGTATGCGCGGCTATGGAGCGAACGCGGCGCCGCGGGCGGGGAGGCCGCCTGATGATGAAGTCGCTCAAACGTTTGCAGTGCTTGCCATCCGAAACGCGTCGCGCACTGTGGCGCGGCGCCGGCTGGGCGGTGGCGGCCGCGTTGCTCGACGGCGCCTGCGGGTTGCTGCTCGTGCCGTTGATCCGCGCATGGTTCGCCGGCGTGCACGCGGCCGTGCTGCACTGGACGATCGCGCTCGGCGCGCTGACGCTGTGCCACGCACTCGTGCTGTACGTCGCGCAACGCGGCGGCTATCGCGCGGGCGGCGCGCTCGCGGCCGGTCTCGTCGAACGCCTCGTGCGGCACCTGCCGCGCATCGCGTCGTGGCAGGCCGTGCGCGACACGCATCCGGCCGGGCTGTTGCGCGGGCCGGTCATGCAGGCGATGGGGATTCCGGCGCACCTGCTCGGGCCGTTGATCGGCGCGGTCGTGACACCGCTCGCAGTCGTCGCGGGGCTCGCATGGATCGACTGGCGCATCGCGCTGTGCCTTGCGGCGGCGGCCGTGCTGCTGTTCGCGCTGCTCGAACGCGGTGGCACCCGCACGCTCGCGTTCGAGCAATCGCGCGCATCAGGCGATCGCGACATGGCCGTGCAGCTTCAGACCTTCGCCGCGCATCAGGGGCTGTTGCGCTTCGCGGGCCAGGAAGGCGACGCGCGCGCGGCTTTGCAGCACGCGTTCGACGAGCAGCATCGCCGCACGCGTGCGCTGATGCGGCGCTCGCTGCCGATCGAACTCGGCTTCGCGGGCGCGGTGCAGGGCGTGTTCGTCGCGATGCTGGTCGGCGGCACGTGGGCCGTCTCGACCGGCCGGCTCGATGCCGCGACGGCCGTGGCGGTGCTCGTGCTGCTCGTGCGCTTCATCGAGCCGCTCGCGCAGCTCACGCAGCTCGACCAGGCGCTGCGCGGCGGCTGGCGCGCGCTCGACACCGTGCTCGCGGTGCTGCACGCGCCGCGTTTCGACAGCCCCGAGCGCGGCACGCCGGTACACGATGCGAGTGTCGACGCGGTTCGCGTCGGCTACCGGTCGGCCACCGGCGCGACGTTGCTCGACGGCGTCGACCTTCATTGCCCGGCGGGCGGCTTCGTCGCGATCGTCGGCCCTACGGGGGCCGGGAAGAGCACGCTGCTGGGCCTGCTCGCGCGGCTCGACGATCCGGACGCCGGGCGCGTGCTGCTCGGCCGCACCGACGTGCGGCACCTGAGCGAGGCGACGCTCGCCGCGACGCGCAACCTCGTGTTCCAGGATAACGGGCTGTTTCGCGGCAGCCTCGCGTGGAACGTGCGGATGGGCCGGCCGGACGCGTCCAGTGACGAACTGCGCGCCGCGCTGGACGCGGTCGGCCTGCTGCGCGACGCCGAGCGATTGCCGGACGGGCTCGAATCCGACGTGGGGCCGGGCGGCCAGTTGTTGTCGGGCGGGCAGCGTCAGCGTGTGTGCCTGGCGCGCGCGCTGCTGGCGCGTGCGCCGGTGCTGATGTTCGACGAGCCGACCGCGAGCCTCGACGAGCTGAGCGCGCGTCGCGTGCGCGACAGTCTCGTCGCGCTGCGCGGGCAGCGCACGCGCGTCGTCGTCACGCACCAGCCGGCGCTCGCGGCCGCCGCCGACACGATCGTCGTGCTCGACGGGGGCCGGGTGCGGGCGACCGGCACGCATGCGCAGCTGGTCGAGACCGATGCGTGGTACGCGACATTCGCCCGCGCCGGGCGGCCGCCCGACTCGGTCCCGCTCACCGATGCGGATACGGACGCGGATGCCCGGCCGGCCGAATCCGCGCACTGACGTGAACAATGCGATCCGGCGTGCCCGGAATCGATAGGAAAAGCCCCTCGATCGAAAAATCGCCCGCCGGTTCTATTTGATAATGAGAATGATTATCAAATACGGGGGCGTGAATGCGGTACGAGGTGCTGGAACCTGGGAGATCAAAGACGAAGGGCGCGTGCGTCGCCCGCTTCGGGCGAGGGCGCTGGCGTCCGTCGCTGTATCTCGGCTTGCTGATCGCCGCGCATCCGGCGGCGGCGTTCGCCGATACGGTGCCGGCGTCGGCAGCTGGCACGGAAGTCCGGAAGGAAGAGGCGACCGCCGTGAAGCCCGCCGCGGGTGAGCTGAAAGCGATTTCGGTGACCGCGTCGCGCGGCGTGGCCGACGATCCGTCGGTGGCGACGGTCGGCAAGATGCCGCTGGCGTTGCGGGAGATTCCGCAGTCGGTCAGCGTGACGACGCGCGAGCGGATCGACCAGCAGAACCTGTACTCGCTCGACGAGGTGATGCAGCAATCGGCGGGCGTGACGGTGCAGCCCTACGTGCTGCTCACCACCGCGTACTTCGTGCGCGGGTTCAAGGTCGATTCGTTCGAATTCGACGGTGTGCCGATCGTGATCGGCGACATGGCGAGCGCGCCGCAGGACATGTCGGTGTACGAGCGCGTGGAAATCCTGCGCGGCGCGAACGGCCTGCTGCACGGCTCGGGCAACCCGGCCGCGACGGTCAACCTCGTGCGCAAGCGGCCGCAGTACCAGTTCGCCGCGAATGCGAGCGTGAGCGTCGGCAGCTGGGACCGCTATCGCGCGGAAGCCGACATCGGCGGGCCGCTCAATGCGGCGGGCACCGTGCGCAGCCGGCTCGTCGCCGCCTACGAGGATCGTCACTTCTTCTACGATCACGCGAAGCAGGATACGCGGTCGATCTACAGCGTCACGGAAGTCGACGTGACGCGCGACACGCTGCTCACGTTCGGCGCGCAGTACCAGACGACCCGATCGGTGCCCGACATGTCCGGCGTGCCGATGGCGCGTGACGGATCGAGCCTCGGGCTGTCGCGCTCGACGTTCCTCGACACCGCGTGGGGCACCTTCGACTGGGACACGACGCGCGCGTTCGGTTCGGTCGAGCAGAAGCTCGGCGGCGGCTGGAAGGCGAAGGTGAGCGGCGAATACCAGAGCGTGCGCTCCGACCTGAAGTACGCGGGCTCGTTCGGCGCGATCGATCCGGCGACCGGCGCGGGCGGCGCGCTGACGGGCGGCGCGTACCGGTTCAGCACCTACAGCCGCAGCCTCGATGCGAACGTGCAGGGCCCGGTGCATGCGTTCGGGCTCACGCACGACCTGATGTTCGGCGTGACCTACGCGAACAGCAGCAGCGGGCAGATGTCGGCGCAACTGCTCGGCGACGTGTCCGGCACGCCGGTGAACGTGTACCGCTGGAACCCGGACAGCGTGCCCGAGCCGGGCGTCGGCCCGTACCAGCAGTCGCAGCAGAACGACGTTTCGCAGAAGGGCGTGTACGGGCTCGGCCGCATCAAGCTCGCGGAACCCGTCACGCTCGTGCTCGGCGGCCGCATGAGCTGGTGGAACCAGGACAGCCTCGGCGCGCACTACAACACCGGCCACCAGTTCACGCCGTACGGCGGGCTGATCTGGGATTTCGCGCGCGACTGGTCGTGGTACGCGAGCTATGCGGAAGTGTTCCAGCCGCAAACCAAGTCGATGTGGGGCGGCGGCATCCTGACGCCGGTGAAGGGGCGCACTTACGAGACCGGCGTGAAGGGCGAGCTGGCGGGCGGCAAGCTGAACGTGTCGCTCGCGGCGTTCCGCATCGATCTCGACAACAACCCGCAGGTCGATCTCGCGCATCCGTGCGCGGGGCCGAACTGCTACTACGTTAACGGCGGCAGCGTGCGCAGCCAGGGCTTCGAGTTCGAGGCGAACGGCCGCATCACGCCGTGGTGGAGCGTGTGGGCGAGCTACACGTACGACACGATGAGCTATGCCGACAACCTCGCGAACGCGGGCTCGTTCGCGCCGCTGCTGAACCCGCGCCACCTGTTCCGGCTGTGGACCAACTACGACCTGCCGTGGCAGGAGCGGCGCTGGAGCGTCGGCGGCGGCGTGCAGGTGCAGAGCAACTACTCGGCGCAGGCGAACGGCGTCACGCTGAGCCAGGGCGGCTACGCGCTCGCGAGCGTGCGGCTCGGCTACCGCTACGACAAGCACTGGAGCGCGGCGCTCAACGTCAACAACCTGTTCGACCGCAAGTACTACCTGAGCCTGAGCCAGCCCGGCTGGAACAACCGTTACGGAGAACCGCGCAACGTGATGCTGACCGTGCGCGGGCAGTTCTGATGGCGGGCGGCTGGGGGACGCGGGCGGCGCTCGCGATCGGCGGCGTGCTGCCGGGCGCGGTCGCGCTCGCGGTCACGCTGGCCCGTCATTACCCGGCCGACGGCCTGAACCGGCTCTATGCGGCCGTGTTGCTGTCGCTTGCCGCGAGCGTCGCCGCGCTGCTGTGGGTGCTCGTCGCACCCGGGCGGCGCCAGGCCGTGTGGCGCGCGGGGGCCTGGCTCGCGGTGCTCGTGCCGTGCGCGATGTTCTGGGGAGGGCGCTGACATGGACGCTTCATTGCGTTCGCGCTGGCGTGCGCTGCATCGCGGTGCCGGTGCGCTGTTCGGTGTGGTGCTGTTCGTCGTGCTGTTCAGCGGCACCTGGAGTCTCGCGACCGATTCGATGCAGGGCTGGTGGCGGCCGCCGCCGGTCGCCGTCGCACGGCCGTCACTGCCGCTCGATGAACTCGTCGCACGCGCGGCGGCGCTCGGCGTGCCGTTGCGCGATGCGCGCATCGTGCTGCCGCAACCGGACGATCCGGCAATCCGTTTCTGCGACGCGCGCCAGGCGTGCACGCTGGCGCTCGACCCGGCGACGGGCGAGCGGCTTGCCGACGGCGGGCGCGCGGCGTTGCTCGTCACGCTGCACAAGACGCTGTTCGCCGGCTTTCCCGGGCGGATCTTCGTCAGCCTGTGGGGGATCGTGCTGCTCGTGCTCATTGTCGCGGGGTTGATCGTGCATCACCGGCGCTGGCCCGACGCGGCGCGTATCCGGCGCGGCAAGGGGGTGCGCGCCGCGCTGTTCGACCTGCACGCGTGGATCGGCCTGTGGGGCTCGCCGTGGCTCGTGCTGTTCGCGTTCACCGGCGCGTTGTCGGGGCTCGGCGCGCTCGGCACGGTGTCGCTCGCGGGTGTCGCGTATCCGGGGCAGCCGCAGCGCGCATTTGCCGAACTGCTCGGCGGGCCGCCACCTGCCGCAGCCGGCGGCGCGTGGCAACGCGCGCCCGATCTCGATGCGCTGCTGCGGCGCGATGCGGCACGCATGCCGGATTTCCGGTCCGAAGCGGTCGTGCTGCATGGCTGGGGCGATGCGCACGCGCGCGTCGAGATTGCCGGCACGACGGCCGGCCTGCCGAGTACGGCGGTGTTCGAGCGTCACCTGTATCGCGCGGTGGACGGGCAATGGCTCGCGGATGCCACGTCGCGCGGCCGAGGCTTCTGGCTGCGCACCTTCATCGCGGTGCAGCCGCTGCACTTCGCGCAATACGGCTGGGTGGGTGCGATGGGCGGCGTGCTGCGCGTCGTGCATTTCCTGATGGGACTCGCCGCGTGCGCGCTGTGCGCGACGGGGCTGCATCTGTGGATCGAGCGGCGGCGTGCGCAGCACGATCGCTCCGCGAACGTGCTGGCCGCGGTTGCCGTCGGCACCTGCGGCGGGCTCGTGCTCGCGGGTGGCGTGCTGCTGCTCGCCGGGCGTGCGTTGCCCGATGGCGTGCACGTCGACCATGTGCTCGCAACGTTGTTCTGGGCCGTGTGGGGCGGCGCAGTCGCGCTTGCTGCCTGCGTGGCCGATCGCGCGGCCTGGCTGCGCAGGCTGATGCGTGCGGCCGGCACCGCGTACGGGCTGGCCGGCGCGGTGCATTGCGCGATCGCGCTGCTCGGCGCGGGCGAGCCTGTGTACTGGCCGATCGACGTGGCACTCGTCGCATTCGGCGTATTGCTGCTGCGTGCCGCGCGCCGTCCGCGCCGCGATGCGATGCGGCCGGCGCGTGTGCCGGCCGGTGCCGAACCTTCTTAATTTCATGCAACTGGAGACTTCGATGCGCGATCTGCTCGAACATCGCCGCCTGGTCATCACGATCACGCTGCTTTACCTGTCACAGGGAATCCCGATCGGCATTGCGATGGACGCGATGCCGACCCTGCTGCGCCACGACGGCGCGCCGCTTCACGCACTGGCGTTCCTGCCGCTGGTCGGCTTGCCGTGGGTCGTGAAATTCCTGTGGGCGCCCGTCGTCGACAACCGCTGGTCGCCGCGCATCGGCCGGAGGCGCAGCTGGATGCTGCCGATGCAGATGCTCGTCGTGCTGTGCCTCGGCAGCCTCGCGCAGATCGGCATGACGGTCGCGACGGCCGGGTGGGCGGTCGGCCTGCTGGCCGTCGCGTCGCTCGCGAGCGCGACGCAGGACATCGCGAACGACGGGATGGCCGCCGAGCACTTCAGCGGCGACACGCTGGCGAAGATCAACGCGATCCAGATCGCGGGTGTGATGATCGGCTTCTTCGGCGGCGGCGCCGGCACGTTGATGCTGATCGGCCTGTTCGGCCAGCGCGCCGCGTTTCTCGCGCTGGCCGCCGTGCCGCTCGCGAGCCTCGCGTGCGTGCTGTGGGTGCTGCCGCGCGATGCGGATCGCGCACGCGTGCAGGCCGAACACAACGCGAGCCTCGTGCGCTTCGCAAAGCGGCCGCGTTCGTGGTCGCTGCTGTCGCTCGCGCTGCTGTCGGCGATGACGGCCGTATCGGGCTTCGGCCTGTCGAAGCTGTTTCTCAACGACGCGGGCTGGACACTCGACGCGATCGGGAAACTCGGGATGGCCGGCGGCATCGTGACGGTCGTGCTCGGTTGCGGCGGCGGCGCGTGGCTCGTCAGGCGGCTCGGGTTGTGGCGTGCGTTTACGGCCGGCGTGAGCTGTGCGGGCGCCGCCGCGCTGCTGTGGTTCGCGCAGGCGAGCGGGTGGCTGCCGGTGTCGCCGTCGTGGGCATGGCTGTGCACGGTACTCGGGTCGCTGGCGACCGGGATCACGTCGGTATCGATCATGACGGCCGGCATGCGCTTCGCGGGCGGCAGCGACCAGGCCGGCACCGACGTGACGGCCGTGCAGAGCACGCGCGATCTCGGCGAGCTGATCGCGTCGTCGACGATCCTGTCGCTCACCGCGAAGGCGGGGTACACGGGCGGGTTTCTGGCCGGTGCGGCGCTGGCGGTGTGTGCCGCGTTGATCGCGATGCGGCTGCGGCGGCGGGAAGCGGCGCAGCGCGGGGGGGCCGGCGACGTGCTTGCATAGCGGCGCGTGAGCGCTGAATGGCGGGCCGCGGCGTCGCGCATCGACTCGGCTGGCCGCGTCCGCCGACGGGCCGGCAGCGGCCGGGTGCGGGGGTAAACATGTTCTTTGCGTGGGTTTTCCGGCTTGATATAAGGGAGCGTTGCCGCGATCGTGAGAATCGCGCCCCGCTTCCGGGCCGGATGCGGGCAGCCACCGGAGTCCCGCGCCGATGTTGCAGAACCTCTATTCCCCGTACCTCGATTACGATTCGCTGAGTCGCGATCTGGCCGTGCCGCCCGCGAATCCGTCGGTGCCGGACTTCCCGTCCACGGTGATCCGACAGATCGGCAACGGGCATCACTATCGCGTCGAATATGCGAACGCGTATGCGGACGGCCAGACCGAATTTCACGCGCAATCGCCGGCTTTCTGGATGACCTCCGTCGACGTCAGTTTCGCGGGCGTGGTGCGGCGGCGCACGCGCGGACAGAACACGTTGCGCATCCGCATCGGTCGTAGCGGGGCGGCGTCGTATGCGGTGGGCGGGCGCGAGATCAGCCTCGACGGCCCGTCGATGGTGCTGGTCGCCGAGCCCGATGGCATGCCGGCGGGCGACGTGACCGAGCGCGGACATCATCAGGTGACGAGCATTTGCCTGCACCGCAATGCGCTCAGCGCGCTCTATGCCGGCGCGGAAGAGGCGCTACCGGTGCCGTTGCGACATTTCGTCGAAGGCACGCTGACGGAATCGTTCGTGCATGCAGGGCCGATTTCAGCGGCGCTGTTCGAGTGCATGCGGGACATCGGCGACTGTTCGCTCGACGGCCGCAGCCGGTCGATCTATCTGCACGGGCGCAGCCTCGAGATCGTGGCGCGCGCAATCGATTCGGTATCCGATGCCTCGCGCCACGCCGACGACGAAGCCGGCCACGGCGAAGTGAGCCGCATGACGCGGCGTGCGGTGTCGAAAGCACAGATGGTATTGCAGGAGCATTTTGCGGCACCGCCTTCGCTCGATGTGCTGTCGCGGCAGGTCGGATTGAGCCGCAGCAGCCTGTGCGCGGGATTTCGCACGCTGCTCGGCAAGAGCGTGCACGAATACGCGCACGAGCTGCGCATGCAGCAGGCGCTGCGACTCCTGCGCGAGCCGGGCGTGCCGGTCACCGACGTCGCGTATGCAGTGGGCTACAACCATCCGAGCAGCTTCTCCGTCGCCATCCAGAAACGCTTCGGCATGTCGCCGCGCGAGTTGCGTGCGCGCGGCGGGGCGGTGATGGCCGACCGCGTGTCGACCATCGATTGAGCGGCGGTGCGCGTGCGTCAGGCGACGTACGCGCGCATGCGCAGCATGCGGCCGACCACCTGCACCACGAAGTCCGGCGATTCGTACGGGAAATTGTGCCCGTCGCCCGCCGGCGCGTGGATCAGCTCGCTTCGCGACGACGTCGACACATAGCGGGCGCGCGACGCGGTCATCAGCGCGAGATAGCGCTCGAAGCCGGCTTCGTCCACGCCCATGCGGCGATATAGCTTGTGTTGCTCGGTGGCCTGCTCGGGCCGCATCTCCGACGCGTCGCGCGGGGTGACGACGAATACCGGCAGGTCGCCGAGTTCGCCGTCGTGAACCAGCGTGTCGAAGCCGGCGAGCGGGCTGCGCGCGACACCCAGTTCGGCGAGGCTGGACGCGGCGCTGAAGCCGGCACGCGCATGCATCTCGATGCGCGTGGCGCCCAGCGCCAGCGCCTCGGCGAGCCGGCTCTCGACGAGCTCGAGCAATCGCTTGACGGCGGGCTGACGGCGGCCCAGCACGTCGACGAGATCGATATGGATACCGAACAGATGCAGCAGGCCGCTCAGGTTGCCGGCCACCGTCATGGCGGTGGGGCGCAGGCACGGCGGTGCGTAGTTGAAGAAGTCGGGATGGGTTGCGTCGAGCAGCACGAGGCCGCAGGCGAGATGCGGATGGCGGCGCACGAGGTTGGCGACGAGCAGGCCGCCGAACGAATGCCCGACGAACACGAACGGCCCGCGTTCGCCAGCGCGGTGCAACGCTTCGGCCACTTCCTCCGCTTCGCGCGCGGTCGAGCGCGGATACGGGCCGGCGTCGCTCCAGCCGCTGCCGGGCCGGTCGATCAGGATCGAGCGCGTCGTGTCGCGCAATGCCAGATGCAGGTGATGCAGGACGAGGCCGCCCATGTGCGCGCCCGACATCCAGACGACCGGCGGCAGGTCGTTCGCGCGGCCTTCCGCGAGGACGTGGATGCGATGGCCGCCGACGTCCACGAGCTGGCCCGGCGGCGGGCAGGTCTTGCGCAAGCGGGCCAGGTACGCGAGGTGATGGAGCGCGCCGGCCGCGAGCGCGATGCCGGTGGCGAGCAGGATGCCGCCCGGCACGGGCAGGCCGGTGCAGGCGAGCCCGGCGCCCGCGACGCCGATCGCGAACGCGATGGGCAGGCCCGCCCAGTCGCGGCTCAGGAAGGCCGGAAGCCATTTGAACATTGGAATTCCCCGATTCCGCCAGTACATGAAGAAACGGCGACGCGTCATGGCGAGCCGTCCGATGGACTTCACACCATACCCGACGCATTGGCGGCGCGCT
This sequence comes from Burkholderia aenigmatica, assembly GCF_902499175.1. Taxonomy (GTDB): domain Bacteria; phylum Pseudomonadota; class Gammaproteobacteria; order Burkholderiales; family Burkholderiaceae; genus Burkholderia; species Burkholderia aenigmatica. The sequence continues at coordinate 202,935 of NZ_CABVQC010000003.1, forward strand.
TTCGCCGTCCGCCGGGGAATTGTCGCGTGCCTCCGCGCTTTCGCGCATCTCGGTGCCGCGTGCATGCGACGCGGGCGACCGGTGGTGGCGGCGCGCGTCGGGCACGCGAGCGACAGTCGCACGCAAAAGCATTCCGGCCGCTGGCAAAAGGATGCAGGGTGGAACGCCGTTACATTGGCGACATGCGTGCCGGCCGCGCTTGCTGTCGCGGCGCCCGGCGACGCCCATCCTCTTACCATGGAATCCGGCTATGCAAATCCTGAGGCACCAGCTAGACGACCTGCTTGCGAACGCCGTGGCCGGCCCGGCCACGGCCGGCTATGTCGCCGGCGTCTGGCACCGCGGCGAACAGATCGAACTGGCGCGCGGCATCGCGAACCTGAACACGGGCGCGGAGATGACCGTCGATACGCGCTTGCAGATCGGTTCGGTAACCAAAGTGATGACGGCGCACCTGCTGATGCGTTACGTCGAGGCGGGGCGTATCGGCCTCGACGATCCGGTCGTCGCGCATCTGCCGTCGTTTACGCTGGCCGATCCGGCCCACGCGCAACGCCTGAGCGTGCGCCATTTGCTCAATCACACGAACGGCATCGATGCCGACAGCTTCAGCCCGATGACCGAAGCCGGCACGGGCGCGACCCGCGATTTCGTCGAGCGGCTGGCCGGTTTCGGGACGCTGTTCGAACCGGGTGAGACGATCCACTATTCGAACGCCGGCTTCGTGGTTGCCGCGCGGCTGATCGAAGTGCTGTCCGGCAAGCCGTACAACCAGGTGCTCGAAGAAACGCTGTTTCGTCCGTGCGGAATGATCGAGTCGTGCACGTCGGCCGAGCAGGCGATCCTGCATCGTCATGCGGTGGGCGTGTTCGCGAACGCGGCGAGCGGCGAGCTGCAGGCCACGCGTGCGTATCTGTTGCCGCCGTCGCTGGCGGGCGCCGGGTCGACCCCGATTTCGACGGTGCGCGACATGCTCGCGTACGGGCGCATGCATCTGGCCGGCGGCTCGATCGACGGCGCGCGGATCCTCGCGCCGGAGACGGTCGCGGCCATGCAGGCCGTGACCTTCGATGCGGGGCGCCCGTGCGTGCCGCCGATCTGCGTCGGCTGGTGGAAGGTGCCGGTGAGCGGCGTGACCGTGTACTGGCATGGCGGTACGACGTATGGCACGACGTCGAGCTTCGCGGTCTGCCCCGAACTCGATCTCGTGGTATTTACCGCCGGCACGGGCCCGGGCGCCAACGCGTTGCACGACCAGGTGCTGCTCGCGACGCTCGCGCACCTCGGGCACGAGGCCGTCATGCCGTTCGAGCGCGGGGCGTCGAGCCGGCCGCTGTCCCGTTATGCCGGTGGCTATCGGCACTATCCGATGCGCCTCGCATCGGTGGCGGGCAACGAGCGGCTGTCGGTCGAAGCGTACTGGACCGAGATGGACGCCGATAGCCGGCGGGCCATGTTGTGGCCGAGCGGCGGCGTGGAAACGGGCGACGGCGAAACCCGCTATGCATTCGACGGCGGCTCGACCTACGTCCTCGAACTGGCGCCGCTGGCCGAAGATCTGTTCGCGCCGCCAGGCACCTCCGATGCGCAGCTGTGCGGCATCAATGGGCGGCTGTCGCTCGTGTCCTTCCGCGGCGATGGCGACCGGCCTCACGGCGTGCATACACGCCTGCGCTATCTGCGCCGAGAGGGCTGACGCACCCTCGGGCGGACACCGTTCCACTGCGACGCGTGCACGCCACCTGATCCAGTGAAACGAAATTGTTTCGTCATGCAAATTGTATCGACGGTTAGCCGGCAGGTGCCGGCGCGACCGCGAAATCCGCGTGCCCGTCCGGGCGCGTGTTGTCGACCGATATTTCAAACCCGAGCAGGAGTGACCATGCGTATCTTCGTTGCGGCGCTTGCGCACGAGACCAATAGCTTTTCCCCGATTCCTACCAGCCTGCACTCGTTCGAGGAACGCACGCTGTACCGTCCGGCCGGCGGTGTGCCCGACGGGCAGGCGGACGAACTCGTCGGCTACGGCACGTTCGTGCGCGAGGCGCGCGCACGCGGCCACGAGGTGAGCGCATCGATCTTCGCGTTCGCCGAACCGGGCGCGCCCTGTTCGAAGCAGGACTATGAAACGCTGCGCGACGAGATCCTGGACGGGCTGCGCGCCGCGCAGCCGGTCGACATCGTGCTGTATCTGTTGCACGGCGCGCAGATGGCGCAGGGGTACGACGATTGCGAGGGCGATCTGCTGGCGAAGACGCGCGCGCTCGTCGGCCCCGACGTCGTGATCGGTGTCGAGCTGGACCTGCATGCCAACGTCACGCGTGCGATGCTCGATCATGGCGACATCCTGCTGGCGTGCAAGCACTATCCGCACATCGACTTCGACGAACGGGCGGTCGACCTGATCGATCTTGCCGAACGCACCGCGCGCGGCGAGATCCGGCCGACGATGCACTTCGAACGCGTACCGATGCTCGGCATGTTCTTCACGACCGAACCGCGCATGGCGCAACTCAACCAGGACGCGATGGATCGGGAGGGGCGCGACGGGATCCTGTCGGTGTCGCTGATCCACGGATTCCCGTGGTCCGACTTTCCCGATACCGGCGCCGGGGTGCTGGTGGTGAGCGACGGCAATCCCGGTGCGGCCCGCACGCATGCGCGCGAACTGGCGCGCGGCTTCGTGGCCGTGCGCGACGAGACGCATGCGCTGCGCCTGCCGATCGCACGCATTCTCGACGAGATCGAAGCGACGCCGCCCGACGCGTCGGGCCTACCGTTCGTGATTGCCGACACGGCCGACAACCCGGGCGGCGGCGCCGGCTCCGATTCCACCTTCATCCTTGAGGCGGTCCTCGAGCGCGGGCTGCGCGAGGTGGCGATCGGCATGATGTGGGATCCCGTCGCGGCGGTGTTCGCGCGCGATGCCGGCGTGGGCGCGACGATCGAGCTGCGCCTCGGCGGCAAGAGCGGCCCGCGCGCGGGCCGCCCGCTCGACGTGGTCGCGCGGGTCGTGGCGGTCGAAGAGGGGCTGGCGCAGCACGACGAGACGTTCAAGTTTCCGGGGCCCGGCCTGGGCCTGTCCGCGGTGCTGGACGTCGACGGCGTACTCGTGGTGGTCAACTCCGTCCGGCAGCAGACCTACAGCCCGAGCTGCTTTTTCGATCTCGGCGTCGACCTCCGGCGTTGCCGGGCCGTCGTGGTGAAGTCGACGCAGCATTTCCAGGCGCTGTTCGGCCCGCTGGCGCGCGCCATCTACTACTGCGACACGCCGGGTTCGCTGAGTCTCGATTTCAGGGTCGACGATTACGCACGCCTGACGCGCCCGATGTGGCCGTTCGACGAAATCGCGGTCTGATCCGGCCCGTTCCATCGGGCAGTCGCGCGGACGCCGGCTGAACGATGCCGGCCGTCCGCGAAAGTTTCGCCGCCGTCGAGCGGCTATCGTCTGCAGGCTGGCTTTTGCGGCCGGCCGCCAATGAGCCCGGCGTCGGCCGGGCAGGCAGCATCGTCAGCGCAGGAGGCGCAGCGTGCGTAATGAAATCACCGGAGGATCGCCGTCGTTGTCACGCGCGTGGTTCGCGCTGGCCGTGCTCGCGCTGGCCGCGATACTCGGTATCACCGACCGTCAGATGCTGACGCTCGCCGTCGAGCCGCTCAAGCGTGACCTCCAGCTCAGCGACACCAGCCTGGGCGCGATCGTCGGCTTCGGCCCCATCCTGTTCGGGGCGTTGGCGTCGCCGCTGCTCGGCTGGCTGACGGACCGGGTCGACCGGCGCTGGCTGCTCGTCGCCTGCGTGCTCGTGTGGAGCGCGGGCACGGCGCTCTGCGGCCTCGTCACGCAAGGCTGGATGCTGTTCCTCTGCACGCTGACGCTCGCGGTGGGCGAGGCGGGGCTCGGGCCGGTCGTCTACAGCATGCTGCCGGACCTGTTTCCGCCGGCGCTGCGCACGGCGGCGAACACGATCTTCTTCGCGGTCGCGCTGTTCGGCGCGGGGCTCGGGATCGCGGGCGCCGGCGCGATCTTCAGCGTGGCCGCGCCGTTCGCGCACGCGCTGTCGATCGAACCCTGGCGGCTCGCGTTCCTGCTCGTCGCGATCCCGGGGCCGGTCGTCGCGGGCTTGTTCGCGCTGGTCGGGCATCCGCCGCGCGGCGGCACGGCCGACCTGCACGAACGTGCGCAGGAGACGCTTGCGCATTACTGGCGGCGCTCGGGCGCGATGCTGGCGTGCCTGATCGTCGGCTATGCGATGGCGGCCTTCTACGTGGGGGCAATCCTGGGCTGGGCGCCGGTGTCGCTGATCCGCGACTTTCACGTCGACGTCGCCCGCTCTGGGTTGTACAGCGGCATCGCGGTGGGCGGCGGTTCGGCGCTCGGCTTGCTGGCGAGCGTGGTGGCCGTGCGATGCCTGCGCGCGCGCTGGGGCCGGCTGCTGCCGGTCGCGATCGGCTGCGCGATGGCGCTGCTGGCCGCGTTGCTGCTGCTGATGCTGTCGTTCGCGACGAGCGCGGCGATGCTGCTCGCCTGCATGATCGGCATCATCGCCGCCTATATCGCCGGCGCGGCACTGACGCCAACCTTGTTGCAGGACATCGCGCCGCCGCATTTGCGCGGGCGGGTCGTCGGCACGTCGTCGCTCGTCACCTACGCATTTCAGGCGATGTCCGTGCCTTCCGTCGGCGCGATATCCGATGCCCTCGACGGCACGCCGTACGCGCTGCTCAAGGGGATCGTCTGGCTCGGCGTGCCGGCCGCCGTCTTCAGCGTGATCCTGCTGGGTCTCGTGTTGCGTACCTTCCGCACGCGCTTCGAACCGCACTGCGAAATCGGCGCGCAGGCGCTTTAACGCCGCCGTACGCCTTTCTCCCGCCGCTGCCGCGCCTTCCGTGCGAACTCACGCACGGAAGGCGCGTGTCGTTTTCCTGCTCCCGCATCCCGTTCGATTGCCGCGTGGTCCGGCGGCGCGTCGCCCGCGCCCGCGGCTTCGTTGCGCGTGTTTTTCGGCGCGTCGGCAGCCGAGGACGGTAGCCAATGTTTTTCGGCGTTTCGCAAAAGCAGCGGCCGATTTGGCTGCTTACCTTGGAGTCATTCGGGCGGGCGGTCCGCATGCGGGACCGCATCGGAAGACCGACAGGTCCGCTCACATTCAGACAGACAAGAGGAGTCGCAGATGGCAAGCAAGAAGGGCGGGGTCGCAGCGGAGTCGACGATCTTCAGGCGGACGCTGGTTGCCGTGACCGTGATGCGGATGTTTCTCGCCGCATCGGATGCGTGCGCACAGACCGAGCCCGCACAGCCAGGTGCCGGTACGTTGCCGCCCGCCGCCGCCACCACGGAGCGCGCGGCGCCCGGTACGGATCGCGACGGCAATGCCAGCGCCAAAGGTCGCGCCGGCGGTGCGGCGATCACGCTCAATTCCGTCGAGGTGACGGCCAACCGGCGTCGCGAGCCGGCGCGCGAGGTGCCGATGAAGGTCGACACGCTGTCGAGCGATGCGCTGCAGAAGTCGGGCGCCACGAAGCTGAGCGACTACCTGTCGACGCAGCCGGGCGTCGGTTTCAACAGCGGCGGCGGTCCGGGCCAGGGCACGATCTCGATGCGCGGCGTGACGGCCGGCAAGGACGTCGGGCCGACCGTGGGCGTGTATGTCGACGATACGCCGCTCGGCTCGAACACCGTGTCGGGTGGCGGGGCCGCGCTGGCCCTGGACATGGGCCTGCTCGACCTGAATCACATCGAGATCCTGTTCGGGCCGCAGGGGACGTTGTATGGCGCGGGCGCGATGGGCGGCCTGCTGAAATACGTGACCAACCAGCCGGATACCGAGAGCTTTTTCGGCAGCGTCGGGACGATGTTTTCGTCGACCTGGCACGGCGGCCTCAACAACACGACCAACGTCGTGCTGAACGTGCCGCTGAAATCCGACGTCGCCGCCATGCGCATCGCCGCCTTCAACAACCACGACGGCGGTTACGTCGATGCGACGGGCGCGGCCGCCGGCACGCGCATCAACCGGAGCGACACCACGGGCGTGCGTGCGTCGCTGCTCGTCACGCCGACCCGCAAGCTCACGTTCCGCTTCACGGCCACGCTTCAGAACATCAACAGCAACGGCCAGAACTACGTCGACTACGGGATGAACGGCCGGCCCGCGTATGGCGCGCTGACCAAATTGCAGGATTCGCAGGAACCGTATCACCAGAGCAATCAGTTCTACACAGCGAATGCCGAATACGATTTCGGCTGGGCGCGCCTCAATGCGATTTCCGCGTACCAGTCGCTGCGCACGTCCACGACGCTCGATTTCACGCCGTTCTATGCGCCGATTCTCGCGGCGGGCGGACTCGACGTCAGCACCGTCACGCCCAGTTCCACCGTCGGCACCAACAAGGTGACGCAGGAGCTGCGGCTGACATCGCCCGGCAACCGCACGCTGGAGTGGGTCGCCGGCCTCTACTACGACCACGAGCACAGCAACACGTTGCAGGTGTATCGCGCGACGGCCGGCGGCCGCTCGCTCGGCGACCTGGAGCGGCTCGGCTATTCGGGCAGTTACCAGGAGTTAGCGGCCTACGGCGACGTCACCTACAACCCCACGTCGCGCATCGCGCTGACGGCCGGCATGCGGATCGCGCACAACAGCCAGGACTACCGGCAGGAGACGTCCGGCCTGCTCGTGCCGACGCCGTTGTCCGCGCCGGGCGCGTCGTCGGATACGAGCAAGACGTACATGTTCACGGCCAGCTACAAGCTCACGCCGACCAGCAACGTCTACGCGCGCGTCGCGAGCGGCTATCGCCCGGGCGGCCCCAACAGCATGGCGGTCAGCGCGGTGACGGGGCAACTGATCGCCGGCAATCCCACCTACAAGCCCGACACGCTGTGGAACTACGAGATCGGCTACAAGGCGGATCTGTTCGACAACCGCGTCTCGGTCGCGCTGTCGGCTTACGACATCGAATGGCACGACATCCAGCAATACGGTGCGGTGGACGGCGTCGCGCAGCTCGTCAACGCGGGCAACGCGCGGATCAAGGGCCTCGAGGCATCGGGCGTGGTGCGGCCGACGTCGGCGCTGTCGTTCAATGCGTCGCTCGCCGCGATCGACGCGTACCTGACGGAAGGGGCGCCGAGCGTCGGTGCGCGCACGGGCGACCGGCTGCCGAACACCGCGAAGTTCGCGGCGTCGCTGGGGGCGAGCTGGCGTTTCCCGCTCGGCCCATGGTCGGCCACGGCCAGTGCCGCCGAGCGCTTCGTGGGCGAGCGTCATGCGAGTTTCGCGGGCGCCACGGGCTCGCCCGATTTCATCCTGCCCGCCTATGCCGTGACGGATCTCCAGTTGGGCGTGGACCTGCGGTACGCGAGCCTGTCGTTCTTCGTCAGGAACCTGTTCAACCGCGAAGGGCTGCTGTCTGCCAATACGAGCTATGTGCCGCTGGGCGGCAACGTCTGGGCGTCGGTGATCCAGCCACGCACGATCGGTGTGCAACTGAGCGCGCCGTTCTGACGCGCGGACGATTCGAGGAGCTTCCATGTTTGCCCATTCCGCCCCGGCCCGCAGGCTTGCCGGCCAACCGCGCCCGTTCCGGCAGACCAGCCGCCATCCCGTGCGCCGCTACGGCGGTATCGCGGCCGTCCTGCTGCTGCATGCGGCGCTGATCTACGCGCTGCTGAACGGTCTCGCCAATCGCGTGACGGAGATCGTCCAGCATCCGGTCGACGTGCGAATCATCGAGCCGGTCAAGCCGCCGCCGCCCCCTCCGCCACCGCCGAAGCCGATCGTGAAGGCGTTGCCGTCGAAGGTTGCGCCGCCGGCGCGGATGTTCGTGCCGCCGCCGGAGGTGCCGGTTCAGGGGTCGTCGCAGGCGACGCTCGCGCACACGACTGCACCCGTAGTCTCCGCGCCGGCACCGGCCGCACCCGCGGCACCCGCTGCGCCGAGCCACGAAGTGGGCGTCGTATGCCCGAATTCGGATCAGGTGCGCGCGTCGCTGCGCTATCCGCGTGAAGCGCTGGAAAACAACATCGTCGGCAACGTGCTGGTGGAGTTCATCGTCGATGCCGATGGCCGCGTGTCGGGCGAGCGCGTCGCGCAGTCCGCCGACCCGATCCTCGATCGGGCCGCGCTCGCGGCGGTGAGGCGATTCAGTTGTATTTCGCAGGGGCAGGCGGTGCGCGTGCAGGTGCCGTTCTCGTTCAACCTGAACTGAGCGGTGCGCCGCCAGAAAGCCGGCAGCCAGGATGCCGGATGCCTAATCAGATCGATCAATGGAGCAGACATGACGAAGCAACTTATCGCCGCTTTCGCGGCCAGCATGATGATTGCCGGCGGTACGGCAGGGGTCCTCGTCGCGCCGCAGGACGCGCGAGCCGAGACGAGCACGGTGGCCGCACCGGTCGCGAGCGCAGTCGCCGTCACGCCGGCAGCGCCGGCCGTCGCCGGCCCCGCACCGCAGGCGGCGCCTGCCGCGGCGAACGCCGCCACCAATCCCTACGGACTCGATGCGTTGTGGCGCGGCGGCGACTTCGTCGCGCGTTTCGTGCTGATCCTGCTGGTCGTGATGTCGATGGGGAGCTGGTACATCATGGTGACCAAGTTCTTCGAGCAGTATCGCGCGAACCGACGCGCGAAACGGGCGGACGCGCAGCTCTGGGCCGCACCGTCACTCGCGGAAGGCGTGCAGCAGCTCGACCCGGCGTCGCCGTTCCGCTTCATTGCCGAGACGGCGATCGAGGCCGGCGAGCATCACGACGAGGTGCTGCTCGAAGCCGTCGATCGCAATACGTGGATCGACACGTCGGTCGAGCGAGCGGTGACCAACGTGTCGAACCGCCTGCAGGATGGTCTCGCGTTTCTCGGCACGGTGGGGTCGACCGCGCCGTTCGTGGGCCTGTTCGGCACGGTGTGGGGCATCTACCATGCGCTGACCGCGATCGGCGTCGCAGGCCAGGCGTCGATCGACAAGGTCGCGGGGCCGGTGGGGGAGGCGCTCATCATGACGGCGATCGGCCTGGCGGTGGCCGTACCCGCGGTGCTCGGCTACAACTTCCTGGTGCGTCGTAACAAGGCGGTGATGGAGCGGGTGCGCGCATTCGGCGCGCAGCTTCACGTCGTGGTGCTGGCCAGCGGCAAACGGCCCGAGCGCAACGGCGCGCGCGTGCCGTCGCTGGTCGACTGAGCGGGGGCGGCCATGGGCATCAGTGTCCGTCAGGACGATGACGACGAGGTCATCGCACAGATCAACACGACGCCGCTCGTCGACGTGATGTTGGTATTGCTCATCATTTTTCTGATCACGATTCCGGTGGTGACGCACACGATTCCGGTGGACCTGCCGAAGGAGACCGTACAGCCGTTGCAGAGCAAGCCCGCGAGTATCGAAATCGCGGTCGATCGGCGCGGCGCATTCTTCTGGAATGCGGTGCCGGTCGATGCGCCGACGTTGCTCGCGCGCCTGAAGGGCGTGGCGGGGCAATCGCCGCAGCCGGACGTGCATGTGCGCGGCGACGAAAGCACACGTTATGAATTCGTCGGGCGTGTGATCGTGGCGTGCGAACGGGCGGGCATCGAGAAGGTGTCGTTCATCACGGAGCCGCCTGCGCGCGGCAGCTAGGAGACAGTCATGGGCATGAACGTTTCGTCGGGCACCGAGCCGGACGTGATGGTGGACATCAACACGACGCCGCTGATCGACGTGATGCTGGTCCTGCTGATCATGTTGATCATCACCATTCCGATCCAGATGCATGCGGTCAAGATGAATCTGCCGGTTGGCGACGCGCCGCCGGCCGCGAAGCCGGAGATCGTGCAGATCGATGTGGCCGCCGACGGTGCGGCGTCGTGGAACGGCGTGCGCCTGCCCGATCGCGCGGCGCTCGAAGCGAAGCTCGCGCAGGTCGCGGCCGAACCGGTGCAGGCCGAGATCCGGCTCCGGCCGGACCGGCAGGCGCCGTATCGCGACGTCGCCGCCGTGCTGGCGTCCGCGCAGCGCGTGGGGGCAACGAAGATCGGGCTGATGGGTAACGAGCAATACATGCAGTAGGCGCGACGTGCGATCGAGGCGGCGTGCGCGTGAGGACCGATGCGATCGCTTTGGCGGCGGGAGAGACGTTCGCGAAGGCAGGTGCTCGCGGCGCACGCCTTTCTCGTCCGCCACGCGGTGTTTCGTGCAACCGAGGTGCTCGAGAACGGATACGGCTGGAGGCGAGGTCGCGACTGCGTCTGTTTCGCGCTGGAGCAAGTCCGGCGAAATCGATTGCGAGTCCAGCGAACGGGAGCGTGCAGCAGAACACTGCGGAAGGGATGGCGCGTGGCCGGCCTGTACTTTACGGGCTGGAGCGCATCATTTGGTGCCGACGGCGAGACTCGAACTCGCACAGCTTTCGCCACTACCCCCTCAAGATAGCGTGTCTACCAATTTCACCACGTCGGCACTGCAAGGGGCGCAATTCTAGCGCGACGTTACGCGTTTGTGAAGGGGGTGTGACACGATCGTCGGATGCGCGCAGGCGATCCCGGTAGAATTCGGGCGATCGACCCGACGATCGTCGCAACCGCAACCCGTTTTCTTCGCGTGACAGACACCCTCGAACAACTGCAGGCCGGGCAACTCGCCGGCGCACGGCAACTCAAGCTCGCGTGCGGGTTGACGGAATTCCCGCGCGCGATCTTCGATCTTGCCGATACGCTCGAAGTGCTCGATTTGACCGGCAATGCGCTGTCCGCGCTGCCGGACGACCTGCCGCGGCTGCACCGCCTGCGCATCCTGTTCGCGTCCGGTAACCGCTTCACCGCGTTCCCCGGCGTGCTGGGCGCGTGCGAGCAGCTCGACATGATCGGCTTCAAGGCGAACCGGATTCAAACGGTGCCGCGCGGATCGCTGCCGCGCGCGCTGCGCTGGCTGATCCTCACCGACAACGCGCTCGACGCATTGCCGGCCGACATCGGCGATTGCTCGCGGCTGCAGAAGCTGATGCTCGCGGGCAACCGGTTGCGTGCGCTGCCCTCGGAAATGGCCGCTTGCCGCGCGCTCGAACTGGTGCGGCTGTCGGCGAACCGGCTGGACGAACTGCCCGACTGGCTGCTGCGCCTGCCGCGCCTCGCGTGGCTTGCCACCGCAGGCAACCCGTTCGGCGCCGCACCGGAAGCGGCGGCGTCGGCCGGGCCCGAGGTCGCGGACGTCGACTGGGCGTCGCTGGCGTGCGAGCAGAAGCTGGGCGAGGGCGCGTCGGGCGTCATTTACCGTGCGCAGTGGCGCCCGGATGGGCATCCGCCACGGACGGTCGCGGTCAAGCTGTTCAAGGGTGCGGTAACGAGCGACGGCCTGCCCGATTGCGAAATGGCCGCGTGCCTGCACGCCGGCCGCCACCCGAACATGATCCCGGTGATCGGCAAGGTGAGCGGGCATCCCGACGGCACGCACGGCCTCGTGATGGAGCGGGTCGATCCCGCGCTCACGAACCTCGCCGGGCCGCCGAGCTTCGCGTCCTGCACGCGCGACGTGTATGCGGCCGACGCGAGATTCGAGCCGGCGGCAGCGATGCGGATCGTGCATGGCATCGCGTCGGTGGCGGGCCATCTGCACGCACGCGGCATCATGCATGGCGACCTGTACGCGCACAACATCCTGCACGACGGCGAAGGCGGCGCGCTGCTCGGGGATTTCGGCGCAGCGTCGCTCTACGATGCGAACGATCGCACGCGCGGCGCAGGGTTCGAACGGCTCGAGGTGCGGGCGTTCGGCTATCTGCTCGGCGAGTTGCTCGCGCGATGCGAGCCGCGCACGTGGGCCGGCAGGACGGCGCTCGATGCGCTCGCGGTAGCCTGCCTGGACGAAGACGTCGAGGCGCGGCCGTCGTTCGGCGAGATCGCGGCCGAGCTGGCCGCGCACGCGCGCTGACGGGAGCGCGGCGCCTTACGCCTGCCGCGCAGTCAGCAGCTTGATTCCGAGCCCGACGAACAGCAGCCCGCTGGCACGCTTGAGCGCACGCACCGCGCGGCTCATGCCGAAGCCGCGATGGAACCGGCGCACGCCGGCCGAATAGACGCTGTGAACGACCACGACGGTGCACGCGATCGTCGCGTACATCACGACGAACTGCAGCGCGAGCGGGCGGTCGTGCACGATGAACTGCGGCATGAACGCCGACAGGAAGATCATCGTCTTCGGATTGCTGCCCGAGACGAACAGCGCTTCGCGGAACAGTTTCCTGCGGTCGGGCATGGCGATCTCCGCCGCACCGGTCGAAGCGCCGGCCTTGCGGTCGCCGCGCAGTTGCCGGATCCCCAGGAACATCAGGTACGCGGCGCCGATCACCTTCATCGCGACGAACAGCGACGGCATCGCGGCCAGCATCGCGCCGACGCCGAGCGCGACGAGCAGCACGACCACGCCTTGCGCGACGAGGTTGCCCGCGATCGTCGCGGCCGTGCCGTGCGTGCCGTAGCGCACCGTGTTGCGGATGACGAGCAGCACGTTCGGCCCCGGCGACAGCGTCGTGGCGAGATAGGCTGCGGCGAACAGCATCCAGGTCTGAAGGGACATGCGGCGCTCCGAGAGGCGGTTCCGGCGGTCGGGATGAAACGATGATGCCACGCCAATAATTGACGCAGGCTTCCGCCGGAACCGTGCCGTCGCAGCGTGTCAGCTTGCGTCGCGCATGCAGTACGCAGGGATCGACGGTGGCGTATCGATCGCGGCGGGCCGAGTCATCCACGCGATCCACCCGGCCCACATCCCGCAGACGATCATCACGGCGACGTTCAGCGGCGTCCGGTAGCGGACGATCAGGTCGGCCAGCGGCAGGCGGTGTTTCATGTGCGTCTCCTTCGATCGGGGGCGGGTGGCGTTACTGGCCGGCGTAGGTCGGCGCCTTCGCGTCGCAGGTCACGGACACCGTCGAGCCGTCCGCGAAATGCAGCCGGAACGGCACCTTCGCGCCGGGCGCGACGGCCTGGCGCGGTTGCTCCAGCATCACGTGATAGCTCTTCGGCTTGAAGGACACCGTGCCGTGCGCGGGGACTTCGACGGTGTCGACGTGAACCATCTTTGCGGTGCTGCCGTTCGTCTGCGTCTCATGCAGCATCGCCATCCCGTACGCAGGCGTGTCGAGGCCCGTCAGCGTGACGGGGGCGTCGCCGTCGTTCTTCAGCGTGAAGTAGCCGGACGACGGCACGGTCGCCGGCATCGCGCGGATCCAGCAGTTTTCTGCCTGCACGGCCGGCGCGGCGAACGTGGCGGGGGCTTGCAGTGCCAGCAGTGCGAACAGCAGGGCGGACGGAATCGAGCGTTTCATGGTTGGTTCTCCTTATGGATGGATGCAGCGGATGCAGCGGGTAGGGGCAGCGACGCGACCGGCGCGGCACGCCGATGCGCATCGCGAACCTCATTTCAGCGTGAACGCGTAGTGGCCTTGCGTGCGATGGCCGTCACTGGCTACCGCGATCCATGCGACCGTATACGTGCCGGCCGTCAGGCTGGTCAGCGCGACCTGCATGCGCTTCCGGTTGCCGGCATCGACGGACGATTTGCCGTCGACGACCGACTGCCCGTGGCTGTCGGTGACGGCGATCGAGCTGAAAGCGGGCTCGAGCGCTTCGCTGAACCCGATCGTGACCGCGTGCGGCGCGGTCGACAGCGTGGCGTTGGCGGCCGGTTCCTGGGTTTTCGGGAGCGCGTGGGCCTGGGCGGCCTGGATGGCGACGAAGCCGAGTGCGGCGAGTGCGCCGCGAACGAACGTGGTGGTTTTCATGGTCGAGTGTGCGAGTGGCGAATCGGATTGAGCAACACGGATTCGACGGACGGATGCACACGCACCATCTCGGCAGCACCGATGGCGGCCGATGCCGGCGCGAGCATGTACGGCTTGACGTTCGCCCGCGGGCGAATGTCGGCGCGATACGCCGGACCGGAAGCAGCCAGCCGCACGCACGGCACGGCGCCGCGCGCAACACGGTGAGACATGATCGTCCTTCGAAACGTGACACGTCACGCACGCCGGCGGCGTGCGCGAGCCACGTGATGCGCAACGGCATCACGGGCGTTGACGACGAATCAGGACGCGAACGGAGGGGCGCGCGGTTGCGCGGCCGTGAGCGGCAGCGCGCGGCGCAGGCTTTCGAAGCGGGTCGCTTCGCGGTGCTGAATGACGTGCACGTTGGCCGCGAACGTCAGTTCGGGCGCGGGCAGTGCGGGTGTGTGAGCAAGGAGGCTGCAATAGCCGCATGCCTGGAGGTGGGCCTGCAGGCTTTTCGGCGACGCATCGGCGGAGCGGTCGCCGGTGGCCGGCGCGGCCGTGCAGTAGCCGGCCAGCAGCGTCTCGACGCGCTGTTGCGTCGTCAGTGCCTGCGAGATCGTCGGCGCGAGCGCCGTCATCAGGATGGCGAGCATCCCGATCAGACTGCCGATCTTCCGGAGGCGACGACTCAGCATGCGATGCGCGGCGACGTTTGGACGACGATGGAGCGGATTATGCCACGCACGTCGATGCGCATGTCGGCATGGACGTGCGGCGTGGCGGCGCGCTATGCATGCTTCGCCAGGTATTTCGTGATCAACGTCATCTGTGCGGCCCAGCCGTGATCGTTCATCTCGCGCGCCTTCGCGCGGCGCGTTTCGATCAACTGATCGAAGCCCGTTTCGGTGACGGTGAGCAGCGTGCCGCCGCCCTGTGCGGCGAGCGCGAACGTGACGAGCGTCATCGGCTCGGACGTGTAATCAAAATTCGGATCGATCGCGAACGGATGCCAGCGAAACGAGAGCAGTTGCTTCGGCTCGACGCGATCGACGACGATTTCGAACACCGTGCCGGCATAGGGCTCTTGTGCCTTGGCGACATCATCGTCGACGCGTGTCGGCGTGATGCGACCGAACAGCGGCTGGCCGGCCGTGAACGGCCCGTCGAACGTGACGCCGAACCACTGGCCGAATTCGCCGGAATTGCTGACGGCTTCCCACACGCGGTCGGGCGATGCGTTGAGCAGCGCCTGCTTTTCGATGCGATCGGTTTGCTGGGTCATGACGTTCTCCACACAGGATCAACCTTGGCAGGACGGCACGCGCGAGCGCGCGCCGCGTCTAGTCGAGCATGACCGCGTCGGGCACGTCGAGCACGAGGTCCGACGTCGCGACGGCCACGCACGGCAGCGTATAGCCGTCGGCTTTTTCCTCGCGGCTCAGCCCCGGCCATTCGATCGTGTAGCGTACGCTGCCGCTGACGATCCGGCAAAGGCAGCTTCGGCACGTGCCGTTGCGGCACGAACGCGGCAGCGACACGCGCGCGAACGCGGCGGCTTCGAGCAGCGTCAGCGAATCGGGCGCATCGAAGGTCGCGCCGAGCGGCTCGATGCGCACGAGGGGAGGGTGTTCCGGATCGGTCATGGCGGAGGCAGAGGCGGGCGGCGGTTCGGCGGCAACGCGCCAAGCATACCCGAACGGGCTCGCGGCCGGCGCCGGCCGGCCGCTGGCGTCAATGGCGGCGCAGGTGCCGGTACACGGTATTGCGGGCGAGACCGAGCTCGCGCGCGGCCGCCGACACGTTGCCGCCATGCCGCGCAAGCGCGGCATCGATCACCGCGGCCTGATGGCTTTGCAGCGTCGCTCCTTCGCGCGCGCGGGCCGATGCGGGCGGCGTTGCGGTGGCAGGTGCGGCCGGTGCCGCCGGTGCGTCCTCGCAGTCGAGCCAGAAATCGTCGGGCAAATGGGCGAGCGTGATTTCGGCTTCGTCTTCGGCCAGCATGCCGGCCGTGCGCAGCACGTTGGTCATCTGGCGCAGGTTGCCGGGCCAGCGGTGGCGCGTGAACGCGTCGAGCACGTCGGCCGCAATGCGGCGCGGCATCGGTTCGCTGCGCGCGAGCCGCGCGAGAATCCGCTCGATGAGCGCGGGCAGGTCGGTGCGGGCGGCAAGCGCCGGCAGCGTGACCGCGAGCCCGTTGATCCGGTAGAACAGGTCTTCGCGGAACGTGCCTTCCGCGATCATCGCGCGCAGGTCGCGATGGGTCGCGCAGACCACGCGCACGTCGACCGGCACGGCACGCGCGCCGCCGAGCGGCATCACCGCGCGTTCCTGCAGTACGCGCATCAGCCTGACCTGCTGTGCGAGCGGCATGTCGCCGATTTCGTCGAGAAACAGCGTGCCGCCGTCGGCCTGCACGATCTTGCCGGGGCTGCCGCGCTTGCGCGCGCCCGTGAACGCGCCGTCCTCGTAGCCGAACAGCTCGGCCTCGATCAGCGAATCCGGCAGCGCCGCGCAGTTGACCGCGACGAACGGGCCGTCCGCGCGCGGCGATGCCTGGTGCAGTGCACGGGCGAGCCATTCCTTGCCGGTGCCGGTCTGGCCGAGGATCAGCAGTGGCAGGTCGCGCCCGCGGATCTTCGCGACGCGTTCGAGCACGGCGGCCATGCGTGCGTCGCCGGTGTCGAGCGTCGCGAACGTGATCGCGTCGGGATCCGGCGTGCGCACGCGTGCGGCCGGTGCGGGCGGCGTGACGGCGACGGTGGTCTTGTGCGCGTCCGCGAATTCGCAGCGCGCCAGCACGCGTACGCCGGTCGACAGCGTGAGGCGGAACAGCGCGCCGGGGGCGCGTGCCGCCTGCTGCGCGAGCTGGCCGAAGCGCATGCCGAACAGTGCGTCGCTGGCCTGATGCTGCAGTGCGTCGAACGACGCGCCGAGCTGGAATTGCGCGCTGCGGTTCGCGGCGAGCAGCCCGCCGTCGGGCCCGAATGCGACGAGCCCGGCGAACAGCGAATCGACACATTCCTCGTGCGCGTGAAAGCGCAGCCGCAAGGCTTCCGCGCACTGGTTCGCGAACAGGTGGTTCTCGATCAGTTGCGCGGACATCCGCACGAGCGCGAGCGTATGCGGGCTCGAGCCGCGCGGATCGCCGCTGACGTCGAGCGTGCCGAGCGTGCGGCCGAACGGATCGAAGATCGGCGCGCACGAGCAGGTGAGGATATGGTTGGCGTGCAGGAAGTGTTCGTCGCCGTGCACGGCGACGGCCTGGCCCGATGCGAGCGCGGTGCCGATCGCGTTGGTGCCGCGCGCGCCTTCCGCCCACGAGACGCCCGTACACAGCGCGACGCGGTTGGCTTTCTCGATGAAGTCCGCGTCGCCGATGCTGTGCAGGATCACGCCGTCGGCGTCGGTCAGCAGCACGAGGCTTTGCGTGTCGGCGATTTGCGCGTGGAGGTTTTCCATCACCGGTCGCGCATGCGAGAACAGCGCGTGATTCGTGTCGAGCAGTTCGCGCAGCGCGATGCGCGACAGCGGCGAGAAATCGGGGCGTTCGTGCGCGCGCAGGCCGACCGCGGTCGAACGCGCATGCGCCTGCGCGAGCAGGTCGGTGCGACCCGCGGTGGCGGGCAGCACGAAGGGTTGCGGCATGACTTGTCTCCTGTCGGTCCCAGTTAGCGCTTTAGCGCTTACTGGGACCCCATGCTTCGCGGTCGGTCCCGGTTAGCGCTTTAGCGCTTACTCAGGTCCCATGCTTCGCGGTCGGCCCCGGTTAGCGCTTTCGCACTTACTCGAGCCCCATGCTTCGCGGTCGACCCCAGTTGGCACTTCAACGCTCACCCAGGCCTCATGCTCTTCGAAATTGGCCGATTCGGCACACGCACCCTCACCGAAATCCTCCACAGATTCCCGCCTCCGCGTGCGGCGCACCATCGGTGTGCGAACGGCAACCATCCGGGTACGCATCATCATACAAGCGCCGCGTACGATGTGCGACCGCGAACAAAATCCCCTTGCTTTTAAACGGCCGCCTGCAATGATGGAAAGGGAGCACGCACGCGCCGTGTTCCGCATTGCAACATGCATGCGACGCGACATGCATCCGTTCGGGAGAGGCATCATGGTTCGGACGGAACTGAGAGTCGTGCTGGCGGCCATCGCCACCTTCATCATGCTGGGCGGCATCGCCGTGGCGATCCACGGGCTGCTGTTCGATCTGACCGATGCGGTGCGATACGGGGCGGCTGCGATTGCGCTGGGCGCCACGACCGCTGCCATTGCGCTCAACGTCTGGCCGACCGATCCTCACTGACGCCGGTTTCCGAAACGGTGCCGGATGCCGCGCTGATCTGAGGAAATGCGCGTCGGAACGACGCATGCCGGAAAATTTGTCTCCTGCGCGAAACCGTCTAAAGTGGAAATCAACCGGCATGCATTGTCCGCGCCTATCCCCGCGGGCCGTGCCTCCGTCGGCGAGCCCGCGTACAATTCGTCCGGCCGGTAGCGGACGACGGACGCGGTCATTCGTTTTCTACCGGTCGAGGCGGCTCCCATGCAGATCCATTTCACGAACGAGAAGCCCGAGTATTCGGGGCGCGACCTGATGCTTGCGTTCACGGCGTTGGTCAATGGCGAGCGCGTCCAATGTCAGATCACCGCCGAGGCGCTGGAAGATCACTTCGGCGCGGCGTCGCCGCGTTTCGAGGACATGGTCGGTGCATTCGACCAGCACCGCGACCGTATCGAGGCGGCTGCACGACGCCTGCTGTCGGAGACGCGCGCGCAATGCGTGACGCTGCGCAGCGGCTACGTACGCTTCTACGAGGCCAACTGGCGCGGATGACACGACGCTCGTCTTGCGGCGCGCGTCGCTAAACGCGGCGCACACGAAGACGTTGCCTTTCACGCAATGCCGTTCGGCGGGGCCGGGCGGCATTTTCGTATGCGGGCCGCACCGGATTGCTGCTGCACCGGGGCGGCTGCTAGTGTGCCGACACGAACCGGCATCTCGATTCGTCAGGATCGCAGAGAAAATCATTCGAATACCAACACAATAAAAAGAGGGCACCGCACGTGGATACTCGTTCGGGATGGGGGAAGGCGCGCCACCTGCTGGCAGGCGCATGGTTGCTCGCAGTCGGCATGTCGATGGCCGACGGGGCGGTTCGATCGGATGACGACGCGATCGGTCAGCTCGCGCCAGGTGAGGTCAACGTCGTCGCGGGCGACATCACGACGGGCGGCATCGTCGTGGCGCCGGGCCGCGTTGCGACGCCGTGTCATCGGCTCGCAGGCCGGCCGGCATTCGACATCGCATCGGCCGATGGCCGCCGTCATCCCGCGCGTCTCGTCGCGGGCAACCAGGATCGGGACATCTGCATCGTCGAAGCGACGGATCTCGACGTCGCCGCCGTGCCGTTGACGGCGCGAAGTCCGGAATCGGCCACGACCGCCTATCTGGCGGGCGCGCGATTCGGCCGTCGCGATCCCGTTGCGCTGCGCGCGTGCTGCCATGCATGGGCGGCGGACGACGGCATACATTCCGGTGTGCTCGCGTCGCCGAATCCGGCGGCGCCGCACCTGCCCGAACCAGGGGCCGGCGTCTACGACGAGCAGGGCAATCTGATCGGCATGGTGGGCACCCGCGCGGACAATGCCGCGTCGCTCTATATGGTGCTGCCGGTCGAGTGGATTGCGACCGTGGCGGCGCGGATGCCGGCCGTCGACCTGCCGCTCGAAGCGACCGCATGGATGAGCCAGGCGCGCGCGTACGCGGTCGCGAACGACGTCGACGGGTTGATTCGCCATGACCTTGCGTGGACGGTCGCGCGTCCGCGCAGCGCCTGGGCATGGAACAACCTCGGCAATGCCTATCGCACGAGCCGGCTGCCCGATCGCGGCGCGCTCAGCCTGGCCGCCTATCGCCGTTCGGTCGAAAACGATCCGTCATACGCATTCGGCTGGGCCTCGCTCGGTAACACGTATGCCGAGCTGGGGCAGATGGATCGCGCGCTCGACGCGTTCAATGCCGGCATGCGTGCCGATCCGTCGGACGCGATGCTGCCGATGAATCTCGGCATCGCGTATTTGCGGCGTGGCGACAAGGCCGATGCGCGACCGTTGTTCGAACGGGGCGTACATGCGCTGTCCGGTTCGCGCCAGGCCGATGCGTGGACGCTGCTGGCCTCGACGCAGCCGGACGCCCAGGCCACCATCGGCGTGCTGAACGACGGGTTGAAGGCGTTTCCCGACGATGCGCGGCTTTGGTACGCGCTCGGCCGCGCGCAATACGATCTCGGCCACCTCGCGGACGCGATCGCCAGTTACCAGCACGCGCTGAAGGTGCAGAAGGCGGGCGATCCCGCCGCGACCGCGCTCATTCAGGGCGCGCTCACCCAGGCGTATGCGCTGCAAGGCCAGTCCGGCAACGCGTCCAGTGCGATGCACAGTGCGGTTGAAGCGGCGCCGGACAATGCCGAATACTGGTTGCGGCTCGGTGCGCTGTACATGACACAGTCGAACTATGTCGATGCGTTGAGCGCGCTCGACCGCGCCATCAAGCTGAACGACGGCGACGTGAGGGCATGGCGGATGCACGGCGTGACGCTGGCGCAACTGGGCCAGCATGCGCAGGCCGTTGCATCGTTCCGGCGCGCGGTTGCGCTGGACGATTCGCTGGCGGCAGGGTGGGTGGTGCTCGCGGGCGAACTGAACGTGATCGGCCAGCCCGACGAAGCGTCGGCCGCGGCTGCGCGTGCATTGAAGATCGATCCGTCGAACCGGTTGGCGCGGGAGGCGATGGGCATCGCGGCGATTCGCGGCCAGCGCTCCGATGCGGCAGTCGGGATCTTCGAGGAAATGAACCGCGCGTATCCCGATGACGCGCAAGTCATGGCGAACCTGGCGGTCGCTTATCGCCGCACCGGGCGGGTCGATGACGCGGTGCAGTTGTATCGCCGCGTCAAGATGGTCGATCCGACGCTGGCGCAGCGGCTGTACGACGACGAACTCAAGGGCGTCGCGACACCGTAATCCGCGCGGACAAGGCGGTACGGCAGTCATGGCAAGCACAACGAAAAACGCCACCCGAAGGTGGCGTTTTTTCGTCGTGCATCCTGCATCGCGCCGAGGCGCCGCCGTCACTCGCTGCCGAGATAGAAGAAGCGGAACAGGAACACGGCGGCGATGACCCACACGATCGGCTTGACCGTGCGGGCCTGGCCCGTCAGCAGCTTGAGGCCACCGTACGCGATGAAGCCGAACGCAACACCGTTTGCGATCGAGTACGTGAACGGCATCAGCAGCGCGGTCAGCGCGGCCGGCACGGCTTCCGTTGCGTCGTCCCACGGTACGTCGACCA
Organism: Burkholderia aenigmatica; assembly: GCF_902499175.1. Taxonomy (GTDB): domain Bacteria; phylum Pseudomonadota; class Gammaproteobacteria; order Burkholderiales; family Burkholderiaceae; genus Burkholderia; species Burkholderia aenigmatica. The sequence goes on from NZ_CABVQC010000003.1 coordinate 224,027, forward strand.
TCTCGCGCAGCATCAGGCACGACACGTACAGCAGTGCCGGTGCCGTGGCGTACGCCGGCACGACGCCGGCGAGCGGCGCGATGAACAGGCAGGCGAGGAACAGCACCGCGACGGTGATCGCCGTCACGCCCGTGCGGCCGCCGGCCTGCACGCCCGATGCGCTTTCGATATACGCGGTGGTCGACGACGTGCCGAGCACCGAGCCCGCGACGATCGCCGTGCTGTCGGCGAGCAGCGCCTTGTTCAGGCGGTTCATCTTGCCTTCGACGAGCAGGCCCGCACGGTTCGCGACGCCCATCAGCGTGCCGGTCGCGTCGAACAGCTCGACGAGGAAGAACACGAGGATCACGTTGATGATGCCGGTCGACAGTGCGGCGCGGATGTCGAGCTTGAACAGCGTTGCGTCGATCGACGGCGGCGCGGAGAACACGCCGTGGAACTGGTTGTCGCCAAAGAAGAACGACAGGATCGTGACGCCGATGATGCCGATCAGGATCGCGCCACGCACGCGCAGGTGGTCGAGCGTGACGATCGTGAAGAAGCCGATGATCGCGAGGATCGTGTCGTGCTTGTGCAGGTCGCCCAGCGTGACGAGCGTGGCCGGGTTGCCGACGATCACGCCCGACGTCTTCAGCGAGATGATGCCGAGGAACAGGCCGATACCCGCGGTGATCGAGATCCGCAGCGATTTCGGAATGCCGTTGACGATCGCCTCGCGCACGCGGAACAGCGTGACGAGCAGGAACAGGCAGCCGGAGATGAACACCGCGCCGAGCGCGGCCTGCCACGTGAAGCCCATCCCCTTGACGACCGTATACGCGAAATACGCGTTCAGGCCCATGCCGGGCGCGCACGCGATCGGGTAGTTCGCGTACAGCCCCATGATGATCGACGCCAGCGCCGCGACGAGGCAGGTCGCGACGAACACGGATTCCTTCGGCATGCCGGCGTCGCCGAGGATCGCGGGGTTGACGAAGATGATGTAGGCCATCGTCAGGAATGTGGTGACGCCCGCGAGTATTTCGGTGCGGAAGTCGGTGCCGGCTTCAGCGAAGCCGAAATACCGCTTGATGGATTCCATGAAGGCGTTTCTCCGGTCGGGTTGTCGTGTTGCTTGTTGTGCCGAATTGTTGTAAAGGCAGCGCGCGGCCGGCTTACTGTACCCAGCCACTATTGCCCGGCTATCGGCGGATTGTAATAGCGCGGATAGCTCGGACGATATAGTTGGAGGGCACGATCGCACGATCGCTTGGCTGCCTGCGCGCGAACGGTCTGGCAGCCCGGCCGCGCGGCGAAGGCGCGCATTTTACCGGTTCGGGCGGAACGAACCGGAAGAAATGGCGGAAACGGGAGCGGGACATGCGAACGAGGCCGGCCGATGCGTGCGCAACGGCATGCAACACGGCACGCACGGCGGATCGCGCGCGGCGGTTGCGAGATGACATCCGACTGAAACGGAGCGCCCGCATGCTGCACGAATGCGTGACGGGCGGCGCGTGCGCGCAAACGCACGTGCGCGGCCGGTGCGGATGCCCGGTAGCGGCGTGCAGCGGCCATTCGTCAGTCCAGGCGGTGGCAGATATCGGGCTATCGTGCGCCGAAGCCGTCCCGCCCGCAACTGTCATTTCGCGAAGCGGGGGCGACTGTGGTTTCTGTGTAAAAGATTGCAAGACCCCATCGCGTAAACCGGCAAGTCTTTCTAGGATAGATACACCGCGCATGCACACGCCGGCCGGTAATTGCCGACGCGGGGGAGTCGCAGTCCGTGCAGGCCGGGCGGTGAAGTGCGGTCAAGGCCGTTGCGCGTTCGGGCAGGCACGGCCGATTGCGATTGCCCGATGCGGGTTCGTCCGTAAATCACGGAGGTCAGCATGTTGAACTGGATCAGCCGTTGGGCGATGCGACACGCCCCCACGCCGGAAAAAACCGCTGCGTCGATGCTCGTGACGGCGCGCATGGAACTGTTCGCTGCCGAACAGCGCGTCATCGACGCGAAATTACAAGCGGATTACTGGCGCGCACGTGTGTCATTCCTCGAGGAGGTGCAGAAGCAGGGCATCGATCCGTGGGTGACCTCGCAGGCAGCGCAACGCCCCGACCTTGATTCCACTCCCCGAAGCACGGGCCCGCGTCTCGCCGCCAGCACCTGATGCACCTGTTGCATCCCGTCGCTGCGCACGGCGCGCGATCGCGCGCGGCACGCACCGGCGTGCCGCGTCATTCGATGCGCACCTGCGGCGCGTTACGCCGCAGGTGCGTCCGTTTCCGGTCGCGGCCGTTCCGCGACTCGTGCGCCTGACGGCGCGTCGCTCATCCGCTCCTTCTCCCTGCCCCAAAGAGCAAACGTTGCACCAGCGCGAGCGTGCGCCTGAAGCGCTCACCGCGCTGCACGAACGCGGTCGTGATCGTCGCTTCCGCCGACCGGTCGGCATCGGTGCCGAGCCAGATGCGCTCGCCGCGTGCGATGCGCAGCACGTCGCCGGGCTGTACCCAGCAATCGTCGACGTTCGGCGGGCGCGTGACCCACAGCGCCGCGCCATACACGCGGAGCTCCGCGTCCTGCGGCGCGCGCCACGTCAGCGTCGCGCGCGGCGCGATCGCGAAACGGATCACGACAGTCGGTAACGCGATCGTGCCGGCGCGGCGCCGATCGGGACGGTCAAACAGCGGGCTTGCCTGGTCCATCGTCTTCTCCATTCAGTGAGCCGGACGGATGACGCGCACCAGAACAAAAAGGCCTCATCCGTTTCCGGTGAGGCCTTGTGTGACATGCGGTACTGCTCGATTGCTAACGCACACGCGCCTCCCGTGAACCATTCTTTCGAATGTTCATCGATCGATGAATCACGGCGGCGATGGGCGTGTACGTAGGCATGCGAACGAGTTTGTCTGCGTGGAACAGCGTTGTCAACGACAATTTTCGGGATAGGCGAGTGCGATGCATCGACGTGCGCGCCTGGCATTGCGTGACGCTGCTGCATCCCCGTAGCGAGTGCGCAGCAGCGCTTTCGTCATGTACGACTTCGGCTTCGACTTCGACATCGCTCGCGCAGCAAGCTGCGCATTCGCGCGAGCGCATGCGCCAGCCATGCGCCGCGTGTCATCGCGTATGCGGTCGTGATCGATGCTTCGGCCGGACGGTCGTCGTCGGTGCTCATCCAGATACGATCACCGCGCTGCACGCGCAGCACGTCGCCGGTGCGTATCCAGTAATCGTCGACGCTGCCCAGCCGCGTGACCCACAGCGTCGCGTCGTGCACGCGGATCTCGGCGTCGTGTTGCGCGCGCCACGTCAGCGTCTTGCGCGGCGCGACCGTGAATTGCATCACGACCCGCGGCAATGCGATCGCATCGGTGCGGCACCGATCGGGGCAGACAACCAGCCGGCTTGCTTGGTCCATCGTCATCTCCATCCGTTGAGCCGGGCGGGATGACGCGCACCAAAACAAAAAGGCCTCATCCGTTTCCGGCGAGGCCTTGTGACATGCAGTGCTGAATCTCGATGCTAACGCACAAGCGCCCCCGGTGATCGCCCCGTATGGGCGTTCACTCGGTTTTTATGCGCGATGGCGGCGGGCTTGAGCGTAGGCATGCGAACGAGTGTGTCGCGCCGGCGCAGCAATGTCAACGGAATTTTCGAGATACTTGGCGGTCACGCGTCGCGTTGCGCGAGCCCGTTCACGAGCAGCTCGGACAGCAGGCCCGTCATCCCTTCCGGGTGCGTGGCTGCACGTGCCTTCAGCTGTTCGACGAGTTCGGCATTGAGCTTGCACGCGAACGGCACGAGGCCCTGTTCCTGGTCGAGCTTGCGCTGCGCGCGGCGGTCGAGCTTGGCTGCGTCGTCGGCACCCTTGCCGAAACGCGCGGAGCCTGACTGCTTCATCGCGTGCGTCAGCTTGAGCGCCTTGTTCTTTTCGAGATCGGTTTTCTTCATGGCCATCGCGGCACCTCCGGGAAATTGAAGCCGCGATTGTACGCATTTCGGCGGGCGACGCCCGCCGAGCCGGCTGGAAATCCGCTCAGGCGCCCTTCGCCGTGCCCCAGTTGCCGCCGTGCGCGGCCGCCTGCGCGGCCGGCGAGCGGGCGAGGTAGGCGAGCGCCTGTTCGGTCGAGCCTTCGTGGTGCGGCGTATAGCTCGGCTTGAAATAGCGCAGCGCCGCACCGATCACCTTCCAGAACGACGGCAGGTGCCCGCGCCGCGAGCCGTGCCACCACGCGAGCACGAAACCCGGGTAGCGGCCGGCGTCCGGGTCGCGCCGGTACATGAATTTCGCGCCCGTCGTGATGTAGTAGAGCAGCAGCAGGATCACGAACGCCATATGCACGCAGCGCTCCGGATAGGTGCCGCCCATGTGCCGGTAGATGTCGAACGCGACCGTGCGGTGCTCGACTTCCTCCGCGCCGTGCCAGCGCAGCAGGTCGACCATCGTCGGGTCGGCTTTCCCTTCGTCGAGCCCGTGCGCGTTGAGCACCCAGTTGCCGAGATAGCCGAAGAAATGCTCGAGCGACGCGATCACCGCGAGCTGCTGCCGCAGCCAGAAGCGCGTGTGGCCGATCTTCAGCCCGAGCGGCTGTTCGCCGAGCACGCGCGTGAAGAGGCGATTGAGCTTCTGCGTGAACGGCTTCGTGTCGATCCCGTGCCGGTCGTAGTAGTGCTTGAGCACGCCGCCGTGCGAGCGCGAATGCACGGCTTCCTGCCGCAGGAAGCCTTCGGCCTCGTCGCGCAGGCGCGCATCGGTGATCAGCGGCAATGCCTTGTTGTACACGCGGCAGAACCACAGCTCGCCTTCCGGGAACAGCAGGTTCAGCGTGTTGATGATGTGCGTGCTGGCCGGGTCGTTCGGCACCCAGGTAATCGGCGTGTCGCTGAAGTCGAACTTCACGTGCCGGGCCTTGATCTTGTGATAGTCGGCGGTATCGGTCATCTTTGTCTCCCTGTGCGGCGTCATGCGCCGTCAATGCGATGCCATGCTGACGCGGGCGATCATCCGGCCGAGCCACGGCATGAAGCGGCCGACGAAGCGCATCGCGTGCGCCTCGCCGCCGACCGCGACGACGGGGCGGTTGCGCAGCACGCCGTCGACCATCGCCTGAGCGACAGTTTCGGGTTTCAGGCCGCGCATCTGGTACAGCTTCGTCGCGCGCTTGCGCAGCCGCGCTTCGTCCTGTGCATTGGCGCCCGCGTATTGCGTCGACGCCATGATTCCGGTTTCCGCGAAGCCGGGGCACACGGCCGTCACGCCGATGCCTTGTTCCGCGAGTTCCGCGCGCATGCATTCGCTGAGCATCAGCACGGCGGCCTTCGTCGTCGCATACGCGGGCAGGTCGCGCGATGGCCCGAACGCGGCGGCCGATGCGGTGTTGACGATGTGCCCGCCGGTGCCGCGCGCGGCCATCTGCTGCGCGAACAATCGCGAGCCGTGGATCACGCCCCACAGGTTCACGTGCAGGATGCGCTCCCAGTGCCGCGTGCTGGTGTCGAGGATGCCGCCGGCCATGCCGATGCCCGCGTTGTTGATCACGACGTCCGCGCCGCCGAGTTCGCTGCCGACCCACGTCGCGAGCGCTTCCATCTCGTCGGCGGACCCGACGTCGACGCGTTTCGCGTGCGCTTGGGCGCCGGTCAGCCCGATCAGCAGCGCGGTGCGCTCGGCGCTCGCGAGATCGATGTCGCACGCGACGATCGTCGCGCCTTCGCGGGCGAACACGAGCGCCGCGCAGCGGCCGATGCCGCTGCCCGCGCCGGTTACCACCGCGACCTTGCCGCTGAAGCGGCCGCTCGTTGCGCGGCGGCGCGCGTTCGCGAGCGCGGGCGGTTCGTTGCCCGCTTCGACCGCGTCGATCAGTTGCCCGGCGAGATCCGCGAAGCGCGCCGGATCGGCGAGCGGCAGCCAGTGGCCGGCCGCGACTTCGCGACGGTAGTACTGCGGCACCCAGCGCGACAGGTTCTCGGACAGCGCGGGGCTCACGTATTTGTCGCCGAGCGGCACGATCGTCTGCACCGGCGCATGCGCGTAGCGTTCGCGCGGCGCGAACAGGCAGCGGATGAAGTTTGCGCGATAGAGGCGTACGCCGCGCGCGCCGTCGTCGGCCTGTGTCGGGCGCGGCGCGGCGGGCGTCTTCTCGAGCCGGTGCAGCAGGCGCGGCCACGCGCGGCCGAGCCACAGCCGCCAGCCGAGCTCGGGGATGAACGGCAGGTGGAACAGGTACACGTACCACGACCGCACGAGCTGGCCGCCGAGCTTGGCGAGCGACGCGGGCGTCGGGCGCAGCACGCGTTCGCGCAGCCAGAAGCCGACGTGGTCGAGGCACGGCCCCGAGCATGACGTGTACGACGCGATGCGGCCGGCGAGGCGCGGATCGGTGACGAATTCCCAGCCCTGGATCGAGCCCCAGTCGTGCGCGATCAGGTGCACGGCGCGGCCGGGGCAGAGCGCGTCGATCACCGCGACGAAGTCGTCGGTCAGCTTCGCGAGGTGGTAGTCGGCCGTGCGCTTCGGCACGCCGGACAGGCCCGCGCCGCGCACGTCGTACGCGATCACGAAGTGCTTGCGCGCGAGCAGCGGCGCGACGTGCTGCCAGACGCTGCTGTCGTCGGGATAGCCGTGCACGAGCACGACCGGCGAGCGGGCCGGGTCGCCCCAAGTCTTGACCGCGAGCGTCAGGTCGCCGGAGGCGACCGCCGTTTCGCTATGAACCGATTCGAACAGGGCCAGCGGCGCTTCGTCGGAAAGAGGCTGCATCGTGAGTCCGTCGTTCAGGGAGTCGGGAGGAAGGGCGCGTGCGTGTCAGGCGGCGGCCGGCACGGTCGCGACGGCCTGCGTACGCTCGGCCTGGCGGCGCTGCCAGCGACGCACGTGCGGCAGGTCGTCGTCGAGCCAGTACGCGTCGTCTTCGGTGATGACCAGCAGCTCTTCGAATTTCGCGCCGACGCCAGAGAAGCCGAGATGCGGCTCGACCGCCCACAGGCCCGGCACCGGTGCATGCTCGGAGCGGCGGTCGATCGACCACAGCGGCGACCAGCCTTGCTGTTTTGCCGCGCGGCCCTGGTCGAGCAGCAGGTTGCGCGTCGCGTTCAGCCCGAAGCGCGCGACGAAGCGTGGCTTCGACAGCTTGTGGATCTTCGCGACGCGATGCGCGAGCACCTTGAACGGATAGGCCTTGTGGCGCGGCTCGACGCCCTGGCGGCGGCACAGCGCGTCGACTTCCTGCGCGACTTCGGCCATCGACCGGCGCTCCTTCACGAGCCGCACGATCATGTCGCGATGGTCCATCAGGTCGTCCTGCAGCTGTTCGAGGATCGGGTTGTGGCCGAGGCAGTGCGCGTAGCCGACGTCGGCGACGATGCCGTCGAGCACCGGCGCGACGTCGAGGATCACCGGCATATCGGTTTCGAGCTGCCGGTTGCTCGGGAAGAACGCGAGATTGAAACCGCCCATGTGCTTGAGTCCCGAGAAGCCTTCGAACGCAGTGCGGTCGCCGAACCACGCGAACGGCTTGTGCAGCCAGTCGTGCACGCCGTTGTCCTGCAGCCATTCGGTCAGCAGGCGCGCGGCTTCCTTTTCGGTGATGCCGGGGTAGAGCATCGCGCCGACGGTTTCGACGCAGCGGTAGGCAAGCTGCTGGACCGCGCGGAATTGCGGCAGCTCGTCGAGGTGGACTTCCGGCAGCGGGTGGTGGTCGGCCATGGCGCGTCTCCGTTTGGGGCGCTGATCCGGAACGCGCCCGCCGGCGTCACTGTCGCGGGTTATTCAGTCAGCATTTAATGTGTCATTGAACGATGTAATGATCATAGACGGTTCCGCGCCGACGGACGTGAGGATTTGTCCTAATGGATCGGGGAAATGGAGGGGAAGCTCTAGAGGCGGGATGGGCGAGGTCGGCGTGGTGGCACACGTCATTCGCCGATGATACTTGTCGATAATTGGGCTGTAGCGAAATGATTTCGTAAGAATGGTCCGTGCCCGCACCGCGGTGCTTTAACTGCTCAACGACAACCGATTCAGGAAATGGGATCCGGCATGACTCATCCAATTTTTGACTTGCTGACGAGGCTGGATGGTGCACATCTGGCTTATGCACTCAGTCGGCATCGACCAGACGCCATTCTCGTGTCCGTGACGGTCGTCGGACAGCGTATCGAGATCGACGTGTTCGATGACGGGCACATGGAAGTGTCCCGGTTCGTGGGTAACGAGGACATTGAAGGCGGCGCCGAACTGATCGATTCCATTCTGGCGGCAGCGGGTTAGGGCGGCGATCGACGTACGCAAGGCTGCACACGGGACGATCCGAAGGCCGCTGCGCGCGCTTACCCCTCCCGCTTCCCCCCCAACCGTTCCAGCAACGTCCCCAGCAGATCGATCGGCAGCGGAAACACGATCGTCGAGTTCTTGTCTGCCGCGATCGTCGTCAGCGTCTGCAGGTAGCGCAGCTGCATCGCCTGCGGCTGCAGCGCGAGCCGTTGCGCGGCCTGCAGCAGCTTCTCGGACGCCTGCAATTCACCTTCCGCATGGATCACCTTCGCACGCCGCTCGCGCTCGGCCTCGGCCTGCCGCGCGATCGCGCGGATCATCGTCTCGTTCAGGTCGACGTGCTTGATCTCGACCGTCGACACCTTGATCCCCCACGCATCGGTCTGCGCGTCGAGCGTCTTCTGGATGTCGGCGTTCAGCTGCTCGCGCTCGGCGAGCAGCGCGTCGAGCTCGTGCTTGCCGAGTACCGCGCGCAGCGTCGTCTGCGCGAGCTGGCTCGTCGCCTCGAAGAAGCGCGCGACCTGGATCACGGCCTTCTCCGGATCGACCACCCGGAAATACACGACCGCATTGACCTTCACCGACACGTTGTCGCGCGTGATCACGTCCTGCGCGGGCACGTCGAACACGACGGTGCGCAGGTCGATCCGCACGACCTGCTGGACGATCGGGATGATCAGCACGAGCCCCGGCCCCTTCACCTTCCAGAAGCGGCCGAGCATGAACACGACACCGCGCTCGTACTCGCGGAAGATACGGATCGACGACGCGACGAGCACGACGACGAAGACGATCAGGACGCTGCTGAAGCCGAACGTGTAACCGATCATGAAGGTTCTCCTTGGTGTTGTTCTTGCGCCGGCACGTCGTAGAGCGGGGCAACGGTGAGCAGCAGCCCGTGACGGCCGGTGACGCGCACGCGGCAGCCCGCGGCGAGCGGCGCACTGCTGGCCACGGGTAGCCGTCGGTGGCCGC
>NZ_CABVQC010000004.1 GCF_902499175.1 Burkholderia aenigmatica
TCAAAACGTATACGCGCTCGACCGATATAGAGCCATTGGCAGCATGACCGAGACGACAACTAGCTTGACTCGCGCCGGTCGATGACCGGACGGCTTACGGTCAGGGCTTGGCCGACGAAGTGGAAAAGGCTGTCAAGGCGTCAGGCGGCGTGGTCGTGGACCGTGAATACGGTACGGACAAGACAACTAACTGGATGGCTGTTCTTACCACCATCAAGAACCACACACCCTCAGCCATCATGTTCTCCGGCGGGGACACGCAGGCCGCTGCATTTGCACAGCAGGCTCGCAAGCTTGGAATCAAGGCAAAACTGATTGCTGGCGATGAGGCATGCACCCCGCAGTTCATCACACTTGCAGGCGCAGCGATGAACGAGGATGTGTACTGCACGCTTGCGGGCGTGCCACGTGCTCGCATGCCGCAGGGGGAGGCATTCTTCAAACGCTACCAGCAGCGCTTCGGCGTGCCGGTTCAGTTGTATGCGCCGTATTCATACGATGCGACGATGGCACTCGCGAACGCGATGCAACTGGCGGAATCGACTGACCCGAAGGCGTATTTACCCAAGCTCCGCGAACTTCGGATGGACGGCGTTACCGGGGCGATTCAATTTGACGCGAGCGGCGATATTCGTAATGGCGCGATCACTGTCCGTCGGTACGGTAATGGTGAGTGGCGCGATCAGAGCGTCGTAAGGTAAGCGCAAATCTCAAGTTTGGAGAGCGCTCAAACGGAGGGGACCACGCGAACTTGCCGGCGTGCACAATCCTCTCCGTCCTGTACTGTTCCCTGGGACCTCATGCTCACGATCGTGAGAGGGTAACCCTCTTGGAGGTGAGGATGGCCGTGTACGCGATCAACAACGTTCGCATTGGCCAGCCGGCGCAATCGGCGGGTGGGTGGGGCGAAATTTCCTTGCAAATCTACGCTAAAAAACGCGCCAAAATTCAGTGGGTTTCGAAATATTATTTTCACGGAGACGGTGCATCAGCAGAACTCCCCACCGTGCATTGTCAAGATGAATATGTCCCCGTGCATGTGCCCGGCACGATCCGTTGATTTCGGATCGGAGCGGCCCACGGGCGACTCCCGAACTGCCGTCACCGAAGCAACTGATGATCGCCGTGGTTAGGGCAAGTTTGATTTCGAATTCCAAGGATATTGTGAGTATGGAAAGCACACTGCAATCAAAATTGAAGCATTGGAGACATCACTTTCATCACAACCCCGAGACCGGGTTTGAAGAAGTAGCGACCTCGGACTACGTTGCCAACCTGCTAGAGAGCTTCGGCCTCGAGGTCCACCAAGGCATAGGTGGAACCGGCGTCGTGGCGAACCTCAAAGTCGGGGACGGGACGCGTGCGATCGGCCTGAGAGCAGATATGGACGCGCTGAACATTAAGGAGAACGCACCCGGGCGTGCCTATGCGTCGTGCATTCATGGGAAGATGCACGCATGCGGGCATGATGGGCATATGGCGATGGTGCTTGGAGCAGCGCGCTTGCTATCGGAACAGCGCGATTTCGACGGTACCGTACGATTCATCTTCCAACCGGCTGAAGAGCATGGCAAGGGCGCAAAGGCGATGATGGACGATGGCCTGTTCGAGCGTTTCCCCGTCGACGCAATCTTTGGCGCCCACAACATGCCCGGTATGCCCGCAGGGTCATTCTCGACGCGGCCTGGCGGCATCATGGCCAGTGAAGACAACTTCGTCATTCATATCAAGGCGCGTGGCACGCATGCGGCCCGTCCGCATATGGGAGTCGACCCGATCGTGCTCGCCGCGCAGATCGTGCTTGGCTTGCAGACGATCGTTTCACGCAATCTTGATCCGAGCTTGCCGGCAGTGATTTCGTGCACGGAGATCATTACTGATGGCTTGCGGAATGTGATTCCGTCTAATGTGACTATCAAAGGTGACACGCGCAGCTATTCGCCGGACGTGCAGAAACTGCTCGCGACGCGCATGCGTGAAGTCAGCGAGGGAGTTTGCCGAATGCACGGAGTTGAATGCGACTTCGAGTACACACACGAGTTCGCACCGACCGTGAATTCACCCGAGTACGTTGATGTCGCAGTGGCGGCCGCGACCAAAGTCGCCGGCATCCAAAATGTCGATCCGAACGTTCAACCGATGATGATCTCGGAAGACTTCGGCGCATTCCTTCAGGCTGTTCCGGGTAATTTCATCTTCATCGGCAACGGCGGTACGGGCGAAAAGGGCGGGGTGCCTCTGCACAACGCGACTTACGACTTCAACGACGATATTCTGCCTATCGGGGCTCGGTATTTTGCTGAAGTTGCACGCCTGGCACTCGCCGGTGTCTGACCAAGAGAAGTGAAAAGCCGAGACAGCGTCCCGGCAATGGCGACGTGGCCAGCATTCGACGCATGGAAAGTGAGAGTCCAATGAGTGATGTGACTGGTACCCGTGAAGGTGCGATAGCGGCCGCACTTGCGTGTTTCGATTCGGGTCAATTCCGTCGAGACCTGGATCGCCGCGTAGGTTTCCGGACTGAGAGTCAGGAACCGTCGGGCGCTGCGCAGCTGCATGGATACTTGATCGATGAAATCGCTCCTACACTGCAGCGACTCGGATTTGCGTGCAGGATCGTCTCGAATCCGTCCGGGATTGACGCACCGGTGCTGCTTGCGGTTCGCCAAGAGGGCGACGATCTTCCCACCGTTGTCACGTATGGTCACGCGGATGTTGTGCGCGGCTACGACGAACAATGGGATTCCGGTCTTGAACCGTGGAAAATCGTCGTGGTCGGGGACCGCTGGTATGGTCGAGGAATCGCCGACAACAAGGGGCCACATTCGGTCAATCTTGCAGCACTCGAGGCGGTGATTGACGCACGTGGCGGCAAGCTCGGCTACAACGTGAAGGTGATTTTCGAGGCTGGCGAAGAGATCGATTCGCCAGGCCTGGACCAGCTCTGCGCGGCGGAGAAAGCATATCTGGCCGGCGACCTCTTTCTGGCGTCCGACGGGCCGCGCGTTTCAGCGGAACGACCGACGATTTTTCTCGGGTCTCGCGGTGAATTGAACTTCGATCTCGAAGTGAACCTGCGTGACGGCGGACATCACTCCGGCAACTGGGGAGGCGTGTTGCGCAATCCGGCGGTCGAACTTGCGCACGCGATAGCGAGCTTTGTGGGAAAAGACGGTCGTATCCAGGTTGACGGACTGCTTCCGCCCCCGGTGTCGCCTGCTGTGCGCGAGGCACTCGCCGACATCGAATTGGGCACGGACGACAATGCACCTGCAATCGACGCCACATGGGGCGAACCAGGTCTTACACCGGCCGAACGTGTACTAGCATGGAACGCTATCGAGGTGCTCGCGTTCAAGTCCGGCAATCCGGATGCTCCGGTAAACGCTATCCCGCCGACGGCACGGGCTCATTGCCAACTGCGCTTTGTCGTCGGAACCGACTGGGAAAATGCACAGCACTATCTTGAGTCTCACCTAAGCCGGCACGGCTTCGCGAACGTGAAGGTGTTCGTCAAGCCAGGTGTCGCGGCTACACGGCTTGACCTCGACAATCCTTGGGTGAAGTGGGCCTTGGTGTCGATACACAGTACCTCCGGAAAGACGCCCGCGCTCATTCCCAATCTGGGAGGCACGGTGCCCAACGCAGTATTTGCGAAGACGCTTGGTTTGCCGACGGTCTGGGTCCCACATTCGTATCCTGCGTGCTCGCAACACGCACCGAATGAACACTTCCTTGGTTCGTTGGGGCGAGAGGCGTTGGCTATCATGGCCGGCTTGTGGTGGGACCTCGGCGAGGACGGGGCTCGAATTGCCTCGACGCTTCGCCAATAGGGTATTGCGGGAGACAACGCAGACGTGATATCTGTCGACAATGCCCTGCATTCAATCGCGTATCGACATGCGCATTGGACGGACACCGTGCATCGCGCGCGATGTCCCGCCGGCATGAACGGCTGGACGCGAATGAGCGGAGATTTAGCGCAGCTGGACCACGCTATGGCTTACCCGGCACGATTCGTGTCAGATTCCGGGGGCCAGTGAGTTGCCGCCTGGCCCCCGTAGTCGCGGGCGCTTAGCTACCTTGCAGCCGGATATCGCGCGACGACGCGCCTACATACACAGTGCCGCCCGGCACGACCTTCCAGCCGTTGCGCGACGTATCCCACACGCTCTGCATCCGCGGCAACACGGTCACGTGGACGTGCCGCGCCTCGCCCGGGTTCAGCTGGATCTTCTCCCAGCCCACCAGCCGCTTCGGCGGTTCGTCCTTGTACGGCACGCCGAGATAGACTTGCGGTGTTTCCGCGCCTGCGACTCGCCCGTCATTGCGCACGGTAAACGCGACGTTCAGCGAGCCGTCACCTTGCCGCGACACCGACAGCCCCGAATACGCGAAGTGCGTATACGACAGCCCGTAGCCGAACTCGAACATCGGCTTGATGTTGCGCGCGTCGTACCAGCGATAGCCCATGTTCAGCTTCTCGGCGTAGACGGGATCGTTCTCGAACGCGCCGTTCTGCCCCCAGGTCGGCGTATCCTGGTCGCGCGCCGGGAACGTGACGGGCAGCTTGCCGGACGGATTGACCGCGCCGAACAGCACATTCGCGATCGCCTTGCCACCGGCCTCGCCCGGATACCACGCCTCGACGATTGCCGACACGTTGTCCTTCCACGGCATCAGCACCGGATTGCCGCTTTGGACGACGACGATCGTGTGCGGATTGGCACGCGCAACCGCTTCAACGAGCGCGTCCTGGTTCGACGGATTCGCGAGGCTCAGGCTTTGCAGATCGCCAAATTCCTCGCCAGCCGGTTGCGCGACCACGACGACCGCGACGTCCGAGCGGCCCGCGAGCGCCGCGGCCTGGTCGATTTCCTGCTGCGTGTATGCGCGGAACGGCGACTGCTGGTCGCTGTTGCCGGAGAACGTGACCTGCGCGGCCGGCGCGAGCGCGCGGATCGCCGACACGATCGGCACGTCGACCTTGAGCCACGGATTGCGCCACCAGCTGCAGCCCGTAGACGAACCGAATGTCAGGCCGCCACAGCCCGCGAACGAACCTGATACTGGAACGCGCGTATTACCGGAGCCGCCGCCGGACAGCACGGCCGCATCGGCGTGGCCGCCGATCACGGCGATGCGCGACAGCGCCGACGCCGCCAGCGGCAACTGGTTGCCGTCGTTTTTCAGCAGCACGATCGACTGCTCGGCGACGCCCTGCGCAAACCGGTTCGCGGCCGCGAAATCGATCGTGCCGCCGCCCTTGGCCGGATCGTCCATCACGCCGACACGGATCATCACTGAGAGCTTGCGGCGCACCATGTCGTCGAGGCGCGCGGTCGAGACCGAGCCGTTCGCAATCGCCTGCTTCACGGCGGCCGGCGTGAAGTACGTGCTTGGCGCGACGTCTTCTTCCTCGTCGAGCCCGGCGTTGATCGCGGCAGCGGTGCTGTGCGTTGCACCCCAGTCGGACTGCACCTGGCCCTGGAAGCCCCATTCGTTCTTCAGCACGTCGTTCAACAGGTGGGGGTTCTCGCACGCGTACGCGCCGTTCAGGCGGTTGTAGCTGCACATCACGCTGCCCGGCTGCCCGCGCTTCGCGGCGATCTCGAATGGCATCAGGTAGAGCTCGCGCAGCGTACGTTCGTCGATCTGGCTATTGCCGCCGTAACGGTTATGTTCCTGTTCGTTGCCGGCATAGTGCTTGATGGTTGCGATGACTTTTTGTCGCTGAGTGGACCGGATCCGCTCCGAGAGCAAGTCGCCGGCAAGCAGTGGATCCTCGCCGAGATATTCGAACAGCCGACCGCCGCGCGGCTCGCGCGCGAGGTTGGTGCCGCCGCCGAGACCCATGCCGAACCCTTGCGCGCGCAACTGGATCGCGACCTGCTTGCCGTAGTCGTACGACAGGCGGCGATCCCAACTCGCGGCGACGGCGATCGTCGCGGGGAACGTCGAGCTGGTTTGCCAGCCGCTACCGGAGCCGATTGCCGAATCGACCATATCGAGATCGGGAATGCCGAGCCGCGGCACGCCCTGGATGTAGCCTGCACCACCTCCGGGAACCTGAAACATTCCGTATTTCGAATGGATGAATTGAAGTTTCTCGTCTAATGTCATTTTTCGCACGAGCAGGTCGGCGCGTTGCTGCGCGGCGGACGACGCGAACGCGTCGGTGACATCGCCCTGTGAGTTGAATTCAGCGTTGGCCGCGTAGGCGTTGGTGCAGAGGATCGCTGCCAGCACGGCGGCCGGCCAGAGTTTGTCCCGCATATTTCTCTCCGTATTGATGTTGCTCGTTGTTCGTTGTTCGAATGAGGTTCTGGAGTTGCACGCGTCTGATGGATTCGCATCGAACGCATTCGGCTGACAATGCGGGGTGATGTGGCGTCGGCATGCCAGATCAGGCGAGGAGCCGCTACGGCCGGTTAAGTCCGAACGGTTGATGCGGGTGCCTACGTACGGGCCGCCCGGCGTTGCCGAATCGGATGTAGCGATTCTCTGCAGTGGCCAATGGTAGGTGTGTAGTCTCGCTACGGCAATGGTATTTCTACTGACGAGTAGGTTTTTTATTTTTCGTGGTGGACCGACGAAAAAATGACGGTCGTCGTTTCCGATTACGTCGCGTGGAAGAGTAAGAAGTACCCGTGCAGGACTCTCTTCGGAAGTATGCCGGTGCACAACGCTAACTTACTGTATGCGCGAGACCAGTACCGTCTAGGAACGTTCGATGACGACGCCGGCGTGCTGCAGGCCGACGCGTTTGCAGCTACGCTGAGTTGTACCGCGACGACTGCGTCCAAGAAGCTGCCTGCATGGCGCACGCGCGTCGTAAGAGCCACGACCTGCATGCCGTGCGTCCCAACGACGTGACGGAAGAGGCTCTGCGCCGGATCTGCGTGCTCTACAAGATCGAAGAGCAGATCCGCGGCAAGAGCCACCTGATGAACGACTTAGCGTGCACCAGGCGCGAGTGGTGCCGCTGCTTGACGACATGAAGCGGTGGTTTGAAGCGATGCTCGCCACGCTCTCTGCGAAATCCGACACGACTAAGGCGATTCGGTACGCGCTGAAACGCTGGCCATCGTTCATCTACTACTGAAGCGACGGGCGTGCGGAGATTGACAACCTGATCGCCGAGCGAGCACGGCGCGGCGTCGCCCTCGGCAGGCGGAATTACTTGCTCGCGGCGCCGACTCCGATGGCGAGCGTGCCGCCGCAATGTATAGCTCGATCGGCCCGGCATGGCTGAACGGTCTCGATCCCGAGGCGTATCTCGCCTATGTGCTCGAGCGCATCGCCGACCATGCGATCTACCGCATTGACGAGTTGTTGCCGTGGAACGCGGCGCCGTCGTTGCGGTCCACTGCTCACGCCGAGCTCATCCGCTAGCATCGCGATTCTCCTGCCGTCAACGACCTACGCTACGGCGCTGATCGAGTGCTTACGAGGTGTCTTGGATCGCTGCGAAAGTGGATGGGGCTTGTTTCTTGACTATCGGCGCAGAGGGCCATGGATATTCACAAAGTGGCTATCGCACGTCTGTATTCTTATTTGAATGGGGTGGAAGACATGCTCTGATACGCTCGCGGCCAACCCGCTATCGAGAACACGTGTTCAGCGCTCCCGCGCGGTGAGATGTAGCGAGTACTGCTGATATACAGCCTGCGCCACGGCCAACAGTTTCGGGCGTGCCAGTGGCCCGGATACTGCAAACCCAAGGCCCTGGTCTACCCAATAGAACGCCATAGGGCGTGGCCGATCAATCTCAGAAAATGCTGCGACCCGGACTCCGATGTCCGGCGGCAACATCTCGACACGGAAGGCGGTGTCTCGGTCATTCGGCATGCGGCGCAACTGGACCGAGATGCGTGTGCCGGTTTTGTCTTCATACATTAGCATGGCCGCCGGGGCATCGGCTGCCACAGTCTGGCGCCCCCCGATTAATCGGTAACCCAGCGGAGCCAGATCGGGAATATACAAGTGGGCATCAAGTCGCTTCGACAACCATGCGACTAAATGAGCTTCGTCACCAGCCGGAACTTCCACCATGTGTTTGCGTTCTGGCGCATATACAACGTGAGATACGAGCGCATCATTTGCAAAACGCTGCATCGGTACTGACTCATTTAGGGCGCCTCTCCCCACCCAACCTGCGCCGATACCGACAACAAGACACCCGATACTCATTGCCAATATCCTCAGCCTGCTTTGAACGTTGGCATTGCTGGACCACCGCGCCTTCCGTGCCGCCACGAGGATTGATGGTGGTATGAGATGCTGTGGAAGGGGCTCGTTCAGGAGCGGATCGAGTTCACTACGCAGGAGTGCATCGTTCCGACGCCAGGCTGCTACGTGGGTGGCGGCATCAGGGTTCGCCGCAAGATATGCTTCGATCGCTTGCCGGCGCGCGGCCGGCAAGCGACCGTCTGCATATGCGTTGAGATCGTCGACGTGAACAGAAGTAGCGGGCATGATCGAACTCATTTTACGCGACGTAATATGCTGCGACCGCTTGATGGCACTGGCGTACCTTCAAGCGCCGCCCTCATGCGTTCGCGTGCTCGTGACAATCGCGACATCACCGTACCTAGCGGTACTCCCAAAACCACGGCAGCCTCACGATAAGCAAGTTGCTCGAGTCCCACCAGCAGCAGCACCTTTCGTTGATCATCAGGCAGTGATGCGAGTGCGCGCAGGAGATCGCGGCGTATGCTTGGATCGTCGTCCACAGCGATCTCAGGCGGCATGTCTGTAGTCTCCACTCGGTCTGGACGACGCACTGCGCTCAGATGCAGACGATGCATGATCGTCAATAGCCACCGGAACAGTCCGTCGTTATCGTTCTGGGCACCGAGTGTCGACGATAGCTGGAAGCGTAAGCGAAAGCGCCAGGCGCGTTCCAGCGTGTCCTGGGTGAGGTCGTCGGCGCGGGCGGCATCGCCCGTCAGACCGCGCGCATACCGCCGAAGTCTTGGAGAGAGCGCGATCAAGCGCTCAGCGAGGTCTGACATTGATGGGCGACGTGTGCTTACGGCTTTGCGGTATGCCAGACGTTCATGAAACCATCGCCCGTGACCTGACCAGGCGCCTTATCCAGCGACCAGAGATAGAGCGGCTTACCGTGATAGGCCCATTGCTTCTTACCGTCGTCGCGGACGATAAGGGTGTAATCACCCCCAGCCTTGGCGGTATCATCGGCTGTCAGCGGAGGCCACTTGATTGCGCAGTTGCCGCTGCATGCACTCTTGCCAGCGACCGTATCGCGATCGAAGGTATACAGCGTCATTCCGTGAGCGTCCGTCAGGACACCATCAGCCGTTTTGACCGACATTGGGGCCGACGACATCTCGACGTTGTGGCTTGCGCAACCGCTGAGAGTCAGGGCGGCTGCTGTTGCGCCGACGGCAATCAACTGCCGTGCGATCGAGAGGGGACAGGACTTGCGTTGGCTCACTTCTTCTCCTTGGCAGTGGGGCGTATCGATCACGCCGAATCACGCAGTAAACGCGCGGCAGAGCGCATTTATTCCACTCCTTCTATTTTTTTACTCCAGGCGAGACGCTACGCCGGCCGCTTGTATCGCTGACTGTAGTTGACGCGAATTTCTCAGTATTCGGCGCTCCCTTCAGCCAACCTCCGCCTGTCGTGTGTGGTCTCGAACGCGTTCTCGGCTGTGCAGGATGCCCAGATCACGTGAGCATCCTGGGGCCTTGAGGGTGAGCACTCAGGGGAAACGTGAGGCTGCGCATGGCGATAGGTAGTCCGCCGGGACATGCGGAAGAAGACGAACTGCACGGATTAAATGCGATGGGACCGGTCCCGTTTGCCCCGCTCGAAGCGGGACATCCTGATCGAAGTTATTGCATCATGAACGCGGGACGCGGCGAGGTTCCGTTCACCACGAAACTCGGGCTTGGTTACTCAACCGCCCTGCAGCCGGATATCGCGCGACGACGCGCCGACATAGACTGTTCCGCCCGGCACGACCTTCCAGCCGTTGCGCGACGTATCCCACACGCCCTGCATCCGCGGCGACACGGTCAACTGACAACAGTCACTGGATGTAGAGGTGGATATGGCGGGGTTCGGCCCAGCAACCGCGATTGCTCAGCGGCTACGACTTCATCGTGCTCGCAGGCCATTCAACAAGATGGAAGTGGCTTGGCGAGCGATCTCTTCTGCGGTCATTTCTCCGTCTTCACGATACCAGCGGCCAATCCAGCTCAGCGCGCCTGCGACAACGAAGCCACCAAGCTTGGGCTCGATAGGGGCGAAGGCTTTCTCCTCTATGGCCTTCTCGAGAAGAATCCGGAACTCGTGATCGATGTCTGCCTTGAGCCTGCGAAGCTTGACCCGGTTCTCCGGAATCAAGGATTCTTCGCCGGTGCGAATCACGCACATACCGAAATCCATCGTGACGATCTTGGCGTATTCGAGCATGGCCGCTTCAAACTTCTCGACTGCGCTGCCCCCCGTCACCGTGATATTGCGGATCGCCTGTTGCATCATGTCCAGACCCATGCGTACGCATTCGAACAGGATTTCGTCCTTGTTCTTTGCATAGTAATAGACCGTCGGCTTCGTTATGTGGAGCCGCTCGGCGACCTCATCCAGAGACGATGCATGAAACCCCTTTTCATTGAAAAGACGTGCGGCGGTTCGAAGAACGGCTAGCCGTTTTCGTTCTCTCTCGCTTTCGCGAGCTTCAGCCTTCTTCCACGGTGAAGCGGTAGCGCCCATGAAGACTCCCTCAGATCCGTCGTCTCCGCCTCCGTGACTGTCTGCCTTGCACAAGGCAAGAGCAGATCGAAACACGGTGACGGTAGCCGCAGTATGCGAATGGCGGATACTACCATGACGTCGAATCTATACTTTCGGGTAGTACTGGACTCAGTGAGTCTTCCCGGGCGAGGTTTTGCCTGCCCGGCATCACGTGGCATGGGCTTCGGTGAGGCGCTGTTGCGAGTGCGAGCTCGTTATCCAGGTGGTCACCCGGATAACGAACCAATTGGTGTCTTACTCGGTGACGAATGTGGCAACCTGATCCAGCGGGGCCCTTTCGGTTCGAAATGCATTCGCGGGATGCGAAGGATCAGCGTAACCGAAGGAGATGCCGCAGACCACGCGTCGCTCCGGCGGGATGGACAGGATCTCGCGCAGGACGTGCGCTTTGGACGCAAGGGCGGCTTGCGCGATCGCAGACACACCAAGGCTTGCTGCAGCGAGCATGAAGTTGTTCACGTATGCGCCGCAATCGAGAACACCGTAGGTTCCGAGCAGCGCTTCGGTCGTGATGACGGCCACGTGTGGCGCGCCAAACAGCCTGAAATTCTCTTCGGCTTGGCGAGCGGAAGCCTCCCGGTCTCCCGCGGCGATACCGACGCTCTCATACAACTGCAACCCGCAGGTGCGCCTGCGATCGCGGTACACGCCACGGTATTCCGCAGGCGGCGCGATTTCCCACTGATCGTTGGGTAACGCGGATGCTGCCTGTAACGCGGAGCGAAGCCGATTCGTGGCGGCGGGCCGGGTGACGATGATGTGCCACGGCTGAGAATTGCACCAGGACGGCGTGCGTTGTGCGATCGAGAGAATCGCGTCGATCGTTTCGGCGGGCACCTCCTGGGAGAGATAGCCGCGGCAACTGAATCGAGCGTCGAGAACGGATTGCAGAGCGTCGAAAAGGGGCGTGTCTGTCATGGACTCTATCGCGCATGCGCGCGTGTGTTCGTGTCGGGGAATCTCATTGGCCTTTGAAGACCGGTCTGCGTTTCTCGAGGAAAGCAGCAATACCTTCTTTCGCGTCGTCGGTTTCGAGCACTCGCCGCATCCGTGTGGCCTCTCTGTCCATCCCGGCCTGGTCGGCAGAGCCGTCGGTCGCGGGAAGGCTGTCGAGGATGCTTTGATACGCGATGGTGCTGAACCCTGCCACCTCGGTTCCTAGCGTGATCGCATGGTCCAGCAGGGCAGTGCGGTCTTCTTTTACGTAGCTCACGAGCCCCCACATCAGGGCTTCCTGAGCATCCAGCACTCGTCCGGTCAGCATCAATTCGGCGGCGCGTGAGCGACCGACGACGGCCGGCAGGAATTGAGTCCCGCCGTAGGTCGGCATCACGCCCAAGCGAATTTCTGGCATCGCGAATGTGGCATTTTTCACCGCGGTCCGAACGGTGCACGCAAGGGCGAGTTCCAGTCCTCCGCCGAACGCCGTACCATTCATCGCAGCGATAGTGAACAATGGTGATTGAGAAAGGCGCAGCAGCAAATTGCGAACGCGGTCGTTCTTCTTGGCTTGCTGATCCCACGTCTCGATAGCGTTGTCTTTCAGATCGCTACCGGCGCTGAAGGCACGTTCTCCTTCGGCGGTAATCAGCAGAAATCGCGTGCCATCCAGTTCCGCTGCGTCGAGACAAGACTCCAGTCCGTCCCAGACGACTCGATTGAGTGCATTCAACCGATTGGGGCGGGTAATGGTGAAGACGGCACCGGACTCGATGCGCTCAAATCGAAAATCCAAAGTTGCTCTCCGCGGAGCGGGCGCCGCCGGACGGCGCCCGCGAAACACCAGCGACGTTACTTGCCGCTGCCGAACACGCCGGCCATGAGCTCGTAGCGCGTTCCGTTGAATTGCATCAACTGCAGCTTCTTGATCGGATAGGCGTCCGTCGGCGACGTCTGCACATTGATCCCGGGTTGAAGCATCGGCAGGGTCACGTTCAGGCTCAGCGCCTGCTTCATCACATTCTCTCGCGTGAGGTTGTCGCCCGCCTGCTTCAAGGTTTGCACCAGCGTCTGGGCAATCGAATAGCCGAGCACGTTCAGCGTGTCCGACACATCGCCCGCAGGGTAGTACTGCTTCATGAAGGCCGCGTAATCCTGATACTCCTTCGTTGCCTTCGTGGCCGGATCCGTCGGATCCCTCAGATAGGTCGCACTGATCACGCCCTTGGACGCACCAAAGCCAGCCGGCTTGAGAACCGTGCCCACGGAACTGGCGGAACTGACGACATACCGAGTCGGTTGCCAACCGATTTCAGCCGCCTTCTTGATCGCCATGGCCGAGAACTTCGGCGTGGTCAGCAGAATCAGCGTATCGGCGCCCGAGCCCTTCATCGACACGATCTGGCTGTCGACCGTAGGATCGGTCGTCTCGTACGTCTGGTACGAGACCACCATCGACTTGGCCTTGTTTCCCAGGCCGTCGACGATGCCTTGGTAATAGTCCTTACCGAAGTCGTCGTTCTGCATCAGGATCGCGACCTTGGCATTCGGCTGGGTTTGCAGGATGTGCTGTGCGTATGCGACGGCCTCGGCGTGGTTGGTGGGCTGCCAGCCGATGGTCCACGGGTTCTGCTTGACTTCACCGAAGCGGGTGGCACCCGAGCCGACGAAGAGTTGCGGTACCTTCTTGATCGTCAGGTATTTCTGAATCGCGAGGTTGTTGGCCGTCCCGAGCGGCAGGAAGATCGCGAGTACTTGATCCTGTTCGACTAGCTTACGAGCCTGCTCGACCGTCTTGGATGGCGTATAGGCATCGTCAACCGAGACGAAATTGATCTTGCGGCCATTGACACCGCCTTCGGCGTTGATCTTTGCGAAATAGGCGGCAGCCGATTTGCCGATCGTGCCATAGGCCGATACGGGGCCCGAGTAGGGCAGGATGTTGCCGATCTTGATCTCGGTATCGGTGGCGCCGGGATCGTATTTCTTTTGCGCGTAGGTTTCGGTCGTGGCCAGCATCAGTGAAGCGGCGGCCAGGCCTGCGATAAACGTTCTGCGGTCGATTCGGACGGTCATGGTGTCTCCTGGGATGCACGGTGCGGATGCACCTGGGTTTTTTCTGCTAGTAGTCCCTTGGCATCCTAGGCGCGGCGCAGCCGGCACCCCATCGTCGGAAGCGACGAATTGCACGTCCGCTGACAAGCTGCTCAGCGGACGATGCCCAACCGGCGCGCGATCGCCACAGCCTGCGTGCGGCTGCGGCTGTTGAGCTTGGTGTTGATGTTGCGAAGATGTGTGCGTACGGTACTGTCGGAAATGAACAGCTTTTCGGCCATCGCAGTATTGGAGTAGCCCTCAGCGAGCAGTTGGAGAACGCGAATCTCCTTGCGCGTAAGCGGTTCGGCGGGCCCGGATTCAGCGTGGCCGGTGTCGGCTTCGTCGTCGGTGCCGACCGGGCCCAAGCGGTCGGCCAGACGCTGGACGTACTCCTGCAGGATCGGGTCTTGAACGGAGTCCACCGAACCCGATTGCATGCGATGCAGGAGCGGCGCCACGATGGGGCCTTCATCCAGCAGCAAGCGGACGAATCCCTCGCGACAGGTTTCCTGCAGGAGCGGATTCGCCCAGTTCATCGCTCGACCCACGTCACCATTGCGAAAGAAGGCCAGCGCCAGAAACAGGCGGAGCTTGAGGGCGCGATGCTGGCGGCCGGACTGCTGGGCAAGTCGCAACTGGGCTTCTAGGGGCTGCACCAAGGCATTGGGATCGCCAGCATGGAGATCAAGCCGCATCTGTGCGATGAATGAATCATCGACGTCTTGTGCGGGCTTCGTATCGGAATTGAGGGCGTCCAGCGCTAGGGCCCGCGCCAGTTCCTCGCGCGCTGCAACAGCATGGCCTTGTAACGTCAGAAGTCTCGAACGCTCCAGCTTTGCGCTGGCAGTGACGCGTGGCAACTGGCGCTGATGGCCCAGGTATTCGAGCTCTGTCAACGTGAGGAACGCGGTGTCTACTTCGCCGCGCAAGAACGCAAGGCGCGCGCGCAAGCGGTGACTGGAGATCATGTGGTCGGGCAGCCCGACATCCCTCGCCAAGGGCAGGTAGACGTTCAGCAGGCGTTCGGCCGCCACGAGGTCGTCGGCTTCGTAAAGCGCCCCCGCATAGGGTACGCCGGCCCATGCATTGCCATGTGCGTAGTTGTAGGCAGAGGTGCTCGACGTAGCGGTGACCGCCATGCGAAAGCGAGCCGTAGCCTGGCGCAGGTGACCTTCGCGCAGGTCCAGCATTCCCCCAACGGTCTCGGTGTACATCCGGTTGAAGGCTCCGTCTGCCTGGGCATGGCGAGCGTCCTCGAGGAAGCGGTGCGCTTCCTTCCGCTCGCCGATGACCGACAGGATATGGGCCATCGCATTGAGCAGGACGCTGTCGACGAACGCATTGCCGGTCGGTAGTCGAGCCAGGCCGGAATGTCCCGCTTCATGGGCCTCTTCGTAGCGATCCATCATCGCCAGCAGCACCGGAAGGAGTGCCCGGACATGGGCCTGAACCTGCGGATCGTCGCTTTCCTGACAGCCTGATTCTTCGAGCCACTTCATCGCGGTCCACGGGCCCTGACTGAAGCAGCGTGCCCATACCGCGATCACCTGCAGCCGCGGTCGAGCGCGCAACAATTCGGGCGTAATCGTGGTAAACCAGCGATCGAGCAGGCGCATGCGGCCTTGTTCGAGGAGTCCGTGCGCATGGTGCTCGAGCAGTTCCAGCGCGTGCGGATAGTCGCCACCGGCAATGGCGTGGTCGATTGCGGGCACGGGCCGCTGCTGCGACTCGTACCAGCCGGAGGCGGACAGGTGCAGGCGCGCGGCATCGTCGGGGCGTTCCCGCTCGAGCTGACGGCGCAGGAAGTCCGCGAACAGGCTGTGGTATCTGAACAGATCGGGCGCATCCTCCACCGGGATAAGAAAAACATTGCCGCGGTGCAGCGACTGCAGCATGGCATCGCAATCGATCTGTGGAAGCAGCGCTTGACACACGGGCGCGCTAAGGTGATGCAGCACGCTCGTGCGAAGCAGAAACTCCCGAACTACGGGCTCTTGCTGAGAGAACACCTCTTCGGTGAGATAGTCGGCCACATCGCGGTCCGATGCGGACAGTCGCGCGACGACATCCGAGGATTGGTCTGAACGTTGCAGCGCCAGCGATAGCAGCCAAAGGGCCGCTACCCAGCCTTCCGTCTTCCCAAGGACGCGGTCCAGGGTTTCCAGTGATAGTTCGGCCCCTCGCAGCCTGAAGAACTCTGCGGCCTCCGAAGGCGAGAAACGCAACGAATCCGTTTCGAGTTCCAGTAGCAGGCCCCGCGCGCGCAAACGACCGACGCCGAGGTCGGGCAGGTTGCGCGAGCCGATGATCACTTGCCCGTTGCGCGGCAACTGCTCCAGCAACTCTCGCACCAGGCCGAGCACGCCGCCTTCCCGGATAACCTCGAAATCGTCCAGGAATAACGCGTACGGGGTTTGTTCCGATACCAGTTGAGCCAGCGGATCCTGCGCAGAGGCACCTCGCTCGAGGCCCATTTGGCCGAGTGCGGCTGACAAGCCGGCCAGAAAACGCGGTACGTCGTTGTCGGCTGCATCCAGCGTCAGCCAGGCTGTCGCCAACCCGCGATCTTCGAGGGCTTCACGGATCTGGACCATTGCCATGGTTTTGCCAAATCCGGCGGGGGCACGAACGAGGATCAACTTGACCGCGCTGGCGTTAGCCAGTCGGCCGGCGACGCCGGCGCGCTTCACCTCAGCCGCGCGTTGCACCAAGGGTGCCAGCTTGGCCAGTGAAATCATCGGTGTGGTCTGGTGGGGGAGATTGGCAGACACTGGGGGCGCAGAAGTGGATCGCATACTGGGATGTGTCGAATTGTTGCTTGTGAAGGTCCGGCGTGCACTCGTCTCTTCCGACGATGGTAACGCACCAAGTGCGTCCCTAGACTACGAAGCGCAGTGGACGGATGGCCGTCCAGCAGACATTGCTCTCACTATGCATCTTGATTCTTCTATTGCCGCCGTCGTAACCGGTGGCGCTTCCGGCCTTGGGGCTGCAACGGCCCGTCGTCTGGCGACCAGCGGCGTCAAGGTCGCCTTATTCGATCTCAACGCCCAACTGGGTGAAGCGTTGGCCAATGAGATCGGCGGAATCTACTGCTCCGTGGACGTCACATCCGACGAGCAGGTGGACGCTGCTTTCGTCAAAGCGCGTGCTGCACACGGTCAGGAACGCATCATGATCAACTGCGCCGGTATCGGCCACCCCGCGAAGACGGCGAGTCGCGACAAGACCACCGGTACCGGGCGACATTTTCCGATGAAGGATTTCGAGCGGGTCATTCAAATCAACCTGCTAGGGACCTTTCGCTGTGCAGCAAAGTCTGCAGCAGGAATGCTCGGTTTGCCCCCGGGCCCGGACGGAGAGCGCGGCGTAATTGTGAACACCGCGTCAGTCGCCGCGCAGGATGGCCAGATGGGGCAAGTGGCATACGCTGCGTCGAAAGCAGCGATCGTAGGCATGACGCTGCCGATCGCCCGGGACCTGATGGACGACGGTATCCGTGTCAACACCATCCTCCCCGGTATCTTCGACACGCCGCTGATGCAGGCCGCACCCGACAAGGTGAAGGACGCACTTGCCGCTTCGGTTCCGTTCCCCAAACGGTTCGGTTCGCCGACCGAGTTCGCCCAGATGGTCGAAATCACGATTACCAATGGATACCTCAATGGCGAGTGCGTCCGCCTCGACGGCGCGATTCGCATGGCGCCCCGCTGACCAATTCCTTTATTACCGTTGGAGAAGCATTCATGGCTGAAGCATATATCGTCGCTGCCCGCCGCACCGCAGGCGGCCGTCGCAATGGCCGCCTGTCGGGCTGGCATCCTGCCGACCTGGCGTCCGTCGTCCTGGACACCCTGGTGGCGGACACCGGGATCGATCCGGCCGCAGTCGAGGACGTTATCATGGGCTGCGTCGGTCAGGCCGGCGAGCAGTCGATGAACATTGCCCGCAACGCCGTGCTGGCATCCACGCTGCCGAATGCGGTGCCTGCGACGTCGATCGACCGGCAGTGCGGTTCATCGCAGCAGGCCCTGCATTTCGCGGCGCAGGCCGTGATGTCGGGCACCATGGACTGTGTGATCGCAGCGGGCGTCGAGAGCATGACCCGCGTACCGATGTTCACGCCCAGTGAACTTCCGCGGAAGGCTGGCCTGGGCGTGTACAACAGCCCGCGCATGGACGAGCGATTCCCCGGCGTCCAGTTCAGCCAATTCTCCGGCGCCGAGATGATCGCCCGGAAGTACGAACTGACCAAGCGGCAACTGGACGAGTATTCGCTCGAGAGCCACCGCCGTGCCGCCGTGGCAACGCGAGAGGGGCGTTTTGAGCGCGAGATCATCGCGCTGGAAGCCCGTACCAAGGAAAGCGGTGCCACGGGTGAAATGCATGCTGCAGACGAGGGCATCCGCTTCGATGCAACCGTCGAAGCCATCGCTGGTGTGAAGCTGCTGCAGGAAGGCGGCGTCATCACGGCGGCCAATGCCAGCCAGATCTGCGATGGTGCGGCTGGCGTCCTGGTCGTCAGCGAGCGTGCCCTCAAGACCTTCGGGCTCAAACCCATCGCACGCGTGCATCACATGTCGGTGATGGGCCACGATCCGGTCATCATGCTCGAGGCGCCCATTCCCGCGACCGAGATTGCCTTGCGCAAGGCCGGTCTGAAAATTCAGGACATCGATGCCTACGAGGTTAACGAAGCATTTGCTCCGGTGCCTTTGGCCTGGCTGCAAGCGATCGGTGCGGATCCCCATCGACTGAACGTCAATGGCGGCGCGATCGCGCTGGGCCACCCGTTGGGCGCGTCGGGAGCCAAGTTGATGACGACGCTGATCAACGTCCTTCAACAGCGCGGCGGTCGCTACGGCCTTCAGACCATGTGCGAAGGCGGTGGTATGGCGAACGTCACGATCGTCGAGCGCCTCTGATACAGCGCCGCGGGCCGGGCAGGCCCACCCATGGAGACTGGGATGCAACAAAGACAAGAACGCGCGGAGGCGCCTTTGCTCACGGTGGACAGTGTGTCCGTGCGCTTCGGTGGGATCGTGGCACTGGACCGTGTCAGTTTCGATGTGCGTCGGGGTGAAGTTCGTGGCTTGATTGGCCCGAACGGTGCAGGCAAGAGCACTTTGTTCAATTGCCTGTCCCGACTCTATCGCTGCGACAGCGGCACGATCGACTTCGATGGCCATGTGTTGTCCCGAATGCCGAGACATCGCATTGCAAAGCTGGGCGTGGGTAGAACCTTCCAGAATTTGGCGTTGTTTCGGACCATGACGGTGCGTGACAACGTACTGGTCGGCGTCCATTCGCATCACCACAACGGTTTCCTTGCGGACGCGTTTCGACTGCCGGGGGCTGTCGTCACCGAACGCGCGGCCCAAGCACGCGTGGATGAAGCACTGGAACTCGTCGGATTGCAGGCGTTTTCCCATAGGATTGTCGCCGACCTGCCGTTCGGAACACAAAAGCGGGTCGAACTGGCGCGTGCTCTTGCAAGCGAGCCGTCGTTGCTATTGCTGGATGAGCCGGCGTGCGGCCTGAACCATGAGGAGCTCAGCGGTCTCGGCGAACTCATTCTGGACATTCGCAAGCGCCTGAACCTGACGGTGTTGCTGGTGGAGCACCACATGGGTCTGATCATGGGGGTATGCGACCGAATCGTCGCGTTGAACTTCGGGCGCAAGATCGCCGACGGGAGCCCTGAGCATGTGCGCAACCACCCCGACGTGATTCGGGCCTATCTCGGACCGGAAGAAGAGGGGGCAGCATGACTCGGCTCTTGGAAATCCGCGATCTGCGGGCAAGCTATAACGCGTCGGAAGTCTTGCACGGCATCGACATGAACGTGGAAGCTGGTCAAGTGACGGCTCTGCTCGGCGCGAACGGAGCGGGCAAGACGACCACGTTGCGCGCGATCTGCCGCTTCATGGCGCGTACAAGCGGCAAGGTCACGTTTCGTGGGCAGCAGATCGAAGACCGTTCGACCGAACAGATTGCTGTGCTTGGCGTCGGGCATGTGCCTGATGGCCGTGGGACGTTCCTGGGGCTGACGACCAAGGAAAACCTGTACCTCGGGTGTCATGCGCGCAAGGACCGGCGAGCAGTCGAGCAAGACGTGGAGCGCATGTACGACTACTTTCCCCGTTTGAAGGAGCGTCGCGCGCAGCAGGCCGGCACGCTTTCCGGTGGGGAGCAGCAAATGCTGGCGATCGCGCGCGCGCTTATGGCCCGCCCCGCGCTGCTGTTGCTGGATGAGCCCTCCTTCGGTCTGGCGCCGATGATGGTGCGGGACATTTTCGCCATCATGCGCCGCATTCGTGACGAGCAGCAGGTTGCCATCCTGCTGGTGGAACAGAACGCGCGGATCGCGCTGGAGCTGGCAAACACAGCCTATCTGCTCGAGTCGGGCCGCATCGTCAAGCACGGCACCAGCGAGTCGATGCGCGGCGACGATGCCGTGCGTCGCGCCTACCTCGGAGAGTGAGCATGGAGTCCTTCATTCAACAACTGGTAACCGGCCTGTCGACAGGCGGTATCTATGCCTGCCTGGCGCTCGCGCTCGTCATGATCTACCAGGCGACACATCAAGTGAACTTTGCGCAAGGCGAGATGGCGATGTTCTCGACCTTCATTGCGTGGGCGTTGATTCAGGCAGGTGTGCCGTACTGGGGGGCATTCTTCCTCACGATCGTGTTGTCTTTCGCGATGGGGGCGGCACTGGAGTTCATCGTGATACGACCGTTGCACAAGGCGCCCGAATTGAGCGTTGTGGTGGTATTTATCGGACTCCTGGTGATCTTCCACAGCCTGGCCGGTTGGCTGTTCGGCAGCCAGATCAAGGCGTTTCCGAGTCCGTTTCCGAAAGATGCGTGGTTCGGAAGTGAGCTGATGTCGGCTCATCAGGTCGGGACGATCTTCGTTGCGCTGTGCATCGTTGCCGCACTGTTCACCTTCTTCCGCTTTACCACGCTGGGTCTCGCAATGCGCGCCGCTGCGCAAAACCCAGGGTCATCTCGCCTGCTGGGTATTCGTGTGGGCCGGATGCTCATGCTCGGGTGGGGCCTGGCTGGTGCCATCGGCGCGGTTGCCGGAATGATGGTCGCGCCGGTGGTTTTCCTTGACCCCAGCATGATGAGCGGCGTCCTGATCTACGCGTTCGCGGGGGCGCTCATCGGGGGTATCGACAACCCGGTTGGTGCCGTGATCGGCGGGTTCTTGGTTGGGGTGCTTGAAAACTTGATCGGTACCTACGTTGTGGGCACTGAACTCAAGCTTTCGGTGGCTCTGGTTCTTATCGTCGTCGTCCTCATCGTACGGCCCGCGGGTCTGATGGGTCGTCGCATCGTACAACGTGTCTAAGCCATGAATCTGAAGTCCATGACCTCTCATCCCGCTCCCTTTTCGGGACCCGCGCGTAGTCAGCGTGCCCGATTGCCGCGAAGTCTGGTTCTGCTGGCCCTCGCGATCGTCCCCATGTTCATCGCTCATGGGTATGTCCTGTTCCAGATCACCATGGTGCTTTCGTATGCTGTCGCACTGGTCGGACTGAACATGCTGACCGGTTACAACGGCCAGATATCCTTGGGACATGGTGCCTTCTATGCGATCGGTGCCTATACCGTTGCCATCCTGATGGACAAGGCCTCGGTTCCCTACTGGCTTTGCATTCCTGCCGCCGGTCTGGTCTGCTTGCTGGTCGGATACCTGTTCGGTCGCCCGGCGCTGAAGTTGCAAGGGCTCTACCTAGCGCTCGCGACCTTTGCTCTGGGTGTGGTGACGCCGCAGTTGCTGAAGTACAAGTACCTGGAACCGTGGACCGGCGGTGTAGGCGGTATCGTCTTGACCAAGCCGGATGCGCCGTTCGGTCTTCCGCTCGACTCTGATCAGTATCTCTACCTCTTTGCGCTCATCGTGGCAGTGGTGGTTTTCGTACTGGCCCGGAACATGATTGACAGCGGGACGGGGCGGGCCCTGCGTGCCATTCGCGACCACGAGATCGCCGCCGAGTCCATGGGGATTGACAACCGACACTACAAATCCATGACCTTCGGCGTGTCCGCTGCGTTCACCGGTATCGGAGGTGGCCTGTCTGCGCTGGCCGTTCAATTCGTTTCACCGGATTCTTTCACGATGTTCCTGTCCATCTCGCTGCTGGTCGGCGTGGTTGTCGGCGGTATCGGTACGCTTTGGGGTGCGATGTTCGGGGCCGCCTTCATCATGTTCGTACCGAGCGTTGCCGAGACGATTTCCAAAGATGCGGCTTGGGGAATCTACGGTTTGGTATTGATCCTCTTCGTCTTTGTTCTGCCAGGCGGCGTGATGGGGCTGATCACACGCGTGCGCACACGTCTGCAGGGACAAGGGGAGGAGCAAGCATGAGCCACAACCTCGAGTTCGATGCAGGTGTCCTTGCCGACTATCTGCAGACCTGTATGCCGGAGCTTCGCGGCCGGATGGAACTGCAACGCATTGGAGGCGGTCAGTCCAATCCGACGTTCTTCGTCACTTTCGAAAATGGTCCGCGCCTGGTCCTTCGCAAGCAGCCGCCGGGGGAACTGCTCAAGTCGGCGCATGCGGTCGATCGAGAGTTTCGTATCTTGCGCGCGTTGCGTAAGACTGACGTCCCGGTACCCAATGCACTCTTGTACTGCGAGGACCGAGAAATCATCGGAACTCCGTTTTATGTGATGGAGCGTCTTGAAGGTCGGGTCATGAGTAACTACGCGATGCCCGAAATTGACCCGGGTCAACGGCGCAGCTATCTGTTTGCTCTGGCCGAAACGCTGGCTCAACTGCACGCAGTCGATTGGGCCAGTGTAGGTTTGGCCGACTACGGAAAGCCGGGCAATTTCTTCGCGCGTCAAATTGATCGCTGGACTCGCCAGTGGCAAGCGTCCAAGACACAGGACAACTCGGATATCGAACGTCTGATTGAATGGCTGCCGAGCCATATTCCGCCAGGCGACGAAACGACGATTGCCCACGGAGACTTCCGCCTTGGCAACGTGATGTTCCATCCGACCGAACCGCGCGTGATCGCGGTGCTGGACTGGGAACTCTCGACACTGGGCCACCCCTTGGCGGACGCTGCGTACAGCAGTTTGCCATGGCTGACCGAGCCGGACGTGTTCGAAGGCGTCAAGGGCCTCGATCTGCAGACATTGCATCTGCCCGCCCAGCAGGAGTACCTCGCAGCCTACTTGGCCGCTAGCGGCCGAGGGGACGCTGTTCGCCCCTTCCATCATGCGTTTTCGCTTTTCCGCTTTGCCGTGATTCTGGAGGGCATCACGGCACGAGCGAAGGCTGGGAACGCCGTCGGCGATGACGCCGTGGCGGTCGGTCGTTTGTCGTCTCGCTTCGCGCGTTATGCGGCGGAATTGATCGCAATCGATAAGGGAGAGGAATAATGGCTGGCCCCCTTGCAGGATTGAAGGTTGTGGAATTCGCGGGGATCGGCCCGGGTCCCTTCTGCGCCATGGTATTGGGTGACCTGGGTGCAGACGTGGTGCGCATCGCACGGCCCGGCCAGTCACCTGACGCGCGCGATGTGACTACTCGCAACAGACGCACAGTACAACTGGACCTGCGTGCCGCTGGCTCGCAGGAACAAGTCATGTCATTGATCGGTGCGGCAGATTGCCTGATCGAGGGATTCCGGCCCGGCGTGATGGAGAGATTGGGCCTAGGGCCGCAGGACTGCCTTGAAGCCAATCTTCGACTGGTCTATGGCCGGATGACAGGTTGGGGTCAACACGGGCCTTTGTCACAGGCGGCTGGGCACGACATCAATTACATCGCCATCTCTGGTGCACTCAACGCGATCGGTCGGCCCGACGAGGCGCCACCGCCGCCATTGAATTACGTGGGCGATTTTGGTGGGGGCGGCATGCTGTTGGCCGTTGGACTGCTGGCGGCATTGCTGGAGGCGAAGAACTCCGGTCGCGGTCAGGTCGTCGATGCAGCGATGACGGATGGTACGGCGCTGCTGTCAGCTTTCCTGTACGGTCTCAGGGCCATGGGGCAATGGGGAAACCAGCGTGGTGAAAACCTGCTCGACGGTGGCGCCCATTTCTACGATACGTATGCTTGCGCCGACGGCAAGTTCATCGCGATTGGTGCGATCGAGCCACAGTTCTACGCGGAACTGCGCGCAATTTGTGGAATTGATGACCCGTTGTTCGACGGGCAAATGGACGCAGCACGGTGGCCGCTATTAAAGCTGCGCTTGGCAAACGTATTCCGTACACGGACTCGACAAGAGTGGTGCGAGATGCTTGAAGGTACTGACGCCTGTTTTGCACCGGTGCTGGATTGGGATGAGGCGCTGGAGCACCCTCACAACGTTGCCCGCGAGACCTATCTGACTGTAGACGGTGTGGCTCAGCCGGCACCGGCGCCACGATTCTCAAGGACCGTCAACGCGACACCGCAGCCAACTCGGTCTGTGTCGATACAAGAGGCATTGGCAACTTGGAGTGTCAACGCGTTTCCGGGTGCAGCGTGACCGGCGCCGTGCATGAAACCGTCAAATTGTGATGGTGAAATTGCGAGTTCTTGATCTCCATTCCTTGCGGTGCCTTTCGCCTCTCATTTTTTGAGGGGCGGCTTTTTTTGTGGAGAACGATTTGGAGTGCGACTGATTGAGGTGGTTGTCAGGTGGATTTGTCGATCGAGTGGAGTCATTGGTGTGATGAAGTTGTAACCATTGCAGTCGTCTGCCACGGAAGCTGGCCCGGTGCCAGCAGATACCATAGTCATTGGATGAGCTAGATGCATGTCTTAAGCACGATGGCCGTATGCATCGTCTCTTTTCTGCCCGATTCAGTGGTGGCCAGAATTTCGCATCGCTTCTTTGCGGGTGACACGCTGGAGGATGCGGTAAGGCATGTTCGTTTGCTTAACGCTGAAGGCTTTTCCGCGACGCTCGACTATTTTGGTGATGCTCCTGCGATGGGGTATGAGGTTCGCACTTCGGCTGAACCTTACTTCGAGTTGATCGACGCTATCGAGCGTAATAGTCTGGACGCGGAAGCAGCGATCAAGCCGTCAAGTCTCAGCGAAAAGGCAGGGGAAACCAGATCGACAGAACTGGTTGAATCCATCATCGCACGGGCAGGTCGAGCCAACGTCGTCGTACGGATCGACGTCGAAGACGTACGTGTCGCTCATAGGGGGGGCGATGTCACGGATCTGTGGCTGGGTAGGCAACGAAATGTGAGCTTCGCATTGCGTGCCAGTGTTCCTCGCACGGATTCCGACCTCGCGTCGCTTGCAAGGCAACGATTGGACGCAGGAATAAACAATGTGATGCACCGTGAAAGTCCAATCCGCCTTGTTGCGGGTGCGGTTGGCAGTCGAGCCGAACTTGCATCACATTTTCTGCGTCACGTTGAGCGCTGCTTCGAAGCGGATCTGTTTGTCACGATTGCGACCCACGATGAAAAGCTGATCGATGACGTTGTCGCACATGTTCTGCGACGCGGGGTCGATCGGGCTCGCTTCGAGTTTCAGGTGGTGCTCGGCGTGCGCGAAGATCTGCGCGACAGGCTGAGGCAAATGGGATTTCGCGTGCGAGTCTACGTTCCATTTGGCAAGAATCGGTATGGCTACAGTACCCGACTCTTCAACGAGCACCCTGATGCGATGTGGCGCGGGATTGGATCTCTATTCCTCAATCCAGCGCGTGTCGAATACAACCGATGATCTACCGATGCGTCGATCCGGCTGCCGTTCGTCCGGGCAACGTCTTGCGCCACCCTGCCAAACGTGAGAGCGGTGTTCGCAGCCTCAAAATATTCCTCTCGAAAAATTCAAGTCTGAAATTGTCGTTCCAGTTTTGGAATGCTGTCTTGTTTTGGGGAACGCGTGTCCTTTGTGCAGCAAGGCCTCGTCTGTGCAGGGACCCCTGGCCCACTTTTTGCATTAGAGGATGCAAATATCCGCGGCTCCCTTTTGCGATATCCGACTCTCGGACGAGTTGGTTCATTGCGTTGCAGGGGCGTATATCGACTTCAAGTCTGTGAGGTGTTGCAATGAATGTACGCAGTAAGTGGCATGAAACTCGGCAGGATCCGAAAGAGGCTTGTACATATGAGGGTGGGCGGGGTGCTCCAGGACCTGCAACAGGGCATGCCCCGGAATGGGTTCAACGCAATCAACCAAACTGGCCGTGGGCAGGCGCGAGTGTTGCATATGACTGGATGGATCACGCGCCACTTTTCGATATTCGGGACTAACACGGTCTCGTTGCATTAGCGCTTCGTGTCCGTATCGGCGACCGACCAGTCGGTTTCACATTCGGACATCAGGAACTCGGTTGAACACTGTTCGTCTTGATGGCGATACTCAAGCGGCATGATGAGAATGCTGATAGCCGGCGACGGACACGAAGTAACCGCGAACGACGACGCGAGTTTGGCGTATCGGCCAGCAGGCAACTCTGGCGGCGGACAGATCGCGTCGACAGGCCTCATCCAACACTAACGATTCATGGCTGCTGTGACTCCCACCCCCATCCAATCCATCCTGATCGCGAACCGCTCGGAAATCTCGATTCGCGTGATGCGTGCCGCCGCCGAACTGAACATGCGTACGGTCGCGGTGTATTCGAAGGAAGACCGCCTCGCGCTGCATCGCTTCAAGGCAGACGAAAGCTACCTGATCGGCGAAGGCAAGAAGCCGCTCGCCGCGTACCTCGACATCGACGACATCCTGCGCGTCGCGCGGCAGGCGAACGTTGACGCGATCCACCCCGGCTACGGCTTCCTGTCCGAGAACCCCGATTTCGCGCAGGCCGTGATTGACGCCGGCATCCGCTGGATCGGCCCGTCGCCCGACGTGATGCGCACGCTCGGCAACAAGGTGGCCGCACGCAATGCGGCGATCGCGGCCGGCGTGCCCGTGATGCCCGCGACCGCGCCGCTGCCGGACGATCTAGACGCGTGCCGCGCGCTGGCCGCGGAAGTCGGCTATCCGCTGATGCTGAAGGCGAGCTGGGGCGGCGGCGGACGGGGGATGCGCGTGCTCGAGAACGAACGCGACCTCGAGACGCTGCTGCCCGTCGCACGGCGCGAGGCGCTCGCCGCATTCGGCAACGACGAGGTGTATGTCGAGAAGCTCGTGCGCAATGCGCGGCACGTCGAGGTGCAGGTGCTCGGCGACCTGCACGGCACGGTCGTGCATCTGTACGAGCGCGACTGCACGGTGCAGCGACGCAACCAGAAGGTCGTCGAACGCGCGCCGGCGCCGTACCTCGATCACGACGGCCGTCACGCGCTGTGCGAATCGGCGCTGCGCCTGATGCGCGCGGTCGGTTACACGCACGCGGGCACCGTCGAATTCCTGATGGATGCCGACACCGGCCAGTTCTACTTCATCGAAGTGAATCCGCGCATCCAGGTCGAGCACACGGTTACCGAGATGATCACCGGGATCGACATCGTGAAGGCGCAGATCCGCATCACCGAAGGCGGCCGGATCGGCCTCGCCGATGACGCGACGGATGCCGATGGCGCACTCGTCGCGCGTGCGGCCGGCGTGCCGGAACAGCACGCGATTCCGCTGAACGGCAACGCGCTGCAATGCCGGATCACGACCGAGGATCCGGAGAACGACTTCCTGCCCGACTACGGGCGGCTCACTGCCTATCGCAGCGCGGCGGGCTTCGGCGTCCGACTCGACGCCGGCACCGCCTATGGCGGCGCGGTGATCACGCCGTACTACGACTCGTTGCTGGTGAAGGTGACGACCTGGGCGCCGACGGCGGCCGAATCGATTCACCGGATGGATCGCGCGCTGCGCGAGTTCCGGATTCGCGGCGTCACGTCGAACCTGCAGTTCCTCGAGAACGTGATCAATCATCCGGCCTTCATCGCGGGCGACGTGACGACGCGCTTCATCGACAAGACGCCGGAGCTGCTCGCATTCGCGAAGCGCGGCGACCGCGCGACGAAGCTGCTGCGCTATCTCGGCGAGCTGAACGTGAACGGCAACGCGGAGATGAAGGGGCGCACGCTGCCAGCGCTGCCGTTGTCGAAACCCGTGCTGCCGAAGATCGATACGGCGGTGGCGATTCCGGCCGGCACGCGCGATCGCCTGCGCGAGCTCGGCCCCGAGAAGTTCGCGAGCTGGATGCTCGACCAGAAGCAGGTGCTGCTGACCGACACGACGATGCGCGACGCGCACCAGTCGCTGTTCGCGACGCGTATGCGCACGGCCGACATGCTGCCGATCGCGCCGTTCTACGCGCGCGAGCTGTCGCAACTGTTCTCGCTCGAATGCTGGGGCGGCGCGACGTTCGACGTCGCGCTGCGCTTCCTGAAGGAAGATCCGTGGGAGCGGCTCGCGCTGCTGCGCGAGCGTGTGCCGAACATCCTGTTCCAGATGCTGCTGCGCGGCTCGAATGCGGTCGGCTATACGAACTACGCGGACAACGTCGTGCGCTTCTTCGTGCAGCAGGCCGCGAGCGCGGGCGTCGACGTGTTCCGCGTGTTCGACTCGCTGAACTGGGTGCGCAACATGCGCGTGGCGATCGATGCGGTCGGCGAGAGCGGGATGCTGTGCGAAGGCGCGATCTGCTACACCGGTGACCTGTTCGACACGTCACGCTCGAAGTACGACCTCAAGTATTACGTCGGCATCGCGCGCGAGCTGCAGCAGGCCGGCGTGCACGTGCTCGGCATCAAGGACATGGCCGGTATCTGCCGCCCGCAGGCGGTCGCGACGCTCGTGAAGGCGCTCAAGGAAGAAACCGGGTTGCCCGTGCATTTCCATACGCACGATACGAGCGGGATCGCCGCGGCGTCGGTGCTCGCGGCGGTCGGTGCGGGCTGCGACGCGGTGGACGGTGCGCTCGATGCGATGAGCGGCCTCACGTCGCAGCCGAACCTGTCGAGCATCGCGGCCGCGTTGGCCGGTGGCGCACGCGATCCCGGGCTCGATGCCGATCGCCTGCACGAAGCGTCGATGTACTGGGAAGGCGTGCGCCGCTATTACGCGCCGTTCGAATCGGAGATCCGCGCGGGCACGGCCGACGTCTACCGGCACGAGATGCCCGGCGGCCAGTACACGAACCTGCGCGAGCAGGCGCGTTCGCTCGGCATCGATCATCGCTGGACCGAGGTGTCGCGCGCGTATGCGGACGTCAACCGCCTGTTCGGCGACATCGTGAAGGTCACGCCGACGTCGAAGGTGGTCGGCGACATGGCGCTGATGATGGTCGCGAACGATCTCGCCGTGGACGACGTGCGCAACCCGGACAAGGACATCACGTTCCCCGAGTCGGTCGTGTCGCTGTTCAAGGGCGAGCTGGGTTTTCCGCCCGATGGCTTCCCGGCGGATCTGTCGCGCAAGGTGCTCAAGAGCGAACCGCCGGCGCCGTATCGCCCTGGCGACCAGATTCCGCCGGCCGATCTCGACGCCGTGCGCAAGCAGGCCGAGGCCGCGTGCGAGCAGCCGCTCGACGACCGGCAACTGGCGTCGTACCTGATGTATCCGAAGCAGACGGTCGACTACTACGCACACGTGCGTGCCTACAGCGACACGTCGGTCGTGCCGACGCCCGCATTTCTCTACGGACTGCAGCCGCAGGAGGAAGTGGCGATCGACATCGAGCCGGGCAAGACGCTGCTCGTGTCGTTGCAGGGTCAGCATGCCGATGCGCAGGATGGCATCGTGAAGGTGCTGTTCGAACTGAACGGCCAGTCGCGTTCGGCGCTCGTCGAGCAGAAGAGCGTCGTGCAGGCTGGCAAGGAGCAGCATGGCCTGCAGCGCGCCGATCCGGCGAATCCGCTGCATATCGCTGCGCCGATGCCGGGGTCGGTAGTCACGGTAGCGGTGCAGCCGGGCCAGCGCGTGGCGGCCGGCACGACGCTGCTCGCGCTCGAGGCGATGAAGATGGAAACGCACATCGCGGCGGAGCGTGACTGTGAGATCGCAGCCGTGCACGTGAAGCCCGGCGAGCGGGTCGCGGCGAAGGATCTGCTGATCGAGTTGAAAGGAGCGGAGTGAGGCCCGTGGGGCTCTCTTGTGGCACCACTAGTGTAGTGCTCGGTTAAGAGTCGCGTGATTACAAGGCAGATGACGCTGCCCGCCAGACGGGCCGTCATCCGCCGTTACATTGTGTCGGTGAAAGCGAAAGCCGGTACGCACGACCTCTACGATGAAAGACACCGGTGCACTGAAGAAGGCCGTTCAAGAATGCATGCTGACAATGCAAGAAAATTCCACAACGCCCATTCAATTCGCACCAAAATATCCCATGATGTGAAATATTATTCTGTCTCGATGAGGCCCGGCAAACGTCGCCGACTACGCCACGTCATGGAGACAATCAATGAATATTGCTGCATCGTCATCCCCGCATGTGCAACTTGATGGCGCACTGCTTATCAAGCAGTTGCGTGAACTCGGCGAAGTGGGGGCCGACTCGGACGTGGGCGGGCGGACACGCATCGCGCTGACCGACGACGAGCGCGCCGGGCGCGACCTGGTCGTCACGTGGATGCGTGAACTCGATCTCGACGTTCGAATCGATCGCATCGGCAACATTTTCGGCACACTTCGCTCCGAATCCGATGAGGGCAATCGGCGCCCGCTGATGATCGGTTCCCATATCGACTCCGTGAAGAATGCTGGGGCGCTCGACGGCTGTTACGGCGTACTGGCTGGTCTCGCCGTTGCGCGTGCGTTCCGTCACGCGGGCATTAAACCGAGCCGTTCGATCACCGTTGCCGCATTCACTAACGAAGAAGGCGTTCGCTATCAGCCGGACATGATGGGTTCGCTCGTCTATGCGGGCGGCTTGTCCGTCGACACGGCGTTGGATACGGTCGGCATCGACGGCACGCGCCTCGGTGACGAACTTGCTCGCATCGGCTATGCAGGTGATCTGGAGCCGGGCGCCATCGTGCCACACGAATACCTTGAGCTGCATATCGAACAAGGGCCGATTCTCGAGGCGGAAAACGTTCGTATCGGTGTGGTCGAGAATCTGCAAGGTATCTCGTGGCAGCAAATCACGGTGCAGGGGAACGCCAATCATGCAGGCACGACGCCGATGCGCCTGCGCCATGATGCGGGGTGGGTAGCGGCCGCAGTCGCCACGTTCCTGCGTGAGCTGGCGGTCACGACCGGCACGACGCTGGCGACGATCGGCATGCTGCGGATCGAGCCGAACGTTATCAATGTGATTCCGCGCAAGGCAGTGTTCACGGTGGATCTGAGAGATCCGGACGAACTGCGCCTGCAGGACGCGGAGCAGCGCCTGGCACGATTTCTGGTCGAAATCGCGGAAAAGGAAGGCGTCAAGATCTCAACAGAGCGCCTCGTCCGATTCGAGCCTGTCGTATTCGATTCGGGCCTCGCAGATGCAATCGAGTCGTCTGCCGAGCAGATGGGTTTCACACATCGGCGGATGACGTCCGGTGCAGGGCACGATGCACAGATGATCGCGCGTATCGCCCCCGCGGCGATGATCTTCGTACCGAGCCGTGGGGGGGTCAGTCACAACCCGCGTGAGCACACGGACGATGATCAACTCGTCGACGGTGCAAACGTCTTGCTGGATGTCGTGCTCAAACGCCTTTCGGCGAATTGACCACTAATTGCATCCCTATCACTTTCCATTTCTGTTGGAGCATCACGCCCATGTTGACTGCTAATCCGCGCGTCACGCGCACCGATTACCCCGCCGAATTGAAAGCAATCATGAGCATCGAAAAGGCTGAGGAAAGCCGTGCTTGGCTTTTCGGCTGGGACAAGATTGCACCCGAAGCAACGCCACTGCACGAACTGCCGGGTCTGGCGGCAAAGCTGGGTGTCGGCAGCATCAGCGTCAAGGACGAGTCTGCCCGCTCTGTTCTGGGCAGCTTCAAGGCGTTGGGTGCACCGATTGCACTGGTGCGCTTGATCTTGCGCTTGTGGCCCGATCACAATCTTGACCCGCGAGCACTGTTTGCAGGCGATTACCGCGAGTTGCTCACGCACTTCACGGTCGTCAGCGCAACTGACGGAAACCACGGGAAAGGTCTGGCAGCTGCAGCCCAGGCACTGGGTTGTCGTTGCGTGATCGTGCTGCACGCGAATGTAAGCGTTGAGCGCGAAGCGGCGATTGCAGCCTATGGTGCTGAGATCGTGCGCATCACCGGCAATTACGATGAATCGGTCGAAGAGGCGGCACGACTTGCGACCGAGAACGCTTGGCATGTTGTGTCGGACACGTCTTACGACGGCTACGAAGATATCCCGCGCGATGTTATGCAGGGGTACGGAACCATCGCAGCAGAAGTCGTTGAGCAGAGCGATAGCCGGCCGGGCCATCCGGCATTCACCCATGTATTCCTGCAAGGCGGTGTTGGTGGACTTGCCGCGGGGCTGGCGAGCTATCTGTGGGAATTCCACGGGACGCATCGCCCACGTTTTGTCGTCGTGGAGCCGAAGCAGGCGGATTGCCTGTATCAAAGCGCGCTTGAGGGCCGTGCCGCGCGTGCAACGGGCTCGGTTGATTCCGTCATGGCTGGTCTGGCATGTGGCGAAACTTCCCCCCTCGCGTGGAAGTTTCTGCAACCGTGCATTGACGAGTTCATGACGATCAGTGACGACGACGCCGTCAGCGCAATGCGCGTTTTGGCG
The DNA here is from genome assembly GCF_902499175.1 of Burkholderia aenigmatica. GTDB lineage: Bacteria > Pseudomonadota > Gammaproteobacteria > Burkholderiales > Burkholderiaceae > Burkholderia > Burkholderia aenigmatica. Next base: position 32,455 of record NZ_CABVQC010000004.1, read on the forward strand.
TCTGGAAGCGAGGGCGACTCACCGATCGTTGCCGGCGAATCGGGCGTGGCTGGTCTCGCTGGCCTTTCCGTATTGTTGCAGGAGCCGGATCTGGCGCGGAAGGTTGGCCTTGATAGCACGTCTCACGTGTTGGTGATCAATACCGAAGGCGCGACTGCACCGGCGACTTACCGTGATTTGGTCGGAGAGACGGCCGAATCGGTACTCGAGCGTCAAGCGGCTTGGCGCGCCAGCACTATTGCCTAAGAGGCGTGCTCGATGCGTCGTTCAATCGCTAACGCGATGGCGGCGCTTCACTCCTCATACCAACAAGATCGGAAGCGCTGCGGTGGCGAAAACTACGCCCCGCGCGCGTCCCCGGAGACAAACATGAAGGAATCCGTCAGCCGAAGTATCGGCCCCATTTCCCTGCTTTTTACCGGGCTCGGCTCAATCATCGGCTCCGGCTGGCTGTTCGGCGCCTGGCATGCGTCGAAGATTGCGGGGCCGGCCGCTGTCGTCGCCTGGATCATTGGCGCCGTCGTCGTAATGGCCATCGCGCTGGCCTACTCGGAGCTGGGGACAACGTTTCCTGAGTCTGGAGGCATGGTCCGGTATGCGCGCTACTCGCACGGTGCGCTCGTCGGCTTCATTGCGGCATGGGCGAACTGGATATCGATTGTTTCGGTCATTCCTATCGAAGCAATAGCTTCAGTTCAATACATGGCGTCGTGGCCTTATCAATGGGCACACGCACTGATGGTCGGCGAAGATTTGACCACACACGGATTGTTTGTCAGCGCACTGCTCGTCATCGTGTACTTCATGCTCAACTACTGGGGCGTGAAGCTGTTTGTGAAAACCAATACAGCAATTACGGTGTTCAAATTTCTGGTTCCAGGTGCGACCATCGTGGGCCTCATCTGGAGCGGCTTTCATCGGGACAATTTCGCGCTGGGCGCAGGCGCTCATTTCGCTCCCTACGGTTGGTCCTCGGTGCTGACGGCCGTCGCGACGAGTGGCATCGTATTCAGCTTCAATGGATTCCAGAGCCCGGTCAGTCTCGCGGGCGAAGCAAGAAATCCGTCGCGAAGCATTCCTTTTGCGCTCGTCGGGTCGATTTTGCTAGCGTTAGTGATCTATGTTCTGCTGCAAGTTGCGTTTATCGGGGCAGTGAGTCCATCCAGCATTGCGGCCGGATGGCATGGTCTGAATTTCTCCTCGCCGTTCGCCGAACTTGCGATTGCGGTCAATTTGAATTGGCTCGCCATGCTTCTGTACGTGGATGCATTCGTTAGTCCTTCGGGAACGGGTTCGATCTACACGGCAACAACCGCGCGAATGATTTACGCGATGGAGCGCAACGGTACGATGCCTCGCGTGTTCGGCACCATTCATCCGCTGTATGGAGTGCCGCGAGCGGCAATGTGGTTCAATCTTGGCGTTTCGTTCGTCTTCATGTTCTTCTTTCGCGGATGGGGCACGCTTGCTGCTGTGATTTCGGTGGCAACCGTGATCTCGTTCCTGACGGGACCAGTGAGCCTGATGGCGCTGCGCAAACATGCCGCCGATTTGCCGCGACCGCTTCGTATTCCAGGCATGTCGATCATTGCACCATTCGCGTTCATCTGTGCATCGCTGGTGCTCTATTGGGCGCGCTGGCCACTGACCGGACAAATCATTCTGCTGATCGTGGCAGCGCTGCCGATTTATCTCTATTACCAGTCGAGAGCGGGTTGGAAGCAATTTCGACTGGAACTTCGATCGGCCTGGTGGATGGTGGCGTACTTGCCGGTGATGGCTCTGCTGTCGGTGTGCGGCGGACGAGAATTCGGCGGATACGGGATCATTCCTGACGGATGGGACCTGATTGTGGTCGCAGTAGTCGCGCTTGTATTCTATTACTGGGGTGTCGCAAGTGGGCAGCGTACGGCATATCTTCGTGAGCATTCATCTGCACAAACAGATGGAACCCAGGATGAGTACGTTCCCCTTCAGGTAGAGCAGGCCGGATGACGGGTGCTCGGTCAACCACGCCAACAGTATTGGCATGGCGATGGGCGACTGAGCAAGATTCGCACTCTAAGTAGCTGGTAAGCCTCACGTGCCTGGTTGGGACGCCAATACAACGACGGACAACGAACCCAGTCAAGGATGGGGCGGTGTCGCCGCTCCGGCTCCAGGCTAGGGCGGGGTCCAAGCGCAGTCGGAACATGCGACACTTTCCGGCTGCGCCGTCGACCGGGCGCGTTGCACTACCTCACACGGTCGGCTGAAGCGGTATGCCCACCCCAACTTTGACCCGACTCATACTGACAAGCGTCTTGAAGCGTTTGACGTTGTTGTTGGCGAAGAAGAGTTTTCTCGTCAGATCGTTGTACTCCTCCATGTGCCGAACCGAGAAAATCAGCACGAAATCCCACTCTCCAGCGACGTAATAGCACTGCTGGATTTGCGGGCAGTGCTCGAAGGTATGCTTCATTGCGTCGAGTAGGTCGATTTGCTCGCTTTCGACCTCGATCATGCTCACGATCGTAAGAGGGTAGCCAACTTTTTCCGGAGTCAGAATGGCCGTATAGCGGTCGATCACGCCATCATCGACCAGCCGACGCAATCGACGATTGACAGCCGCAGGGGACAAGTTCACACGGGTAGCCAGTTCACTTTGCGGAGTATGAGCGTCACGTTGTATTTCCCTCAGCAACTTGAGGTCGTAGTCATCGAGTGTGGTCGCCATAAGGGTGTCAGTCGTGAATTGAGTGAGTTCAATTTCGGATAGTTGCCGAAACATAGGGTGTTTCAGTCGGTGTACGAAACATTATTTCCTGCTAACAGTCAGTCGTCAACGGGCACTTCGTCATCGTCTACTCGATCAGGGGGATACTCACTCCGTGCCGGCTGTAAGGAAATGACAAACCGCACAAGCAAGCATCAGTGGCTCCTGTTTTGTGGCGAGAAGCGCGAGCAGTCCGACACGGGTTTCGAACAGACAGGTGTTGTTCAGTACAAGCTGGTCAAGTACGCGTGCGCGTTCTTCGATCTCGGTATCAAGGTCACACAGGCGCTGGCGCGCATCATTCCCCGTGGGCTGCTTACGGAAACGGCGATGGCTTAGTTCATTACCAGCAGGTATCGGTACGGGGATGCCACTGTGCCATCAAGGAACACTGATGCCGTGCTTCGGCTGCGACATCTCGCCACACATACTGGCTGCAGCGTGGTTGGGATCGGGCTGGCCATGCTGCCGGGTGATCAACGTGCTGTGCGAGGCTCTGCGCGAATCTGACCTGACCGTGTACGAGTTCTGCAATGGCACCGCCCACGATTACCGGCTTGTGTGTCTCGGACTTCGGGCGCACGTGCGCCGCGGCTTCATTAAGGCCGAGGAGTCCGTGCCGGAGGCTGCATGCTCGGATACGAGCGGTGCCGGTGGGGACACTTCGCTCGTGAAGCATTCGCCGGTATCGTGCTCGTTACCGAAGGCAACATAGACATACCCAGGACGACTCGAAAGCCGTTTGTGCCTTCCGCCGATTGACACGATGCTCTCAATCAGCGGAACGAGTTAGGTGACGCCGTTCCGATCGGCGCCAGTCGGGATTTCCACGATTGGCGTTCCCTTGACATCGGTGACGAGGTGGAACTTGAATTCGAGGCGTGCTTGATCGGTGGGGTTCGGGCCAGCTTTTTTTTCGCCTGCTCCAATCGCTCGAATCGAGGATGAATCCACGACCACGCGCAAGAAGTCGATCTTACCCACCGATAGCAAATCGTCCAGAAGCACTTCGTGAGTGATTCTCCTAGGCTTGCCTGTTGCCTATCGCATATCCGTAGCGCGGGTCGAGCCAGTACGACAAGGCCGAGAAGATCGTCACCGACAACCGCGTGCTGTTCCACCGGGTCGCGAACACGCTGAATTACCTCGACATCAAGACGGTGGTCGTGTCGTGCGGCACCTGCTACGACCAGCTCGCGGGTTACGAGTTCGACAAGATCTTCCCGGGCTGCCAGATCATCGACATCCACGAATTCCTGCTCGAAAAGGAGATGAAGCTCGATGGCGTGACGGGCACGCGCTACATGTATCACGATCCGTGCCACACGCCGATCAAGACGATGGACCCGGTGAAGCTCGTCAACGAGTTGATGGGCGCGGAGAAGGACGGCTACAAGATCGAGAAGAACGAGCGCTGCTGCGGCAAATCGTGCACGCTTGCGGTCACGCGCCCGGACATCTCGACGCAGGTCCGCTTCCGTAAGGAAGAGGAGATTCGCAAGGGTGCCGCGAAGCTGCGCGCGATCCCGGTCGTGGCCGGCGCCGGCCGCCGCGGCCGCGAAGGGCCCGGACGTGAAGATCCTGACGAGTTGCCCGTCGTACCTGCAGGGCCTGTGTAAGCGTCCGAGCCGCACCGTAGTGCAGGTTGTTGACCACGCAGATCCGCGCCGCTTTCGGATGCGCTCGGCGCGAGAAGTAGACGGCAGCGACGGCGCCACGTGCCACTTGCCACGGCAGCAGCTCGTCGCGACCACGCCGGAGTCGGCGAGTGGCCATGAGAAGCGCTCTTTCTCGAGGCGCTTTGAGAGCAGGCAAAGACCACCGTCGCACCATCACAAGCACTTCAGAAAATCACCGCGCTCGCCCCGGAACACGAACAGGTACTCGAGTTGTGCGGACCGCTCAAGGTACCCGACTGCAAGCCTCCCAAGAAGTCCCTGGATACCACGACTGCTTCGCCGCTTCCAGGCGACATCGCGGCTCTCGCCGAGGGTACACGCGCCGCGCCGGCTGCCGAGACGGGTGGCCGGCAGATCGAACTGCTTGCGGCAACCGCGCGTGGTGCGCCAAACGTGGCGGAACTGCAGGTCCTGAAGGCGGAATGACTGGGCATCAAGGAATACGATGACATGTACGTCGGCCTGCATCTCGCGCAGGCGCAACGACTGGTCTATGGCAACGAGCAGCCGAAGACCACGTCGATCGCCGTACAGTTGCGCCACACTGCAGATTTGCCTGCCGTGAATGCCCAGCTCGAGACGCTGCTGAACACGAAATTCGCCGGTACGGACACGGAAGTCGTGGATTGCACGGTACTGAATCCATTCTATGGTCAGGCGCTTGCGATGTTCGCCACGCTGTTTGGTTTTGTCGCACTGCTGATCGGTGCGATCGTGCTGTTCACCGTCGGCAACACGATGAGCACGGCGGTGCTCGAGCGCACGGTCGAAATCGGAACGCTGCGCGCGATGGGATTGCGCCGCGCTGCCGTGCGTCGTCTTTTCCGGTGCGAAGAGTTGCTGCTCGGCGTGATTGACGCGGTGCTCGGCGTTGCCAGCGCGGCGTTGCTCGCCGGTGTCATCAACGTCAGCGGTCTGACGTGGACGCCGCCGGGTCGCTCGCCGGTGCCTCTGATCATTCGCGTCTGGGGCGAGAGCGACCTGATCGTCGGGACCGCGATCGGTCTGCTCCTGGTGCCAATGCTTTCCGCGTTGCTACCCGCGCGCCGCGCGTCGCGAATGGAGATCGTCGATGCACTTCGCTATGCATGATCGAACGACCGGATCGGAAACGAATGAAATATCGGTGAAATTGATTCGTCGGCTAATTGTCATGTTAGCCTTCGCCGGGAGTTGCACCGCCATGCTCGCGGCATGCGGTGCACCGACCGAGCAATCGGTTCCCGCCGCTTTGAATCTGTCGTTAACGCAAGCGACCGCGTCAGGTGCGTACGTCGTGACGCTCGAACCGCCAACGACACCGCCGCCGCTGAACCAGATGCATGTCTGGACCGTCAAGGTGAACGGTGCGTCGGGCGAACCCGTGCGCGGTGCGCGCATCGATGTGAGCGGCGGGATGCCTCAGCACGGGCACGGTTTTCCGACGCGCCCTCGCGTGGTCGCGGGCGACGGAAACGGTGTGTATCGGCTGCAAGGGATGAAGTTCAGCATGCCCGGGTGGTGGACAATCACGCTGAAGGTCCGGGACGCGCAGCGCGACGACGACGTGACGTTCAACGTCGTGTTGCCGCCGGCGGTGGCGTCATGACGGTCGACACGGGTGCCATGCTTGATTACGGGATGAATTCCATTCACGGAGAAGCTTCAATGCGTAGAGTCATGCTGTACTGGATGATGTTGCTACTCGCACCGTTTGCGTCGGGTATCGCGAGCATGGCGCATGCGGGGCCGGCGAGTGAAGCCTCGGTACCCGTCGCGGCCGCGCCCGCCTCGGCACGCGCAGACCGGCTGCCCGCTTATCAGCCGCGATTCGGGCGCACGCGCCCGGTCGTCGCCGTCGTCGGCGAAAACTACTATACCGAGCTGACCGATTACGTCGTTCCCTATGGCATCGTTGCCGAATCGGGCGCCTCGGATCTCGTCGCACTTGCCACGAAGCCGGGTCCCATCCGGATGTTCCCGGCACCGATGAACGTCATTCCCGACGAAACGACCGCTCAGTTCGACCAGCGCGTGCCCGAAGGGGCGGACTATGTGATAGTGCCAGCCGTGCATCGCGACAGCGATCCGGCGCTGCTTGCATGGGTTGCCAAGCAGGCGAAGAAGGGGGCGACAATCATCGGCGTGTGCGATGGCGTCTGGGTCGTTGCACGCGCTGGGTTGCTGGAAGGCCGCCGCGCAACCGGGCACTGGTACTCGATGAGCGATCTCCGCAAGAAGTTCACCGATACGCGCTGGGTCGATGGCAAGCGTTACGTTGCCGATGGCAAGGTCGTCACTACGACCGGCGTCACTGCGACGATTCCAGTGTCGCTTGCGCTCGTCGAAGCGCTCGCCGGGCACGAACGCGCGCTGCAGGTTGCCGAACGACTCGGACGCCCTGCTTGGTCGTCCGAGATCGCGAGCGACCGCTTCAACCTCGGATTGCCGGCGATGGCGACGATCGCAACCAATTACGTGTCGTTCTGGTCGCATGAGGATTTCGGTATCCCGATCGCGCCGGGTGTCGACGAAATTGCGCTCGTACTCGAGGCTGACGCCTATTCGACGACGTTCCGCTCGACCGCCTACACGGTTGCCGCGAACCGCGAACCCGTGCGCACCCGGCGCGGGCTGACGATCGTTCCCGATCGCGTGGCCGGTGTCGATGCTCCTTCTCGGATGTTGTCCGCGCCGGTCACACGCTATCCGTTGCATGCGCTCGACGCCTCGCTGAATGCGATCTCGTCGGAATTCGGCAAGCGCACGGCCGCATGGGTCGCACTGCAGATGCAGTATCCGGGCTACTGAGCTGCGCATCGCAGCGTCAACCCGTTCCCCCCAAGCCTGTCGGTTCTCCGCCCGTTCCGGGCGGGAACCAAGCTCGCCCCTGTCATTCCGTATTTGCTCCGGAGATTTCGATGCAGATGCATTCGATGGCGCGCTTGGCCGCCGCCGCGATCCTGGCACTCGCATGCTGTGCCGCACAAGCAGCGCCAGATCCGCAGCGCATCCTCGCTGCGAGCGATGCCGTTCGCAACCCGAGCGAACCATTCACGCTGAATGTCACGCTGACCCAATACACCGACGGCAAGCAAACGGATTCCAATGCGCTGACCGCATAACCGCGGATCAACCCGACAAGCGATCAGTTTCGTAGCCTGATTCGATTTGCCGCGCCGGCACGCGACGTGAACAAGCTGATGCTCAAGAGTGGCAATAACCTGTGGTATTTCGACCCTGCGAGCAAGGCGACGATCCGCATTTCGCCGCAGCAACGGTTGCTCGGGCAGGCGTCGAATGGCGATGTGGTCACGGTCGATTATGCGCAGGGATATCGTGCTCAGGTCGAGGCCGAGGAGGACGTGCAGGATGGCGAGGGCCAGATGCGTCATGCATACCGGTTGAAGCTCGTCCAGAGCGTAACCGACATGACGTATCACTCGATCGAAATGTGGATCGATACGACGGATTCGCGTCCTGTGAAGGCACGTTTCTTCAGAGAAAGCGGCAAGCTCCTCAAGACCGCATTAGATCGACGTTTTCAACAGCAGCTCGGCGCGTTGCGGCCACCGAGATTGTGATCACTGATGGGCTCAATGCGAATCTCATAAGCGTGATGCGTTATGCGGACTATGTTGCGAGAGAGATTCCGGATGCCTGATTTCGGTCCGATTTCATGGCGCGTTTTTAGTCTGAATGATGAAGCGAATCAGCATCGCCCGTATCGCGTTGGCCGGCATGTCGGGCGTATGCCATGCAAACGACGCGGCAGAGGCCGGACCGGCGCTTGCTGACGAGACGCCGGTGCAAAAGGTTGATGTGTCGAGATACACATTGGGTCGATACGCGCACTGTCGCGCGCAAGCGTCGACGTGATGGACAGTGCCGCGCGCGAGGATGAAGTACACATCGGGAAGATCGAACGCCGCGCGCTCGAGCAGATCGGGATGCGAATACACAAACTCGAGTGCCGGGCTGGTCGGACCCACGTGCAGAAGGACCGGCAAGCGATCGGCGCGAGAAATTTGTACAGCGGGTAAAGGCGCTTGCCGCTCGGGCTGTAGCCGCAGGGCGGATAGAGTTTCAATCCGGAGAAGCCGTACTCGACCACGCCTTTCTCGAACAACGCGACACCATCCGCTCCCCAACGCGGATCGATTCCGCCGAATACGTGAAAGCGCTCGCCGTGACGCAACAGAATCGCATGGCGCTCGGCGTACATCTCGGCGATCGCGAGATCGCTTTTCATCACGTACGTGAAATCGTGCAGATGCAGCACGGTCTGTTCGATGCCGGCCGACGTTATGTCGGCCGCGAGTGCATCGCCGAAGTGGTTCTGACTCTGCGCGAGATAAGTGTCGAGCAGTTCCGGTCGCGATTTCCGTACGCCATGGCGACGAGTCGAACATAAACGTTGGCGCAGAAGCCGTCGAGGGACGCGGTCGGGATAAGGCGCGCAGACGGCCTTCGAGTCGTCATGGGCGCGTCTACGTTGACTGCAGAACGATCACGACCAACACCGGCGCATGGTTCACGAGCGAGGTATCGCCACCTGGCACCGCCCGCCGTGGTCACCCGCTCGGCGGCGAACTTGGGAAAGTCAGTAGGGTTGTCGAGCATACACATGCCTCGTTTTGTCATTTCCGTCATCTACGAATTCGCTTCGAATGCCACGCTGACGTTCACGAAGCGTTCCTCAAGCTCGGCTGTTGCTTGATCTGCTGGCACACTCTTCAGCCGGTGAAGAGGTCTCAATGAAACTGTCTCCAAGTCCACGACCGACAGAAGACAGAAGTACCCGTGCTGCCGCTGTTCACGGCCACCATCGTTGATGGGCGAGATCAAAGTGTATTGGTGTCGACGGATACACAGGGCAGGCACGACTCGATTCGCTGTACATGTCATCTCACAATTTGGACAAAAACAATTCGCTCTGTGTGACACGGCTAACGACGTTCGGCGCCGACACCGCGTCACCGCTTTAGCCGATTGCTACGGATTACCTCCCAGAAGAGAGCACACATGAAGAGAAGCCATTTGTCCGCGGCGATTGCTGTGGCATTGTCTGCATCTTGCCTAACGGCGGTTGCAGAGGTTGTGAAGATCGGCGTCGCCGGCCCGCTGACTGGCGGTCAATCGAACTTCGGCAAGGACGACGAGCGCGGTGTCCGGCTCGCGGTCGAGGACCTGAACAAGAACCCGATCGTTGTGAACGGTCAGCCGGTGACCTTCCAGGTAATCTCCGAAGACGACGCGGCCGATCCGAAGACCGGTGTGTCGGTCGCGCAGAAGCTGGTCGACAGCGGTGTCAAGGCGGTGCTCGGTCACTACAACTCGGGCGTGACGATACCAGCATCGCGCATCTACAACAGCGCGAAAGTGCCGATGATCACGGGCGCGGCCTCCAATCCGGCGATCACGCAACAGAACTTTCCATACATCTTCCGTCTCGCAGCCAATGACAACGTGATGGGTGCACGCATCGCTGACTTTGCAGCGAACGTGCTGCATGCGAAGCGGGTGGCGGTCATCGACGATCGCACGGCGTACGGTTCGGGTGTGGCCGACGTGTTCGTGGCAACGGCCAAGAAGAACGGCGTGAACGTCGTGGCACGCGAGTATTCGAACGATAAGGCGACCGATTTCAACGCGATCCTCACGCACATCAAGGCGACGCGTCCCGACGCGATCTTCTACGGTGGCTACTATTCGCAGGCGGCGTCGATCGGCCGGCAGTCGAAGCAGTTGGGCCTGAACGTGCCCGTGCTCGGCGGCGACGGCATCTGTTCGGTTGACATGCCGAAGCTCGCCGCAGGCGCGCTCGACGGTCGCGGCTTCTGTGCGGAAGGCGGCGCGCCGCTGGCGACGTTGAAGGGCGGCCCGGAATTCGCGACGCGATACGAAAAGACGTTCGGCGTGAAAAACGACGTCTACTCACCGGCCTTCTACTCGGCCACGATGGTGGTAGCCCAGGCGATGAAGACGGCGAACTCCACCGACCCGCAAAAGTTCGTCGAAGTGCTGCGCAAGACACAGTTCGCGACGCTGGTCGGCAAGGTTCGCTTCGACCGGACGGGCGAATGGATCGACGCGCCCGTGACGGTCTATAAGGTGTCCGGTGACAACCTGGCGCCGCTTCAGTGATCGACGGGTCGGGATGACGGTGCGCGAACCGGCGCACCGTCGGACCGGCCTACTTGTCCAACGGGTAGACCACTGGAATCTGCGCGGTCAGGTTCCGGTCGAGGTACTGCATGAAACGCCCCTTGAACTGCACCGCGTGCTGGTGCGCGCTTGCCTCGGCCCGATCCGCGTCGCCCGCTTCGAGCGCCAGCACCATCTCGGTGTGGTCGCTTGCCATTTGCTCGGCCGTGATATCTGGGTCTCTGGCTTCGAACTCTGTATAGAGGTGAAGCATGCGACGTCCTTCTTCGAGCAAGCGGCGGTACAGGTCCGCGAAATACGTGTTTCTGCCCGCTCGGGCAATCGCCATGTGGAACTCGTAGTTCTTCTCGATGAGATCGATGCTGTCGCCGGTCTTGATCGCCTTTGCCGCGGCCTTCACATATGCGCGTTGCGCGGTGTGAATCAGACCGAGGTCACTGTCGGTGCGATGCAGCGCCGCGAGGCGCGTCGTCACGCGCTGAAGCAGGTCCAGCGCATCGAGGAACTCGGGCACCCTCGCCAGTTCCATCGGCGTGACGACGTTGCCGCGATTCGGCAAGATCGTCACCAGTCCCTCCGCGGACAGTCGCACGAGCGCTTCGCGTACGGGCGAGCGCGACACGTTAAAGCGTTCCGCCACCCCGAGTTCATCAAGATGCGTGCCCGGAGCGATCTTCAACGTCAGGATTTCATTTCTCAGTGTCGTGTAGACACGGGCCGTGCCGGTTTCCTTGCCGGACTGGATGTCTGTTGCCGCTCCCGCTGCCATTCGTGGGTTCTCCGTGCGCTTGCCACTCCTGGTTCGTCGAACCGGAGCCTGTGAAATGTGCCGCCGTAATGCCGGCAGTGTACTACCTGAGCGCACGGGATCCGGGCTGCCACGGCGGGCGAGGCGACGCAGCGTGCTAGGTCCCGTCGGCGGCATCGGCCACGAGACGACCGCCGACCGCCCAGCTCGTGCGCGGCACCTCGCTGAAAACGATCTGGATATCTTCCGACGGACACTTTGCGATACGCGACGTCTCGCGCGTCAGCACCTCCGCCAACTCGGATTTCTGTTCGCGTGAACGACCCGCAAGCATTTCTACATGGATGACCGGCATCGGGATGACCTAACTCGAAGTAAGGGGCGGGCAATCTCGTAGCCCGGACAAAGGAGCGAATGAATAACTCTATTCAGCGACCTCTTAAATGTCGATCGCATGTCGACAATCGTTCCATTTTGGCTGGTCAAAGTCAAGTAATCACAGCTATTTCGGGGCATCGATGTATACCCTCATGTCGCCCGAATCCCTTTATTCACGGGGTTCTCGGCGCGGCTATCGCACGGTTTCATTTTTTTGCGTTGACATTGTCGGCATTTGATCGACAATGCGATTCATGGATTCGATACGCGATGCGACGCACGACGACGGCCACGAAGCAGTGCTGAACGGTCGGGCGAAGTCGTCGCGAGTCATCCACTCCATGCGTCGCGGGACGCACCGTCGTACCGCCGCGCCGGCAGCAGAGTCGATTGGGCAGGCAGTCATTTGGGTAATCCGGGCCACCGTTCGCATAACGCAGCGAAGCGGGCCCGAGAACGATCGGGAAACGATATGGCAAGCGCGAGAATTGGCGTCGACATTGGCGGCACCTTCACGGACCTTGTTCTGCTGGACGACAAGGGCTATGTGACCTTCACCAAGGTGTCTTCGACGCCGGCAGCTCCAGAGGAAGCGGTTTTGACAGGAGTCGAACGCATTCTCGAGCAGGCCGGCCTCAAGACGTCCGATGTCACCGAAGTGCTGCACGGCACGACGGTCGGATCGAACACGATGCTTCAGAAGGTCGGCGCCAAGTGCGGCCTGATCACGACGAAGGGCTTCCGGGACGTGCTCGAAATCGGCCGCGTCCGCACGCCGACGATGTTCGACCTGTCGTGGGACAAGCCCGTGCCGCTGGTGGAGCGTCGCTACCGACGAGAGATCGACGAGCGTGTGCTGGCGTCGGGCGACATCCTGCGCCCGACGCCGGTCGACCAGGTTCTCGAAGCAGGCCGGTTTTTCCAGAGCGAGGGCGTCGAGTCTGTCGCGATCTGCTTCATCAATTCGTACAAGAACGCGGCGAACGAAAAGGCCGCGCTCGACGCCTTCCAGCAGGCCTTCCCCGACATCAGCGTGACGGCATCGATCTCGGTATTGCCAGAGTTGCGCGAGTACGAGCGCACGTCGACGACGGTCGTCAACGCATATGTGCTGCCCGCGCTGCGCACCTATCTCCAGCGCCTCGAGTCTGGTCTCAAGCGGATCGGCGTCGGCGCGCCGCTGTTGGTGAGCAACTCGAACGGCGGCCTGTCGAGCGCCCGGATTGCACAGGACACGCCCGTGTTCTTCATCTCGTCCGGTCGCTCCGCCGGCGTCGTCGGTGCGGGACGGCTCGGCGCGGCGCGCGACGAGCAGGAGCTGGTGGTGTTCGACATGGGCGGCACGACAGCGTCCGCGTCGCTGATTCACGAAGGCCAACTGGCGCGCACCAACGAGTATGAATTCCGCGCGGGCATCTCCACGCCGAGCCGCTTCATCAAGGCGGGCGGCTACATGATGCGCGTGCCGACGATCGACGTCGCGGAAGTGGGGAGCGGGGCGGGTTCCATCGCGTGGATCGACGCGGGCGGCCTGCTCAGCGTCGGCCCGGTTTCGGCCGGTGCGTTCCCGGGGCCGGTGTGCTATGGCATCGGCGGCCAGAAGCCGACGGTGACCGATGCGAATGCGATTCTCGGTTTCCTGCCGCAGCGCCTGGCGGGCGGCACGATGGAACTCCACATTCAGGCCGCACGCGACGCTGTCGACACGTTGCTCGCAAAACCGCTGGGCATTGGTGTCGAAGAGGCCGCCGTTGGGATCCGCGAGGTCGTGAACGTCAACATGGCGCGCACGATCAAGGCGGTGACGGTCGAGCGCGGCGTCGACCCACGCGACTTCGCACTGGTGGCGTTCGGCGGCTCCGGTCCGGTGCATGCGTGCGATCTCGCGCGCGCGCTCGACATGAAGCGCGTCGTGTTCCCGGCCGCACCGGGCGTGTTCACGGCAATGGGCATGCTGGCCGGCGCGGTGGAGCGCTACTTCGTTCGCCCGGCGCTGAGCCTGCTCGACACGCTCGATCTCGATGCGCTCGGCCACGCCATCGCGTCGATGCGCGACGACGCGCGCAATGCGCTCGCGGAAGAGGGCTATTCGGCCGATCGCATCGAGTACGTGTTCGATCTCGACATGCGCTTTCGCGGGCAGGACTACGAAATTCCCGTGCGCATTCCCGGGCATCTCGGCGAAGACGCGCGAGAGACGTTGCGTCAGGGGTTCCGCGACGCGTATGCGGCGATCTACGGCTACGCATCGAACGACGCGATCGAATGCGCAAACGTCCGTTTGCTGGCCCGCGGCATTGCCTCCAGCACGCTGGACTTCAACGATATTCGCAGTGCGAAGTCGGCGGGCGGCAACGAGACCGTGTCGACCCGCAAGGTCTACTTCGACCGGCAGACCGGCTGGATCGACACGCCGATCGTCCCGCGCGCGAAGCTCGACAAATCGATCGAAGGCCCGGTGATCCTCGAAAGCGCCGACACCACGATCGTGATTCCGCCGCGCTGGCGCGTGAGCACCGACAAGGTAGGCAGTGTGATCGCCTCGCTCGACTGAACAACAGGAACAGCCATGACCCAACGAAACGTTGACCCGATCACCTTCGCGATTGTCAAGAATGCGCTCGACACGATTGTCGACGATATGGCCTTCGCCGTGATGCGGACCGCCCGCTCGCCGATCATTCGCGACGTCCTCGATTATTCGGTGACGATGTGCGATGCCGGCGGCCGCATTCTCGCGCAGGCCAAGACCGTCGCGCTGCATCTGGGCGCGGTGCCGGACGCCGTCGATGTCGTGATCAGGAAGTTCGCATCGAACGTCGAACCCGGCGACGTGATCGTGCTGAACGATCCGTACGAAGGCGGGATGCACCTGCCGGACATCTTCATGTTCAAGCCGATCTTTTTCGAGAACCGGCTGCAGGGCTTCTCGGTCGTGATCGCGCACCACTGCGACGTAGGCGGCCGCGTGCCGGGCTCGAACGCCGCGGACTCCACGGAGATCTTCCAGGAAGGCTTGCGGATTCCGCCGACCAAGCTGTACGTGCGCGGTGAGCCGAACGAGACGCTGATCAACATCATCCGCAAGAACGTGCGCCTGCCGGATCTCGTACTCGGTGACCTGGATGCGCAGCTCGCCACCTGCAATATCGGCGAACGCGAATTGCTGCGCATGATCGGGCGTTACGGCGAAGAGAACCTGCAAGGCTACTTCGACGAACTGCTCGACTATGGCGAGCGTCTGACCCGTCAGGCGATCGAGGCCTGGCCTGACGGCGTATATATGTTCACCGACTACATCGACGACGACGGCTTCAGCGACGACGCGATCCCCATCAAGTGCGAAATCACGGTCGCGGGATCGTCCGTCAAGGTGGACTTCACCGGTTCGTCACCGCAGGTGCGCGGCGCAATCAACTCCACGCTGTCCTTCGTCAAGTCGGCGACGTACCTCAGTGTGCGATGCGCGCTCGATGCCGACGTGCCGAACAACGCCGGCGTGTATCGCTGCATCGAAATCACCGCGCCGGAAGGGTCGATCCTGAATCCACGCATGCCGGCGCCGGTGGCGGCGCGGGCGCTCACCGGGTATCGCGTGGTCGATTGCGTGTTCGGAGCGCTGGCGCAGATCGCACCGAAGAAAGTGATGGCGGCGGGCGAGGGCGGCAACACCGTGATCGCGCTGAGCGGCTACGACAAGGAGGCGAGCGAACCGTTCATCCTCGTCGACATGATCAACGGCGCATGGGGCGGCCGCTTCAACAAGGACGGCATTGAGGGTGTGACCAACCCGTCGCAGAACATGTCGAACATGCCGATCGAAACGCTCGAAGCGCGCTATCCGATCGTGATGGAGGAATACGGCTTCGCGCCGGATTCGGGCGGTGCAGGGCGGTATCGCGGCGGCTTGGGGCTCGTCCGCGAATACCGGATCGAAGCGGAGGAAGTCGTCGCGCAGATCCGATCGGATCGGGCGGCTCATGCCCCTTACGGTCTGTTCGGCGGCGCCGAGGGTGCGCGTTCGGCGAACTACCTGCGCACCGACGACGGCCTGTCGCCGCTGCCGAGCAAGTTCACCCGCACGCTGCAGCGTGGCGCAATCATCCGCCACGAGCAGGCCGGCGGCGGCGGATACGGCGCACCTGCCGATCGCGCGATCGAACTGATCGAAGCCGATCTGGCGAACGGCAAGATCACGCGCGATTACGCCGAGCGCCACCATCGCGTCGTCTTCGACGGCGATCGCATCGACCGCGAGCGCACGGCTGCAGCACGGCCGATGAAGTAATCGCTACATCACCCAACAGCACGCACAAGGAGCGCAGTCATGACACTGGATCTCAAGGCCCGACTCAAGGAGCTGGACATCGACCTGCCCGAGTCCGCGCCGAAGCCGGGTGCCAATTTCCTCCCGGTCAAACGCGTAGGCAACCTGCTGTACGTGTCGGGGCAAGTCCCGGTGCGTGACGGCGTCGATCAGTATGTCGGCAAGGTGGGGCTCGACGTGACGATCGAAGACGGGCAGGCAGCGGCGCGTCTTTGTGCAGTCAACATGCTCGCGCAGGTGAACCGCGCCGTCGACGGTGATTTCAGCCGGATCGCCGGATGCGTGCGGCTCGGCGGTTTCGTCAATGCGGCAGATGACTTTACCGAGCATCCGAAAGTGATCAACGGCGCGTCCGACCTCATGGTCGCCGTGCTCGGCGACGCGGGACGCCATACGCGCGCGGCGGTCGGATGCATCTCGCTGCCTCGCGGCGTCGCGGTCGAACTCGAAGGCATCTTCGAACTCGCCTGAGCGGCAGCCGTGCAATCTCGTCCGGCGACGCAACCGTGTCGCCGCGGATCGCACGTGCAGGGGTGGAAACAGTTTCTGATGTGCAGCAAACAGGCTCCAGCTACCGGAGCGGAGCCGGGCAGTGCGTGACGACGCCGTCCTGTCCGTGTCACGGCGGCAGGACAGCAACCCAACTCAAATGTAAAGAGGTTCCCCATGCTTCGGATGGCTCACATTCTCGCTCGCTCGCTGGTCGGTGCGACTGCATTCGGTTTTCTGATGAGCAGCCCGGCGGCGCACGCGCAGGATGCGTCAACGTGGCAAAGCGTGCGCAAGGCCGGCGTCTTGCGCTGCGGTATCGCCACGTCGCCGCCGTACACGATGAAGGACCCGAAAACCGGTGCATACAGCGGCGTGTTTCCGGATCTGTGCCGTGATTTCGGCGAGAAGGTGCTGAAGGTGAAAGTCGAATACGTCGACACGACGTGGGACAACATTGTCGCGGGCCTGCAGTCGGACAAATGGGACATTTCGCTGTCGCTGAACAACACGCCGGAGCGGCAAAAGGCGATCGCGTTCTCCCAGCCAGTGACGGACTACAGCGTGACGTTCAGCTTCAACAAGAACAACCCGAAGCTGAAGTCGGTTCATTCGATCGCGGATATCGACAAGCCGGGCTATACGGTGACGGTCATGTCCGGTACGGCAGGCGACAAGGCAATCTCGCCGCTGCTCAGGCAAGCCACGATCATGCGCCTGCCAGGCTTTGACGAAACGCGTCTCGCATTGATGTCCAAGCGTGCCGATGTATTGGCGGACGACAACATGGCGAACATCCTGCTGAGCCGTGCACATCCGGATTGGGCCGAGATCTTCAAGCCCAACCCGCTGCTGGCGCCGCAAGGCATCTGCTTCGGTCTGCGCAAGGACACGCCTGCAGCCGACATCGCCGTGCTGAACCAGTTCATCGACCAGCAGATAAAGTCCGGCGCCGTGAACAAGCTGATCGAAGCGTCGGTAAAGCAGACGCTTGAGCTGTCGAAGTAACGCCTGTCGTACCGGCAGCGCGACCGTCGGTTTGCGCTGCCGTCGAGACCACGCGACGAGACGACCTCCGATCGGATCGTCGACCGAATGGATATTGTGTTGAGCAGCCCCCGCTGCGCATCGCTGGAGAACGGTTCCCATGTTGCTATCCCAGACACAGTCAGGTCCGGTGGCCAAGCTGACCGGTACGGAGACTCTGTCGCCGCAGTCGACGACATCCGCGAACTTCGTGCAACTGCACGACGTGTACAAATCGTATGGCGAAAATCTCGTCGTGATGGACCGCATGAGCCTCGACATGCGTGCCGACGACCGGCTCGTCGTCATCGGCCCGAGCGGGAGTGGCAAGAGTTCGTTGTTGCGGGTGCTGATGGGGCTTGAGGGCATCCAGGGCGGTGACATTGCCTTCCAGGGACGTCCATACATCAAGGCCTCGGGCGCGCGAAGCCCGGCGAAGATCGAGGCGACGCTGCAGCGTCAGATCGGCATGGTATTTCAACACTACACGCTGTTTCCGCATCTGTCCGTGCTCGGCAACCTGATCCTCGCGCCGGTGAAGGTCGGCGGGCTGTCAAAGGCACGGGCGACCGAGCGCGCACGCATGTATCTCGACCGTCTTGGGCTCGAGAGCAAGCTGCACGCTTACCCGAGCCAGTTGTCGGGAGGCCAGAAACAGCGTGTTGCGATTGCTCGCGCTCTGATGCTCGAACCAAAGCTGATGCTGTTCGACGAAGTCACCTCCGCGCTCGATCCGGAAATGGTCATTGAGGTGCAGAACGTGATGCTGCAGCTTGCTGACCAGAAGATGGCGATGATCATTGTGACGCACGACATGCAATTCGCGCGCGATATCGCCACCCGCGTTGTGTTCTGTGCCAGCGGCAAGGTGGTTGAGCAGGGCGCGCCAGCTGAAATCTTCAAATGTCCCAGGGAAGCGCGTACTCGTGAGTTTCTCGAGAAAGTCCTTCACCTGGACTAGAGATGACACCATGAGCTATCACTTCGATTTCAGTTTTCTGACAGGAAGTGTCGGTCCGCTGCTTCAGGGCCTGAAGGTCACCGTTGAACTCGCGCTTGCCGCGAACGCGATGGGGCTCGTGCTGGGCTTCCTGCTCTGCCTGCTTGTCATGAGCCGATGGGCGATCGTCCGCTGGCCGGCCCAGCTGTTCATCGAGTTCTTTCGCTGCACGCCGGCGCTGTTGCAGATTGTGTGGTTCTTTTACTGCATTCCAATGATGGCGGACGTGTTCATCGACCCAATCGTGATGGGTGTGCTCGCGCTTGGCCTGAACCTGACGGCGTTCAATGCGGAGGCGTATCGCGCCGGCGTGCAGGCGGTGCCGAAGGAGCATCTCGATGCGTGCGTCGCGCTCGGTCTCAAGCCGTGGCAACGCACGCTGTTCGTGGTGCTCCCACAGGCGCTGCGCACCGCGTTGCCGGTGCTGATGACCAACGGCATCGGTACACTTCAACAAAGTGCGCTCGTCGCGATCGTCGCCGTCGCCGACCTGATGTATGTCGCGAAGAGCCTCGCGACGGAGGCGTACCGGCCGCTCGAGACGTATTCGGTGGTCGCGCTGATCTACTTCGCGTTGTCACTACCGATCTCGCGCCTCGTCCATGTCATCGAACGCCGCCAGGATGCGGCCGTACAACGCTAGAGGGTGAGCATGACTTTCGACGTCTCCGTTATCGCATCCTACTGGCTGGTCCTCCTCAAGGGATTGGGATTGACCGTGGCCATCACAGGTGGGTGTGCGCTGCTGGGCAGCCTGCTCGGATTCGCGCTGAGCCTGATACGCATGTCGCCGTCGCGCGTAGTGAAGGCGATCACCACGCTCTATGTCGAGTTCTTTCGCGGCACGCCGCTGCTGATCCAGCTCTTCTGGGTGTTCTTCTGCTTCCCTGTGGTGTTCAACCTTCCGCTGCCTCCGTACCTGTCGGTGATCATCTCGCTGACCCTGTACATGACGGCGATCACCAGCGAGACGTTTCGCGGTGCGCTCAAGTCGATCTCGTCCGAGCAGCACGACGCGTGCATTGCGCTGAGCCTGTCGCCACGCGTGAAGATCGTTCACGTGATTTTTCCGCAGGCGCTACTGCGCGCGATTCCGCCGCTGCTGTCGAACATCATCAGTCTCTTCAAGGAAAGCGCACTGATCTCGTCGGTCGGTGTCGCCGACCTCATGTACGTCGGGCAGAGCATTTCGAACGCAACCGCCAAGCCGCTGGAATTTCTGACCACGGTGGGCGCCATCTATTTCATCGTGGCATTTCCGCTGACGCGGCTGGTCGGGGTGATCGAAACGCGCTTCCTCCGACGCTTCGCCTACTGACCGCGGCTGCCTGTTTCGCACGACCTGTATTACGGACAAGACATGAATTCCGACTCGCTTCAGAACCTCACCCGGTCGGCCAGCGCAGGCGATGCCGCGCGGCAGGCCGTCGTCGTTGGCGGCGGCATCGTTGGTACGTGCTGCGCGCTCTATCTGCAGCGCGAAGGTTTTTCCGTCACGCTCGTCGATCCCGCCGCGCCGGGCGACAGCACGGCCAAGTGGAGTTGCGGGCAGATCTCGGTCGGCGAAGTCATTCCGCTGTCCAAGCCCGGCATTCTGATGAAAGTGCCCGGCTGGCTGATGGACCAGAACGGTCCGCTGGCCATGCGGCCCGGCGCGCTTCCGGGCATCATCCCGTGGCTGCTGCGCTTCATGGCTTGTGCGCGCCAATCGCGCATCGCCACGATCGCGGGCTCGATGGCGACGCTGACGAATCACGTGTTCGCGGACTACGCGACGCTGCTCGACGCCTGCGACGAAAAGGACCTGATTCGCCAGCGGCCGGTGATGCAGGTGTTCGACGGGCCGCAGGGCGTGGAGCACGAGCGGCCGCTCAACGTGTTGCGACGGTCGCTGGGGTTCGACTCGCAGGTCCTCACCGCTGCGGAAATCGGTGACCTCGAGCCGGCGCTCGCCGGACGTTTCTCGTACGGCATCCTGCTGCCACAGTGGCGCTTCGTGAGCGATACAGAGGGATTTATCGCCGCATTGACCGACAGTTTCGTGAAGCAGGGCGGACACCGGATTTGCGGCAACGTGACGACGATCAATGAAGACCGCGGGCAAGCAACCGGTGTCACGTTGACCAATGGTGAGCGGATTGCCGCCGCCCACTTGGTCGTCGCGGCAGGTGCAGGTGCCCGGCGGTTTTTCGCGCCGCTGGGTATCGACGTGCCGCTCGAAGGCGTGGCGGGATATCAGGTGTTATTGCCCGATCCCGGCGTCGAGTTCCGGAACTCTGTCATCTACGGCGACGGCGGCTTCTGCTTTACGCCGATGCGTCGGGGCCTGCAGATCGGCGGCACAATCGAATTCGCGCGCCGCGGCGCGTCACCCAATTTCAGGCGGGCCGAGATCATTCTCGAGAAGGCCTGTCGTGTCTTGCCACAACTGAACGTGCAGACGTACGAGTTCGGTGTCGGCTATCGACCGTTCCTGCCTGATACGAAACCCATCATCGATCGGTCGAAGCGGCTGCCCAATGTCCTGATGGCGATCGGCCACGGGCAACTGGGGCTGACGCTCGGTGCGACGACGGGGCGGCTGATCGCCGAGATGGCGACGGGGCGTACGTCGAGTACCGACCTGTCGCCTTTCAGTGCGTATCGTTTTTGATTCACGATGTTCAATACCCGGCGCGCTGGGGCCCATGAAAATTCAATCCGCATGGCGGATCCACTCAGGAAGGTGAGGTAATCATGCGCTGGAAAAAGACCCTGCAACTCGTGGGCGTGCACTGCGAGGGCGAGATCGGGAAGGTGATCACCGGAGGCGTGGTGAACATTCCCGGCGAAACTATGCTCGACAAGATGAACTACCTCAACGAGGTCGACGACAGCCTGCGCAAGCTCGTCGTCCTCGAGCCGCGCGGTTGTCTGCAGATGTCCGTGAACCTGCTGCTTCCGCCGACGCGAGCGGAAGCGCATGCCGGCTTCATCGTGCTGCAGGCCGACAAGGCGCATCCGATGTCGGGCAGCAACGCGATCTGCGTCGTGACGACGCTGCTGGAAATGGGCATCGTGCCGATGCAGGAACCCGAGACGACCGTCGTGCTCGATACGCCGGCAGGGCTCGTGACGGCGCGCGCCACCTGTCGGGACGGACGTTGCGTGGCCGTGTCGCTCGATATGGTGCCGGCCTTCGTCGAGCATCTCGATCTGCCGATCGACGCCGGGGAACTCGGCACGGTGAAGGTCGATATCGCGTTCGGCGGCGTCTACTACGCGCTGGTCGACGTCGATCAGTTGCACACGACGATCGCGCCGGAGAACGCGCGCCAGCTCGCCGATCTTGGCGTGAAGCTGCGCAGCATCATCAACGATCAGGTGCGCATCCAGCATCCACTGTATCCGGAGATCAACCGGATCGCATACGTGATGTTCCGCAATCGCGTGAACGACGCGGAGTATCAGACCTGCACGACGCTGCCGCCGGGCCGGATTGACCGCTCGCCGTGCGGAACCGGCAGCTCGGCGAACCTGGCCACGCTCGCTGCGCGCGGCAAGGTCGAGGTCGGCAGCCGGCTGAAGTCGCGCTCGACGATCGGCAGCGAATTCGACATTGAACTACTCGGCCACACGGAAGTGGGCGGCAAACCGGCGGTGCTGCCGCGCGTACGCGGACGCGCATGGATCTACGGCATCGAGCAGCTTGGCGTGGATCCCGACGATCCGCTGTCGGCCGGCTTCATGCTCAGCGATACCTGGGGCGAGGGCTTCCCCGGGAAGTAAGGGTCCGGTCGGGGCGTCGCGGGAAGCGGCGCTCCGAAAAGCGGTCGGCCAGAACCGGCCGAAATCACTTAACTTAGTCGTGCGAAAAACAGAGGATAGTATGATAACCGGAAAGACCGGCGTCTTCTTCATGGTGGCAGATCCGATCGAACAGGTGCGTACGCCGGAAATCTTCAACCAGATTTTTCCGATGTGCGGCGTCGACGCGGTGATGGTGCCGTTGCAAGTTGCGCCCCAGCATCTGGAAGCGACCGTGCGCGCGCTCTTTCAATCGACGACGACGCGCGGCATGGTGCTGTCGATCCCGCATAAGACGGCTGCCGCCGCGATCGTGGACAGGATCTCGACGGGCGCGCAGACGGCCAACGCCGTCAACGCGATTCGCCGCAACGACGACGGCTCGCTCGAAGGCGAGCTGTTCGACGGCCTCGGCTTCGTCAAGTCGATGGACCGTTACGCGATGCCGTATCGCGGCAAGTCCGCCTTCCTGGTGGGCGCCGGGGGGGCGGCGAGCGCGATCGCCGCCGCGCTCGCGGAAGGCAAGGTGTCGCGCATCGGCATCTACGATCCCGATACCGCGAAGGCGGAGCAACTCGCGAAATCGATCGAAGGGCACTACAACCTGCAGGCCGAGGTCAAGGGCGACAACGATCCGGCCGGCTTCGACATCGTGATCAATGCGTCGCCGCTAGGCCTGAAGACCAGCGATCCGCTGCCGGTGCCGACCGAGCGTCTGGATCCGTCCGCGCAGGTCTGCGACATCCTGATGAAGAACCAGCCGACACCGCTGCTGAAGGCGGCGATGGGGCAAGGCAAGACCGTATTGCCGGGGTTCGACATGCTGATTCTCCAGTCGCCGCTGTTCCTCGACTTCTTCGGCGTGCCTGATGCAGCCAACGCGTTGCGGGAAGACGACTCGATCGCACGCGACATGCTGTTTCCGGTGGAACTCCGCAGCCTCGTCAAGCGCGCGGCCTGACGTAACCGGCCCGGCGCATTGCGCCGTCGCCGCCTTCCTGTCGTTCATCCATTGAAGTCGTCGAGGTAGAAGCAGCGGCACACATGGAACTGGCCCCGCATATCGAAGCGACATGCGGGGCCAGCGTCGTTTTTGCCCGGGCGTGTGCGTCGGCGCGTTACGCCTGGCTCGGTTTGTCCCACAGATTCAGCGACTGGCCGATCCCATTGGCCAACGCATTCTTGTACAGCTCGTAGCCCCAGCTGATGTCAAACACCGCCATCCCGCACGCGATGAAGATGACGCGGTCCTTGTCGTGCTCGCGTCCCGGCTTCACGCCGTTGACCACGTCGCCGAGACCGGTGGAATCCTTCAGCACGGGCAGCTTGCCGGCATCGATCAGCCGATAGAACGGGCCGCCGATCACGCCGCTGTAATACGCGTCCTTGTTGCCGGAAGCGATCGCATCTTCGACATAGGCTTCCTGAAGCGGCGTGTGGTCGAACACGATCTTCGCGCTGGTGAGGAATGATTCGTCGGTGTTGAACGGGCCGGAAATCAGCAGCGTTGCGCCTTCGTCGATCCATTCGTCCTTGAAATACAGCGGCTTCAGGCGCGATGCGGCCACCGTGATCACGTCGGCGCCGCGGAAGCCCTGTTCCGCCTCGTCGACGCCGACCGCCTCGATGTCGTACGTGTCGCTGACCCAGCGCGCGAACTCGTTCGCCTTGTCGAGGAACACGTCGAAGCAGACCACCTTCTTCACGTCCTTGAGCTGCGTGATGATCGCCGTGAAGCAGGCTTTGTTGATCGGCCCGCAGCCGATCACGGAAACGGTCCTGGCGTGCTTGTTCGCGAGATGCTTTGCCGCCACGCCCGGTACCGCGCCGGTGCGGGCCGCACTCAGCAGGTTCGCGGACATCATCGCGAGCGGGGCTCCCGTGTCCTTGTCGTTCAGCATCATCGTGAGGATCGAGCGCGGCAGGCCTTTCTCGACGTTCGCGTGATTCGAGCCGTACCACTTGTTGCCACACACGTCGAAGCGTCCGCCGAGATAACCGGGCATCGCGGCGAAGCGGCGGTCCGGGCCGGCCACCGGCATGTTAGGGAACGGCGTTTCCTTCGGAAACACGATGTTCATGCCGTGGTTGTTGTGGTTGGCGCCGCCCATCAGGTAATCGCCCTTGCCGAGCAGGCTGAAGGTTTCTTCGCAGACGGTGACGCAGCGCGCGGCGTCCAGTACGCCGGCGGCGATGGTGTCGGGTTCGGACAGGTACACAAAGTCGATCTTCGGATACATGGTGGTGACCTTTTCAGAAAGGATGGCGATGACAGACGAACTATTGAACGATGAAGCAGGAGACTAGAACCGCAGAAGCGGCGCGATGTCGTAGAGGCGGCAGCCGGGGCTGCGCGCATTGGCGCGCATCAGGAAGTTGAGCTTCTCGATGCGCTCGCCCGAGCGCGGCGCGCCGTTCTTCTGGAACGGGACTTCGAGCCCGACGGAAAAATCCATCACGACGTCGTCCACCACGCCACCGGAGCGGCCGGACGGTACGGCGATCATTCCGTGCGCCTCGGCAAAGCGATAGGCATCCAGCGCCTCGGTGATAGTGCCGACCTGATTGGGCTTGAGGACGAAACCGTCGACCGCGTGCGTGTCGTGCGCTTTGCGTAGCAGTTCGAGGTTCGTCACCGTGAGATCGTCGCCGAGCACGATCGTCCGCCCGAGTTCCCGCACGGCCTTGCTATAGCCGATCCAGTCGTTTTCATCGAGGAGATCTTCGATGAAAACGAAATTGAATCTTTCGGTCAGGTATTTCGCATATGCGATCAGCTCGTCGGCCGACACGTGTTCCCCTTTGAGGAGATAGCGGCCCGTTTGCTTGTCGTACATTTCGCTCGATGCACAATCCAGTGCGAATGCGATGCGGCCGGTATAGCCGCAAGCGTCGATGGCAATCTGCATCAGCGTGAGGATCAGCTCCGGATCCTCCGACGGTGCGGCATAGCCATATGAACTGGCGACTTGTGGCTTGTGTCCGAGATACGAAGTCAGGACATCGCCCAGTTTCTGGAACACGGCTACCGCCATTTCGATCGAGAAATCGATGCTGTCGGTTCCGTAGGGAACGATGAGGAATTCGTTGAACGCCTGAGCGAAGCCGTCGTAACGTCCACCGTTGATGACATTGAAGCATGGCACGGGAACCGTCCACAGCGCTCTGCCGGCAATGTGCTCGTAGAGTGGGATCGCGCGGGACGCAGCCGCCGCGCGAAACGCCGCGATCGAAACCGAGTAAATCGTATTGCCGCCGAGGCGATGCTTGTCCGGCGTGCCGTCGAGCGCGATCATCTTCTCGTCGATCGCGCGCTGGTCGAACACGTTCATGCCGATCAATGCGGGGCCAATGACGTTCTCAGCGTAGTCGACCGCCTTGTGGACGCTGAGTCCCTTGTACGTGGACGGATCGCCGTCGCGAAGCACGAACGATTCGTGCATGCCGACCGACGTCCCGGTGGGCGCTGCGCCACGTCCGATCGCGCCGCTTTCGGTGCGGATCTCGACTTCGACGGCCGGCCGGCATTTGCAGTCGATGATTTGCTGCGCGTGAACGGAGGAGATGTTGTCGGTCATCATTGGACCTCCGTCGCTGCCGGGACGTACAGAATGTTCAGGTCGCACAGGTTGGTGCCGGTGTTCCCCGTGAAGATCGCGGAGTCGATCGCTGCAAGCGCTTCGTAGCAGCTATGCTCGCGCAACGCCTGATACAGGCTCACACCTTTCGCGGCGGCCGCCTTGAGGCTCGTCGAATCCGTGATGCCGCCCGCGACGTTCGCCGTTCCGTCCGTCCCTTCGCTGTCGATCGACAACAGGCATGCGCCGCGGGTCTTTTCCGCAGTGATGGCAAAGCTCACCGACATTTCCTGGCCCGGGCCGCCATGCCCTTTGATCACGCTGCTGTCGTTGATCAGCGTCGTGACTTCGCCGGAGCTGAGCAGCACGCACGGCGGCTTGATCGGTCTGCCGTAGGTCTGGATCTCGCGCGCGATCGACGCGAGGAACGTGCCGGCATCGCGGCTTTCTCCTTCGAGGAACGACGTGACGATCATTGCCGGGATGCCCAGCTCCTCGCAGATTTCCTTCGCGTAAATGCACGAGTCGGGCAGCGTGTTGAGCAGAAAGTAGGTGTTCTCCGGAAAGGCCTTGGGCGTCTCCGCTTCCGGGCCAGCGTGCATCAGGTAATCGACGACGCTGGCAGGCAGACGGTCCGCGACGTTGCGATTGACGATGGTTGCGCGCGCATCGTCGAGCGTCGTCATGTCGGGGCCGATCGGCGTGCTCTTGTAAGCAGCATACGGCACGGCGATATCGTCCGTCGCCGGGGAACCGACCGCATCGCTGATACCGAAGCCGATCAGCTCGGCACCCACGGCCTGAATGCGCTTGGCCAGCATGCCGCCGTTGAGTGCAGAAATGTGCCGGCGCACCGCGTTGATTTCGTAGATGCCCGCGCCGGACTTGAGCAGTACGTCGGTCGTGTCGATCTCGTCCTGCAGCGTGATGCCGTCGATCGGGCACGACATGAGTGCGGAGCTGCCGCCGCTGATCACCGCGATGAACAGATCGTCGGGCCCAGCCTGATCGACCAGTTCGATGATCTTTCGCGACGCTCGATGGCCTTCCTCGTTCGGCAGCGGATGACCGCCGACGAACACTTCGGTTTTATTGAAGCGATCCGATTTCTCGTGAATCTTTACGATCGCGATGCCATACGTGAGCCGGTCTCCGAGCACGTGATCGATGGCCATCGCCATGTGGTTGCAGGCCTTACCCGCGCCGACCAGATACACGTTGCGCTTTTTCGACAAATCCCAGGAGCGTGTGCCGATATGCAGCATGTCGCCGTCGACGCGCATGATGCTTCGAATGCGCTCGTAGCCGTCGAGACGCTGCAGCGTGCGATCGGCAATGTCCAGAACGATGCGCCGGGATTCGACGGCGCCGTGAGAGAGAAGCTCTGCGGAATTTCGTATTTTCTTCATACGGGGATCGGTGAAGGGTTGCCGTCTCGCCGAACGCATGCAGCGACGACGTAAGGGCAATTTAGGCAAACACCCTGCACAGATACATGTACACTTGGATGTACTGGCGGATCGCTGTACAGGCTCCGCGGCCTACACGCATCTCTCTCGTTACGAGTCGTTCTCATGAAGCCCGTTCTTTCTCTGGATGCAGGTTCCGAGATGTCGCTCACCATGCAGATCGTGGTGGGCATCATTCAGGAGGTCGACGAAAAACGCTGGCGGCCGGGTGCGCGCGTACCGAGCATCCGCACGTTCGCTGGCGCGCATGGCGTGTCGACCTTTACCGTGGTGGAGGCCTACGATCGCCTCGTTGCGCAAGGCGTTCTGGTGGCGCGTCGCGGGTCCGGCTTCTACGTGTCGGAACGGCGCCTGGGTGCGCCGCGGAAAGCGGCGGAGAAGCTTGACGAGAAAGTCACGAACGGATGGCTGGTACGCAATTTTCTCGGCGCGACCGAAGGGGCCATTCACGCCGGCGCAGGCTGGCTTCCCGAAACGTGGTTCGACAGCGAAGGGATCGCACGATCGCTGCGACAACTCGCGGCGCACCCCGAGCACCTGCTCGGCTACGGACACGCACGGGGCTTCGACCGGCTTCGCGAACAGATCGTGCGTCAACTGGCCGAATACGAAATCGAAACCGACGTCGGCGGCATCATGACGACGCTGGGCGCAAACCAGGCGCTCGATCTCGTGATTCGTCAATTCACGCAGCCCGGCGACGTCGTGATGGTCGACGAACCATGCTACAGCGACCTGCTGGTCGCCCTGCGGATGCGCGACGTCGAAACCATCGGGATTCCGATGACGCCGACCGGGCCGGATGTCGCAGCGATGGAGGCTGCGCTCGAATCGCGTCACCCGAAGCTCTACTTCACGAACAGCCAGCTGCACAATCCGACGGGGGCGAGCTACAGCTCCTCGGCGGCCTACAAGGTCCTCAAGATCGCGGAGCGCCACGATTGCCTGATCGTCGAGGACGACGTGTCGGCCGATCTCGTCCAGGGCGCGCATTTCACGCTCGCGTCGATGGATCAACTGCGCAACGTGATCTATGTCGGCAGCTTTTCGAAGA
The DNA here is from genome assembly GCF_902499175.1 of Burkholderia aenigmatica. GTDB lineage: Bacteria > Pseudomonadota > Gammaproteobacteria > Burkholderiales > Burkholderiaceae > Burkholderia > Burkholderia aenigmatica. Next base: position 60,891 of record NZ_CABVQC010000004.1, read on the forward strand.
CCATCGGCGCGGGGTTGCGCGTCGGATTCGTCGTTGCCGATCACGATGTCATCGAAGCGCTCCTTTACCAGAAGCTGGTGTCTGGCATGTCGACGCCGACCGTCACCGAGCGCCTCGTCAGCGCGGTGTTGTCAGAAGGGCACTACCGGAAGCAGACGGAGCAATTGCGGGACCGACTGGCCGCCGCGCAGGAGAAGACGTGCCGACGGCTGGAGGCGAACGGCATGGATGTGTTCTGCGAGCCGCGTTCCGGCATGTTCGTCTGGGCGAAGGCGGTCGGTGGAGATTCGGATTCATCCCGGCTGGCGGAGTTGGCGTTACAGCAGAACATCTTGCTCGCGCCTGGACACCTGTTCTTTGCCGGCCGCGTCAAGACGGGCTGGCTGAGGTTCAACGTCGCGCACTGCAACTACGACCGGCTATTCAACTTCCTCGCGAATTCCATCGGCCGCTGACGGGGCGCCAGCGGCGCTTCCCAAGTGTGCAGTTTCCATCGCCTGTACAGGTATCACGGCCTGTACATGTCGTGCGTTATTTCAGCGCGTGAGCATGTGCTGAAGAAACGTCGATGCAGGTCGGGAGAAACACATGGAGAGAGCCTACGCATGAGTGATGACCTTTCGCGGTTCGCGATCAATCAAATCACGACACCCAGATGGACTCTGCCTGAAGCACTCGATGGCTACAAGCGTCAGGGAATCGGCGGAATTGGGGTCTGGCGTCAGTTTCTTGAGGCGTACGGAGTCGCGCAAACGCGCAAGCATCTGCGACAACTGGAGATGTGGGTGCCGTCGCTGTGTACGAGCGAGTGGCTCAACGTGAGCGTCGAACAGAGCATGGCCGCGGCGATCGAAACGAATCGGCGCCTGCTCGATGCGGCCGCGGAAATCGGCGCGGCATGCCTGATGATGGTGGTTGGTGGGATGCCACCGGACAGCAAAGATATACAAGGTCAACGGTCCCGCGTGCGCGATGCACTGTTTACGTTGTTGCCGCATGCGCGCGAAGTCGGCGTCAAGCTTGGCCTCGAGCCTCTGCATCCGATGTATGCCGGCGACCGCAGCGTACTGAATTCGATAAAACTCGCCAACGATCTCTGTGACGAACTCGGTGAGGGCGTCGGGCTCGTGCCCGACGTTTACCACTGTTGGTGGGATCCGGCCTTCGAAGCCGAACTTCGCCGCGCGGGACCACAACGGATCATTACCTTTCACTATTGCGACTGGCTCGTGCCGACACGAAACCTGCGCGATCGCGGCATGGTTGGCGATGGCGTCATCGATATTGCACGAATCAAGGGATGGCTGGACGACATCGGCTATGCGGGACCGTTCGAGCTGGAAGTTTTCTCCGAGCTGGACTGGTGGGAGCGTCCACCGGATGAGACGGTTCGTGTCGCGATCGAACGCTGCGGACAATATGTCGGCACGGCTTCAACCAAACGAGTCTGAGCGCTGTTCATTTGGTTTAAAGGGTCGCAATGAACCGCTTATCCATCGGAAAAAGCGTGTGTGACGACGAGCGTGCGGAAAGTACGGGCGCGCTCTTCGGTACACGTACGGAAAAGGTACAAGATCAGGTGACACAAGACTCGTCTTCAGTTACTAATCCCGATCCCGCAGATCTCGCTGTTTCGATTCGGCACCTTGGCGCGACCGGTAGCACGGGCCTCGACGCGTTGTATCGCAAGGTAACCGTGCGTTTGCTGACGCTGTTCTTTCTGTGCTTTTTCGCGGCCTATCTCGACCGTGTCAACATTGGGCTGGCCAAGCTTCAGATGCTTGATGCGCGCGGTTTCAGCGACCGCATTTATGGTCTCGGTGCAGGACTTTTCTTTGTCGGATACATCGTATTCGAGATACCGAGCAATCTCGTGCTTGAAAAAGTGGGTGCCAAGGTCTGGATCGCACGCGTCATGATTACATGGGGCGGTCTGTCTGCTGCGACACTGCTCGTCAGAACTCCATTGCAGTTTTACATCGTACGCTTTCTTCTCGGGGCCGCAGAGGCCGGCTTCGTACCGGGCGTACTGTTGTATCTGTCGCAATGGTTTCCGTACGAGCGGCGTGCAAGAATTGTTGCGTTGTTCATGATCGCCATGCCCATCTCAAGCCTTGTTGGTAACCCGCTGTCCGGCTGGCTGATGAACGCGATGGATGGGGTGCGAGGCTTCGGCGGTTGGCAGTGGTTGTTTCTGCTCGAAGCGCTGCCATCGGTTGCGCTTGGTGCTTTCGTGCTCGTCTGGCTGCCGAATAGCATTGAGCAGACATCTTGGCTTACGATCGATGAAAAGCGTGTCCTGCTCGGCAGCGTCGACAGCCATGCGCATGTCGAGAAGATATCATCGCTCACGCATGTGTTCATCGACCGGCGCCTATGGATTCTGGGTCTCATCGACGCCTGCATCATGGTCGGCGTGTATGCGACGAGTTTCTGGCTACCGTCGATCTTGCACGAATCGGGAGTGAGCGATCCGCTCAAGATCGGACTCTGGATGGTGCTACCAAACGCGGCTGCGGTGTTCAGTATGCTGTGGTGCGGTCGCAGTTCAGATCGCGCACGCGAACGTCGCTGGCATATGGCTGTTCCATGTCTGGTCGCGGGTTGCGGGTTGTTCGTCGCGGCATTCACGCCGCATGCCACGCTCTCGACCGTCGTACTGTTCACCCTTATCAACGCAGGAGCGGCGGCGACCATACCGGTCATCTGGACGTTGCCACCTACGTTCCTTCAAGGGACCGGCGCTGCTGCCGGCATCGCCATGATCACGTCGCTCGCGAATTTGGGGGGCTTTATTGGTACCTATATCTTGGGGTGGCTGCACGACGAATTCCATTCGCAGCGAGTAGGGCTGCTCGGATTTGGTGTGTGCATGCTGATTGGATGCGCATTGGCGCTCGCCTACCCGAAGACCAATGGTGCGACGGGGGATTCATGAGACGCTGGCTGGTGGCATTGTTCAAATACCGCTCGAAGTATGCGCTTGAGCCCTGTTTCTACACGTCGGTGATGTCGGCAACGCCGCTTGGTTTCGCGATAAGCGCCCACTACGACGCACGCTCAAAAAGTACGGCGCTTCAAGATGATCGTTTCGTATGGCCTATTGGTGCGGATTCTAATAGCCGTTTGAGGAAAGAGATCCGTGATTGAGTCGGTGTGGCGAACGATCAACCAGAACACACGGTGACGACTGCATATTAAGCCTGATTGTTCATCCATCGACGAAATCCTTGGCGTCGGCCCGCTTACTACCACGGCGGCGGTGGCCACTGTAGTTAATCCAAAATTATGGTGAACGGTTAATCCTTTTAGGATCAGCAAAAAGGACAACAACAATTTGTGCAGGCTCTTGACTCACGGAGCATGCTGCATGCTGGAAAGTGCCGAGGACCTAAGTTCTTGGGGCGAGCAGCAAAAGAAGAAAACAGGCAGCGAACGTGGTAGTGATCTCATGGGCGAACAAACTGGCACGAGTCACCTTCTGGAGCAGCCCCCTGAAACACCGGACATAGCCTCTCACTTAAACTAGCGGGTAGGCATAAGACTGTGTTTTTGACTAACACCAGGCAGGAAGTGATGGAAGTGTTGACGGGCCCGGAGCGTCGGCGGCGCTGGACGACGGAGCAGAAGCTGGCGATGGTGCGTGAGAGCTTCGACCCAGGGAAGTCGGTTTCGCTGGTCGCGCGCCAGCACGGCGTGAATCCGAACCAGCTGTTCCATTGGCGCAAGCTGTACCAGGACGGGAGCCTGTCAGCGGTCAAGGCTGGCGAGGAAGTGGTTCCGGCATCGGAGTTGGTCGATGCGCTCAAGCAGATTCGCGAGCTGCAACGGATGCTCGGCAAGAAGACCATGGAGAACGAGATTCTCCGGGAAGCAGTCGAGTATGGCCGGGCAAAAAAATGGATAGCGCACTCGCCCTCGCTGCCGGAGGACGACCAGTGAAACTGGTTTGTGAAGTTCTCGGCGTGTCGCGCTCGAACGTATCGGCACGACTGTCGCGTCCGGCGACGTGGCGCGATGGCCGTCAATCGAAGCAGACTGACGATGCGAGCGTGGTCGAGGAAATCCGCCGGGTCGTCGGCGATTTGCCCAGCTATGGCTATCGCCGCGTCTGGGGCGCGTTGCGTAATGAGCGCGTCGCTGCCGGGCAGGTGCCGTTCAATGCGAAGCGCATCTATCGTGTCATGCGTATGCATGGTCTGCTGATGCAACGCCGTTCGATTCCGCCTCGGCCGCAACGTCGGCACGATGGCAAGGTGGCCGTCGCGCGCAGCAACCAGCGATGGTGCTCGGATGGTTTCGAGTTCCGCTGCGACAACGGCGAACCGCTGCGCGTGACGTTCGCGCTGGACTGCTGCGACCGCGAAGCGATGAGCTGGGCGGCCACGACGGCGGGCCATAGCGGCGACATCGTTCGTGACGTGATGCTGGCTGCAGTGGAAAATCGGTTTGGCAACGAGCTGCATACCCCGTCCGAAATCGAATGGCTGACCGACAACGGTTCGGGCTATACGGCCGACGAAACGCGCCGGTTCGCGACGGCCATCGGCCTGAAGCCATTGACCACGCCGGTGTGCAGTCCCCAAAGTAACGGGATGGCCGAGAGCTTCGTGAAGACGATGAAGCGCGACTACGTCGCCTTCATGCCGAAGCCGGACGCAGCGACTGCTGCACGCAACCTGGCCATCGCGTTCGAGCATTACAACGAGAAGCATCCCCATAGCGCGCTGAAGTACCACTCGCCTCGCGAGTTCCGGCGCTCGATCGATTCAGCAACCTTAGTGTGACGCCGTGTCCGGGATTACAGGGCCAACTCCACCTTCCAACACTCCAAACTTGTCGCCCCGATCGAATTCGACCGTCAGTAGCGATACTTCGGCGCTCTGGTGCAATTCCATCATCAGCACCACATCCGACTCATCGCACTTCACTCGCCAGGCATCCAGGCTATACGTCGCAATGCCTAAACGCTGAGCCAGATCCGCTACCAAACGGTGCTGTTTGGCGACTCTCTTGACTGCTTCGATCTTGACCTTATCGGTGCACCGCTTGCCGCTCATGCAGTTGACGGAAGGTTGACCGCTCCTGTGGGACTGGTGAGAGGGCGGCTGACGGGACGCAGGACTAGCCAAACGCGACGGCCAGTCAATTCGAGTGCCTAGAGAGAAATCGCTCGCCCTCATCACTAACGCGACGCATCAAATATTCCTCGGTGGCGCGTGTAGAGGTGACCCTCCGAAACCTAGCAGGTGGTCAACGCCCAGTGTGCTGTCGTTCTTCGGTCGAGTGCCCTTGCACGATCGGTTACCGAAGTCGATCCATTGAAACGCGCCGAATGTTTCGCACCGAGATGAGCGCGGCTGGCCGATGCGTTTCTCTCTTACCCGCCCGGGAAAACCCGACCACCTCACGGCCCAATTTCTCGTTGACACGCAGATTTTTGCCCTTCTAATATGTACACAACGATGTACACAGTAAAACACACATTGATGTGTGGAGAAATAAGCCGTCATACGGGTTTACCCATCTCAAGTGAGGTCACCATGAATCGACTGTCTCGTTTCACCCGTCAAATTGCCGCGTGCACCGTGGCGGCGGCATCGCTGGTCGCGGTCGCGCCTTCGTACGCCGCCGGGCCCGACGCCTGGGCCGCCGTGAAGAAGGCCGGCGTCCTGCGCTGCGGCGCCGCGGTCGCGCCGCCGTACGTGATGCGCGATCCGAAGACGGGCGCCTACAGCGGCTTCTTCTCGGATCTGTGCCGCGATTTCGGGCAGAACGTGCTGAAGGTGAAGGTCGAATTCGTCGATACGAGCTGGGACAACATCGTGGCCGGCCTGCAATCGGACAAGTGGGACCTGTCGCTCGCGCTGAACGACACGCCCGAGCGTGAAAAGGCCATCGCGTTCTCCGCGCCTGCGACCGACTACAACGTCTCGTTCGTCTACAACAAGAACAACCCGAAGATCACGAAGCCCCTGCGCTCGCTAGCCGATATCGACAAGCCGAACGTCACGATCGCGGTGATGTCGGGCACGTCGCAGGACAAGGCGATTTCCGCCGAGCTGAAACAGGCGCGGATCATGCGGCTGCCGGGTAACGACGAGACGCGCCTGTCGCTGATCTCGAAGCGCGCCGACCTGCTCGCCGACGCGAACATCACCAACATGTTGCTGACGGAAGCACACCCGGACTGGGCGGCCAGCTTCAACCCCGCGCCGCCGCTCGCTCAGCAGGAAGTCGCGTTCGGCCTGCGCAAGGACACGCCGAAAGCCGATCTCGACGTGCTCAACGACTACCTCGCGCAGCAGGTCAAGTCGGGCGCGGTGAACCGCCTGATCAAGACGTCCGTGCAGGCGATGCTCATCCCGGGCAAGTAAGCGCCGGCCGCACACCCCGCGCCGACGGGCCCGGCGGATCGCCGCCGGGCGCCGATTTTCCGATTCGCACTTTGCGCGCCGACGTCGGGCGCCGCTGGAGAGACAGTCATGTTGTCGCCTCAAACGACGGCCGTCAGGTCGGCCATGCACCCCCTTTCGTCCACGCGCTTCGCCGCGTCCGGGCCCGACGGCGATTTTGTGCGGCTGCGCGACGTGCACAAGGCATACGGCCCGAATCTCGTCGTGATGGACGGCATGAGCCTCGACATGCGCGCCGACGACCGGCTCGTGATCATCGGCCCGAGCGGGAGCGGCAAGAGCTCGCTGCTGCGCGTGATGATGGGCCTCGAAGGTATCCAGCGTGGCGAGATCGCGTTCCAGGGCGCGTCGTACATCCAAGGCGGCGATGCGCGCGGTGGTTGGCGCATCGACGCGAAGCTGCAAAAGCAGGTCGGCATGGTGTTCCAGCACTACACGCTGTTTCCGCACCTGTCGGTACTCGGCAACCTGATCCTCGCACCGGTGCGCGTTGGCGGGCTGTCGAAGACGGACGCGACCGAGCGCGCACGCACGTATCTCGCGCGCCTCGGCCTCGAAAGCAAGCTGCACGCGTACCCGAGCCAGCTGTCCGGCGGCCAGAAGCAGCGCGTGGCGATCGCGCGCGCGCTGATGCTCGAACCGAAGCTGATGCTGTTCGACGAAGTGACGTCCGCGCTCGATCCGGAAATGGTCGTCGAAGTCCAGAACGTGATGCTGCAACTCGCCGAACAGAAGATGGCGATGATCATCGTCACGCACGACATGCATTTCGCACGGGACATCGCGACACGCGTCGTGTTCTGCGCAAACGGCAAGATCGTCGAGCAAGGCGCGCCGGACCAGATTTTCAAGTGTCCGAAGGAAGCCCGCACGCGCGAATTCCTCGAGAAAGTGCTGCATCTCGACTGAGGCCGATGCCATGAACTATCACTTCGATTTCAGCTTCCTCGCCGGCAGCGTCGGTGCACTGATCGACGGGCTGAAGGTCACCGTCGTGCTGGCCGTGGCCGCGAACGCGATGGGTCTCGTGCTCGGCTTCGTGCTGTGCCTGCTTGCCATGAGCCGCTGGGCGCTCGTGCGCTGGCCCGCGCAGCTCTTCATCGAATTCTTCCGCTGCACGCCAGCGCTGCTGCAGATCATCTGGTTCTTCTACTGCATCCCGATGATAGTCGACGTGTTCATCGACCCGGTCACGATGGGCGTGCTCGCGCTCGGCCTGAACCTGACCGCATTCAACGCGGAAGCCTATCGCGCCGGCGTGCAGGCGGTGCCGAAGGAGCATCTCGACGCGGCGGTGGCGCTCGGCCTGAGGCCGTGGCAGCGCACGCTCTTCGTCGTGCTGCCGCAGGCGCTGCGCAGCGCGATGCCGGTGCTGCTGACGAACGGCATCGGCAGCCTGCAGCAAAGCGCGCTGGTCGCGATCGTCGCGGTGGGCGACCTGATGTACGTCGCGAAGAGCATCGCGACCGAAGCGTACCGGCCGCTCGAAACCTATTCGGTCGTCGCGCTCGTATATTTCGCGCTGTCGCTGCCGATCGCGAAACTCGTCAACGTCATCGAGCGCCGCCAGGACGTCGCCGTCCAGCGCTGAGGAGCCCGTCGTGAATCTCGATTTTGCCGTCGTCTGGCCGTACTGGCTCGTGCTCGCGAAAGGCCTCGGGCTGACGCTCGCGTTCACCGTGACCTGTGCACTCGTCGGCAGCCTGCTCGGCTTCGTGCTGAGCCTGCTGCGGATGTCGCCGTCGCGCTGGCTGCGCGGGCCGGTCACCGCATTCGTCGAATTCTTCCGCGGCACGCCGCTGCTGATCCAGCTGTTCTGGGTGTTCTTCTGCTTCCCGGTCGTGCTGCGGCTGCCGATCCCGCCGTACCTGTCGGTGCTGATCTCGCTGACGCTGTACATGGCCGCGATCACGAGCGAGACGTTTCGCGGTTCGCTGAAATCGATCGCCGGCGAACAGCACGACGCATGCATTGCGCTCAGCCTGTCGCCGCACGTGAAGATCGTCTACGTGATCTTTCCGCAGGCATTGCTGCGCGCGATCCCGCCGCTGCTGTCGAACGTCGTGAGCCTGTTCAAGGAGAGCGCGCTCATCTCGTCGGTGGGGATCGCCGACCTGATGTTCGTCGGCCAGAACGTGTCGAACAGCACCGCACGGCCCGTCGAGTTCCTGACGACGGTTGCCGTCATCTATTTCCTCGTCGCCTTTCCGCTGACCCGCCTGGTCGGCGTAGTGGAGTCCAGGATGCTCAGGCGCTATGCCTATTAACTCGCAACGCTCTCATCCAAGCCGGAGAAATCTCATGCAACTGAAAGGCATTCTGCCCGCACTCGTTACGCCGTTCTACGCATCGGGCGCGGTCGACCACGATACGCTTGCGTCGATCCTCGAATATCAGCTCGCCGCGGGTGTCAGCGGCTTCGTGCCGCTCGGATCCACAGGCGAGTACTACGCGCTCACGAACGACGAGCGCCGTGCGGTGATGAAGACCGTGCGCGAAGTGGTCGGCAACCGCGGCGAGCTGATTGCCGGCGCGAACGGCTCGTCGACGCGGGAAGTGATCGAGCAGGTCCGCCAGGCACGCGATGCCGGCTACACGAACATCCTGATCGCGCCGCCGTACTACGCGCTGCCGTCGCAGGACGAACTGATCGGCCACTACGACGCGATTCTCGCCGCGGTGACCGACGTGAACGTGATCCTGTACAACTATCCGGTGCGCACGAACGTCGAGGTCGGCTTCGGCGTGCTCGATGCGTTCAAGGATCACCCGCGCGTAATCGGTATCAAGGAAAGCAGCGGCAACCTGCTGCGCGCGATCGAGATCGGCGGCAAGTACCGCGACCACTATCAGCTGTCGTGCGGCTCGGACGACCAGGCGCTCGACTTCTTCCTGTGGGGCGCGACCAGCTGGATCTGCGGGCCTGCGAACTGCTTCGCGAAGCAGGTCGTGAGCTTCTACGACAAGTTCTCGGCCGGCGACCTCGCGGGCGCGCAGAATGTGATGCGCTCGCTCTTCCCGGTGATGGCGAGCATGGAGTCCGGCAAGTTCATCCAGAAGGTCAAGTACGGTTGCGAGCTGGCCGGCTTCAAGGTCGGCAATGCACGCATGCCGCTGCAACCGCTGACCGACCAGGAGAAAGCGGAATTCCGCGCGGTCTTCGAGGCGTCGCAAGCGTAACGCGCACCCGTACCGGCGCCACGCGGCGTCGGTACGTCGACCGAGGGCATCCCAACATGACGATTCACAGCTTTACCTGTATCGAAGGCCATACGGAAGGCATGCCGGTGCGCATGGTGATCGACGGCGCGCCGACGCTGCAGGGCGCGACGATGAACGCGCGCCGCGAGGATTTCGTCGCGCATCACGACTGGGTTCGCCGCACGCTGATGCTGGAGCCGCGCGGCCATGCCCACATGTCGGGCACGATCCTCTATCCGCCCGTCAGCGACAACGCCGATTTCAGCCTGCTGTTCATCGAGACGTCCGGCTGCCTGCCGATGTGCGGCCACGCGACGATCGGCTCGATCGCGTTCGCGATCGAGGAGCGTCTCATCGCGCCGAAGCAGCCGGGCACGGTCACCGTCGACGTGCCGGCGGGGCGGATCGTCGCGCGCTACGAGATGACCGGCGAGCGCGTCACGTCGGTCCGCTTCACCAACGTGCCGAGCTTCCTGCTCGCGCGCGATGTCGAGATCGCGATTCCGGCGCTCGGCACGCTTGCCGTCGATATCGCGTACGGCGGAAACTTCTATCCGATCGTCGACGTTCAGCCCAACTTCCCCGGTTGCGAACACTTCACGCCGGACGAACTGCTCGCATGGGGCCGCGACGTGCAGCGCGCGGTGAACGACGCAATCGACGTCGTGCATCCCGACCATCCGGCCATTCGCGGTGTTCGTCATTGCATGTGGACCGGCAAGCCGATCGCGAGCGACGCGCACGGGCGCGCGGTGGTGATCGCCGGCGACAGTCTCGTCGACCGGTCGCCGTGCGGCACCGGCAGCTCGGCACGCGTCGCGCAGCGCTTCGCGCGCGGCTGGCTGAAAGCGGGCGAAGCGTATCGCCACGAGAGCCTGATCGGCAGCCGCTTCATCGGCCGTGTGGAATCGGTCACGCGTCTCGACAGCGGGCTCGACGCCGTGCGGCCGAGCATTGAAGGACGCGCATGGGTCACCGGGCGCGCGCAGTATCGTGTCGATTCGTCCCAACCGTATGCGCACGGCTTCAGCCTGCAGGAGTTCGTCAATTGAACGCGATTCCGCGAGACCATGCGCCCGCATCAACCGGCGCGGCGCGCAACGAGACGGCCGTCGTGATCGGTGGCGGGATCGTCGGCGTGTGCTGTGCGCTTTATCTGCAGCGCGACGGGTACGCCGTCACGCTGATCGATCCGGCCGCACCCGGCGACAGCACCGCGAAATGGAGCTGCGGTCAGATGGCCGTCAGCGAGGTCATCCCGCTGTCGAAGCCGGGCATCCTGATGAAGGTCCCGCGCTGGCTGATGGACCAGAAGGGGCCGCTTGCGCTGCGGCCGGGCGCGCTGCCCGGCATCCTGCCGTGGTTCTTCCGCTTCGTCGCCTCGGCCCGCCACGCGAAGATCGTATCGATCGCGCAGGCAATGGCCACGCTGACGCACGACGTCTATCCCGACTACGCGCCGCTGCTCGATGCGTGCGGCGACCGCGCGCTGCTGGGCCAGCGCCCGGTGCTCGAAGTGTTCGACGATCCGGCCGGCATCACGCACGAGCAACCGCATCTGGACCTGCGGCAGTCGCTCGGATTCGAATCGCAGCGGCTGACGGCCGCGGACATCGGCGATCTCGAACCGGCGCTCGCCGGCCGGTTCAAGCACGGGGTGCTGTTTCCCGACTGGCGCGCGGTCAGCGATACCGAAGGCTTCATCGCGGCGCTGACGGCCAGCTTCGAAGCGCAAGGCGGGCGCCGCATCCGCGCGCATGCCGCGCGGATCGACGAAGCACCCGGCCGCGCGACGGGTGTGACGCTGGCGAACGGCGAGCGCATCGCGGCCGACCATGTCGTCGTTGCGGCCGGTACCGGCTCGCGACAATTCTTCGGCCCGCTCGGCGTACGCGTGCCGCTCGAAGGCATCGCCGGCTACCAGGCGCTGCTTGCCGACCCGGGCGTCGAATTCCGTCACTCGGTGATCTACGCGGACGGCGGCTTCTGCTTCAGCCCGATGACGCGCGGCCTGCAAATCGGCGGCACGATCGAGTTCGCGGGCCGCAACGCGCAACCGAACTTCCGGCGCGCGGACATCATCCTGGAAAAGGCCCGGCGCATCCTGCCGGAGCTGCGGACCGCGCGAGTCGAGTACGGCGTCGGCTACCGCCCGTTCCTGCCGGACACGAAGCCGGTGATCGACCGATCGAAGCGGCTACCCAACGCATACATGGCCTTTGGCCACGGCCAGCTCGGCCTCACACTCGGTGCGACGACCGGCCGCCTGATCGGCGACCTCGTCGCCGGCCGCCCGACGCGGCAGGACCTGTCGCCGTTCAGCGCCTATCGTTTCGCCTGACATTCGAGACCCTTCATGCAAACCTACGAACGACTTTTCATCGACGGCCGCTGGGTGGCGCCCGTTCGCGGCCATACCTTCGACTCGATCGACCCGAGCGACGAAACCGTGATCGCGAGGGTGGCGGCCGCCACCGCCGAAGACATCGATCTCGCCGTCACCGCGGCGCGGCGCGCCTTCGACGAAGGCCCGTGGCCGCGCCTGACCGGTGCCGCGCGCGCCACCGTGCTGCGGGCCATCGCGCAAGGCATTCGCGACCGCCTGCCGGAACTGGCCGAACTCGAAGTGCGCGACAACGGCAAGCCGCTGCCGGAAGCGCTGTGGGATCTCGGCGATGCAGCCGGCTGCTTCGACTTCTATGCGGGACTGGCCGAGCAGCTCGACGGCAACGCCGAAACCCCGGTGCCGCTGGCCGACGAGCGCTTCAGCACGGTCGTCCGCAAGGAGCCGATCGGCGTGGCCGGCGCGATCATCCCGTGGAATTTTCCGCTGCTGATGGCTGCGTGGAAGGTCGCGCCCGCGCTCGCGGCCGGCTGCACGATGGTGCTCAAGCCGTCCGAGCTGACGCCGCTCACCGCGCTGGAGCTGGCCGGCATCGCCGACGCGGCCGGGCTGCCGGCCGGCGTGCTGAACGTCGTGACGGGCCTCGGCACGGACGCCGGCGCGCCGCTCGCCGAGCATCCGGGCATCGACAAGCTCGCGTTCACCGGCAGCGTGCCGACCGGCAGCCGGATCATGCAGGCCGCCGCACGCGACATCAAGAACGTGAGCCTCGAACTCGGCGGCAAGTCGCCGTTCATCGTGTTCGGCGACAGCGATCTCGAAGCGGCCGTCGAATGGATCCTGTTCGGCATCTTCTGGAACCAGGGCGAAGTGTGCTCGGCCACGTCGCGCGTGCTGGTCGAGCGCTCGCTGTACGCGCCGCTCGTCGAGCGGCTCGCGCAGGAAGCGCGCAAAATCAGGATCGGCAACGGCCGCGACGACGGCGTGCTGCTCGGACCGCTGGTGAATCGCGGCCAGTACGACAAGGTGTTGACGGCCATCGCGCGCGGCCGGGAAGAAGGTGCGCGACTCGTGACCGGCGGCGGCCGGCCCGCGCATCTCGAACGCGGCTACTTCATCGAGCCGGCCGTGTTCGCCGACGTGCCGGAAGACAGCTGGATCTGGCGCGAGGAAATTTTCGGGCCGGTCGTGTGCGTGCGGCCGTTCGATACGGAAGACGAAGCGGTGCGTTCGGCCAATGATTCGCGCTTCGGTCTCGCGGCTGCAGTGATGTCGGCCGACCTGCCGCGCTGCGAGCGCGTCGCCCGCGCGATGCGCGCGGGCATCGTCTGGATCAACTGCTCGCAGCCGACGTTTACCGAAGCGCCGTGGGGCGGCTACAAGCAGAGCGGGATCGGGCGCGAACTCGGCGAGTGGGGGCTGAACAACTACCTCGAGGTCAAGCAGATCACGCGCTACGACAGCGACAAGCCGTGGGGCTGGTACATCAAGTAAGGTGAATCGATCATGCGCTGGAACAAAACGCTGCAGCTCGTCGACGTGCATTGCGAGGGCGAGATCGGCAAGGTCATCACCGGCGGCGTCCTCGACGTGCCGGGCAAAACCATGCTCGACAAGATGAACTACATCAACGAGACCGACGACAGTTTGCGGCGCCTGGTCGTGCTCGAACCGCGCGGCTGCCTGCAGATGTCGGTCAACCTGCTGTTGTCGCCGACGCGACCCGACGCGCAGGCGGGTTTCATCGTGCTGCAGGCCGACAAGGCGCATCCGATGTCGGGCAGCAACTGCATCTGCGTCGTGACCGCCTTGCTCGAACTCGGGATGGTGCCGATGCAGGAGCCCGAGACCACCGTCGTGCTCGATACGCCGGCCGGACTCGTCACCGCGCGGGCCGCGTGCCGCGACGGTCGCTGCGTCGGCGTATCGCTCGACATGGTGCCGGCGTTCGTCGAGCACCTCGACGTTGACGTGCACACGCCGGAGTTCGGCACGATCAAGGTCGACATCGCATTCGGCGGCGTGTACTACGCACTTGTCGACGTCGGCCAGATCGGGCTCGACATCGCGCCGGGCAACGCGCGGCAGCTCGCGACGCACGGCGTGCGGCTCAAGGAGATCATCAACCGGCAGGTCACGGTGCAGCATCCGCTGTACCCGGAGATCAACGAAGTCGCCTACGTGATGTTCCGCAACCGTGTCGACGACACGGTGTACCAGACCTGCACGACACTGCCGCCCGGCCGTGTCGACCGCTCGCCGTGCGGAACCGGCAGCTCGGCCAACCTCGCGACGCTCGCCGCGCGCGGACGCGTGCAGATCGGCGACCGCCTCACGTCGCGCTCGACGATCGGCGGCGAATTCCGCGTCGAGCTGCTCGGCACGACCGAAGTGGGCGGGCGAGCGGCCGTGCTGCCGCGCGTCACCGGGCGCGCATGGGTGTTCGGATTCCAGCAGCTCGGCGTCGATCCCGACGATCCGCTGGCCGCCGGATTCATGCTCAGCGACACGTGGGGCGACGGATTCGGGCCGTCCGCGGCGTCGGGCACGTGAGGGCGCGATGCTAAACTCCAGAGCGCGCCCGGCGACCCGGGTCGATTACAGGAAGGGTAGCGAGATGAGCAAAGAGGCCGTTGAAACCGAAGGTGGCGGCCGCCGGCACGGCGGGCGGTATGTGTATGAGGAATTGCGCAAGCAGATCCTGACGCTCAAGCTGAAACCCGGCGTGCAGCTCGACGAAATCTCGCTGGCCGCGCAGTTCGGGCTGTCGCGCTCGCCGGTGCGCGACGCCATCGCGCGGCTGAGCAGCGAAGGGCTCGTCACGATCCTGCCGAACCGTACGACGCTCGTCACGCCGTTCGAGATCGAGGAATTCCCGAAATACATCTCAGCGCTCGACCTGATCCAGCGCGCGGTCACTCGGCTCGCGGCCACGCAGCGCTCGGAAGCCGACCTCGCGAAGATTCGCAAGGCCGACGACGTCTACATGGAGGCGGTCGAGAGCGGCGACTTCCAGGCGATGTCGGAGACCAACAAGGCGCTCCACATGGCGATCGCGCATGCGGCGAACAACCCGTACTTTGTTGGCTACTACGAACGGCTGCTGGGGGAAGGTCAACGCCTGCTTCATCTGCATTTCGACTTCACTGTGAGTTCACCGACGGCAGCCAAGCTCGGTCGCGATCACGACGAACTGATTGATGCGATCGCACGACGCGACGCCGATGCCGCCGAGAGGGCCGCGCACGAACACACGATGCTGTTCCAGAAACGCTTCCTCGACTACATGAAGCAGAACATGACTGAGTCGGTGGCAATCCTCTAAGAGACGGTTTCATAAAGACTGCTCGGCGCGCCGGAGCGTATTCCAGCAGATCAGGCAGCAACCGAGTTTGAGGAACGCGCCGTGAATGTCGGCACGGCGTTCGAAACGAATACGGATGCGACGGAAGTGATGCAGCCAAGCATGCGTGCGTTCAACGACCCAGCGATAGTTTCCAAGGCCGCTGCCGTGTTCGGTACGACGCTTGGCAATCACCGGTTCGATACCACGATTGCGCAACGCTTTTCGATGTCGCTCGGAGTCGTATCCGCGGTCGGCGTAGACCACACGCGGTCTCTGCATTGGGTGGCCGCGCAATCCGCGAATCGGTGGAATCGCGTCGATCAGCGGCAGCAATTGCGTGACGTCGTTGACGTTCGCGCCGGTCAGGATCGCGGCAAGCGGCGTGCCGTTGGCATCGGTGACGATGTGGTGCTTCGAACCGGGTCGAGCGCGATCGGTAGGGTTTGGCCCAGTTTTTGGCCCGCCCCAACGGCGCGAATCGATGACGAATCGACAGCGGCTCGCGAGAAGTCGATCTGGTCTGCTGCTCGCAGCTTCGCGAGCAGCAGCTCGTGCAAGCGGTCCCACACGCCGGCCGCCTGCCAGTCGCGCAGCCGCCGCCAACATGTCACGCCCGAGCCGCAACCCATCTCGGCAGGCAGGTCGCGCCAGCGTAGTCCGGTCTTGAGAACGAACAAGATGCCGGTCAGCGCGGCGCGATTCGAAACAGGCAGGCGGCCCGGGTTCTTCTCGCGCCGCGGCTTGGATGGCGGCAGTAACGGCTCGATCAGTGTCCACAATTCGTCGTCGATGATCGGCTTGCCCATCTCCTCGGCCTCGGTTGTTCCGATGCCTGAGGTTAACAGTTCGCCGCGAAAGTTAACAGGCCCACGGGCTCTTTTTGAAACCGTCTCTAAGAGTATGGCTGCTGATTGACCCGAAAGTGGTCTCACTCTTGGTCAAAATATTCCATTCAGGCATAACGGTATCGACGATATCGTGGGCAATCGTCAACTCGGTATTACTTTCGTAATGCAGTTGCTGCATAGCAGCTATATCTGCGGCTCGATTCAGTGCCGATCGGCTCGGGTATCGAACGAGATGCTCTGTGATGGGCGACGCGGCGGCGCGTGGGTTGACAATCCAAATTTCATCAATCGAGTGGCTCGCCTCAGGTCCCAGAAGGCTTGACTGACACCCACGTTCGCGCGGAAGAGCTTCGCGTTTGTCATTCGGATTTATGAGAAGCGTCGGGACGCGATACTGGGCGCGAAGCCGTTCTGCAAGCTGTCGCCGTTGCCATCCTTCAGCATCTCAGACGAGTAGAACGCGAAGCGCGTTCCGATGTATCGCTGAGCGTCGGTGGAGACATGATCACGACGCCGCAATTGAAGACGCCATATAGGTGGCGAGTCAGCGAGACGCGAGGGGGTAGCGTTCTACCCATCTTCTACTTATCTTCCGCAGAGGCATGGATCGTGAGAGCCGTGCTTAGTGGCGAGCCACGGCACGCATGAAAAATGTCGCGGATCTGGCGAATCGGAACCGGGCTACCCAGGGCGGCCCCGTCACGGGTTCTAGGTGGAAATTGAGTTTATTCTCAATTGCACATGCGCAGTCGAGAATCTACGCTCAACGAAGAAATAGATAAATGTGGTTGCACTACGCGACCCTAAAGGAGACGAGTATGTTCGCCAAATTGGTGGAGCGGAGTCGTTTTGCCATCAAATCCCCAACCTCAATGTTGCCCGCAAAGGGTGGCGGCATTCAAATAAATCAATCCATGTTTTTTTTGGAAACATAGATTTTTGATATATGAAGCGCACCTGTGAATATAAGAATTCACGAATACCTTAATTCCTCTTATTGAAGCTACTGGTAGTCGAAAAGGTATCGATAGGTGGAATTCTCGATTGGCAATGGGTATCGGCATTCATGTTTCAGCCGCAACTCAAAGGATGTCGAACCAATGGCGCGCACTCAATAGAGTGTGAGTTATGCCGCTTGAATCGCTTTTCGAGGCTCATGACGTTGCCGTCACCCAGATTTCGACTTGTGATCCGACGCGAAGAATTATCTCCGATGAGGATCGCGTCATGAAGTAACTCGGGCGACGACTGGTTAACGTACATCGCAGTGGTTTAGTTGATGCAATGACATCGCAATTTTATTGCGCTTGAATTCATCTTTCCAGTGCTGTTATTCGCGTGCTTGCGATCGATTTGGCATCTTTATCATGTCAATTAAAAATCCAGGAATCTGGTTGTGGTTGCACATATCAAATCTCCCTCCAGGCAATCGACTGGGTAATTATTGGAGGGCACTGACGACGGGAGCCATTATGCGAAGTAGGGCGGCAGGCTGAATCAGTCGCTCAAGAAAATAAATACTCCAGTTAACGATAAATCAATATCATCAATTAAATGGAGGTTGTTTAATTTATTGGTTGGATTGTTTTTTCGATTGTTTTTTGGATTGCTGAAATTTATTTTGAGATGAATTGGTGTGCCCCAGCTTGCGGCGGCTGATCAGATACTATCTATCGGTATGGAAAAATCGTGAAGAAACCTTTCTATAAAATCCTCTACGTTCAGGTAATTGCGGCGATTCTTGCTGGCATCATCGTCGGGCATTACGCGAGCTCGTTTGCCGTCGACATGAAACCACTCGGCGATGCATTCATCAAAATTATCAAAATGGTGATCGGACCGATCATCTTCTGCACAATCGTTACTGGCGTTGCTGGCATGGAGGACATGAAGAAAGTCGGGCGGGTCGGCGGCAAGGCGATCTTATATTTCGAGATCGTGTCTACGTTTGCGCTGCTGCTTGGACTGTTGGCAACACATTTGCTGCGTCCAGGCGCTGGATTCAACGTCGCTCTGTCAACATTGAACGGCAAGGAGGTCGCATCGTATGCTGCGAAGGCACACGGGCAATCGATGGTCGACTTCTTTATGCACATCATTCCGGACACGTTAGTCAGCGCGTTTGCACAGGGTGAACTCCTGCAGATCCTACTGATCGCATTGTTGTTCGGGAGCGTGCTCGTGCATCTGGGTGAACGCGGCAAGGTCGTCACAGATTTCATCGATGGGATTTCGCGTGTGCTGTTTGGCATCGTGCACATCGTCACGAAGCTGGCACCGATCGGCGCCTTTGGCGCAATGGCATTCACGATCGGCAAGTACGGCGTCGGCTCGTTGGTGCCGCTGCTCAAGCTGATTGGAACGTTCTACCTGACGTCGGTCGTGTTCGTGCTGGTCGTGCTTGGCGGGATCGCACGCTTTGCCGGCTTCTCAATCGTTCGCTTCGTCAGCTACATCAAGGAAGAGATGCTGATCGTGCTCGGCACGAGTTCATCGGAAGCCGCGCTGCCGCACCTGATGGAGAAGCTCGAGAAGGCCGGTTGCTCGCGCTCAGTCGTCGGCCTCGTCGTGCCGACCGGCTATTCGTTCAACCTCGACGGCACCAACATCTACATGACGATGGCCGTGCTGTTCATCGCACAAGCGACCAACATCGAACTCACGTGGATGCAGCAGCTCACGCTACTCGCTGTCACGATGCTCACGTCCAAGGGAGCGAGCGGCGTGGCTGGCGCGGGCTTCATCACACTCGCCGCGACGCTTGCGGTCGTGCCGACGATTCCGTTGTCCGGGATGGTGCTGATCCTCGGCATCGACCGTTTCATGAGCGAGTGCCGTGCGCTGACGAACATAGTGGGGAACGGCGTCGCAACGGTCGTTGTGTCTGCGTGGGAGAACGAACTCGATCGCGCAAAACTGGCCAATGCACTTGGGAGGGAGGTTGGAGTATCGGAGCGTGTTGAGGCCTGATGTGCTCACGCGACATCGATAGTGCTCCAGCGATGGCCAGGTTGATGCAGGAGTGAGGAGTTCCTGTCGCGACAACCCCGCCAGCTCTGGAAGGAACTGCACGTTGCGTAGTTCCAAATAGGAGAGGCGTTTCAATATCGCTGGATCGGCGCCGGTCGGAAAAAGTGGTCCGGCCCGCCGATCCGCGCAGTTTGCATAGGAAAGTACAGTATCGACAGAATGCTTCAATCTCGGCACCCGTCGAGGCGAGGAAAGCATTGACTATTTCACGGGGCTCTTGGAGCTTCCGCGAGAGTCAGGGCTCATGGCGAGGTAAGCCATCTATCAGGACTGTGGCTGTTCCAACTGAAGAAATACGATCAACCGCGTCGAGCAAGGTGGGTGGTTGCGGCTTGTGCACGCCGCAACCAGAAAAGACTGGTTGCGGCAATCAACGCCGGCGGCAGCGCCAGGCTGCATACCACGGCCCATCCGTATGTCGTCAGCAGACTGCCCGACGCAAATGAGCCGACGACCATGGCACCGAACACCACAAAGTCGTAGACGGATTGAACCCGTGGGCCTTCCGCCGGCGTGTGGCAACCCAATACCATCGCTGAAGCACCAAGGAAACCGAAGTTCCAGCCAAAACCGAGCAACATCAGAGCGACCCAGAAGTGATTCACCGACAAGCCAGACATGCCGGTGACGGCGGCTAGGGTAATCAATACCAATCCGGCAAAGCTGACCACAGGTGCACCAAAGCGGGCGATCAGCCTCCCGGTGAAGAAGCTCGCCGCGTACATGGCGATAACGTGGATCTCGATGCCGTAGTTCGAACGCACTCGCGGGATGCCGCACAACTCCATGGCAAGCGGCGCCGACGTCATCATGAAGTTCATCATCATGTAGCTCACGACGCCGCACAGCATGGCGACTGCAAACTGCGGCTGCCGCACGACGGCAGAGATCGGTCGACCTTGTGCAAGGGGCGAGACCGGCGGCTGGTGCTCAAACCGTACACCCTTCAGGACGACGGCTGAGAGCACCGCCACTCCGGCGGATGCCAGGTAAGTTACCGCATACGCGTATGGAGACCACAAATTCATGGTGGCTGTCACCAATTGCGGTCCGAGGACGCCAGCGGCGACGCCTCCGGCTAGTACGGTCGACATGGCCCGCGCACGATTATCTGGAGGTACGCATTCTGCCGCGGCGAACCGGAATGTCAGCACAACGGCCGCGTATGCACCTCCAAACAGCATGGCAATGCAAAACAGGCTGAACGATTGAATGATTAAGGCTAGCGCCGCCAGTAGTCCGACGATCACGCCACACGCATTGCCAGACAGGGCTGCAGCCCTCCGCCCGTAGCGTCGGGTCATTACGCCGACGGGAAGTGTTGCGGTGGCCATGCCGACAACGAAGATGGATACAGGGACCGTTGCCAGGGCGGGATTCGGGGCAAGCATGTGGCCGATGATGGCCCCAGTGGCGTAGACAACAGTCGAGTTGGCCCCTGCCAAGGCTTGCGCCGTGGCCAAACGGAGGACATCGGCGTTGATTGTTGAAGTGGGCATCAGGATTGAATTGTGTGTGAGTTGCCGTCATCCGACGTTCGTGGTCGGCACCATATGGAATTTGACCTGCACACGCTTCGCTCCCTGATAGCCCTCGTAGGCTGAACATTGGTCAGTAAACTGGAGTTCGATGTCTTTGCCGATTCAAAGCGCCAGCCCATGATGGTGCTCGGATGGATGCGCTCTCCACCTACCAGTCTCCCTCGGCCCGATCGTCAACCGCTCGTTGGGCATGTGCATTGCAAATGGCCTTCGCTGCGGCACCAAACTGGGCACGCAAACGTCGTGATGCGTCCCGCGATTTGATGTCCGGAAGCTCGCGGAGTACTTCGCCCGAGGCTGTCACCTCTCGATAGCGTCTGCGTCACGCTAGCAGTGAGGCTTAATTTGTCGTCGGCGGTTGTGTATCCCGTCCAATCTACTCCGGTGTACCCGGCTTCTTCACTTCAATTTTTTTTGCGAGCCTTCTGTTCTGGCATGACTGGTTCTCAATCATGCGAGAACGTATCGTGGTTGTTTCACGTGCACCGAGTTGCATATGATCGCTGGTTGCATGCGTCACACCAGCGACATAGCGGGAGAGCCACCGCGCTTGCTGATCGACAACTCCGATGAGTGCAGCGGCTCAGGCAACAGCCGGTGACACCGACGGCACGGCTGTTGCCTTGGTGCGGAGCAGGGCGCTTGGCTGCAAGCACCGTCCTGTTTGTCCGCTCGTTCAATCCGTTACCTGTTTGGTCCTCGGTGTCCGGACGGTTGCCATGCAACCGAACGAGGTGAGTGCAGCTAGATAACGTACCCCAAGGTTATGCAGATTGTTGGCTAGGGACTCTTCTTGGGCAATTGAATCTGATTTCAAGTGATGTGCGTGCTTTGGAGGGCTTCGTTCAGGCGTTGTGCCAGAGCTAGCGAGCCGTTGCTATGAGTTCATCGTGATATCGGTGTTCTGGTAAATCACCTCATGTACGAATCCGATTGCTCTCGGTACACGAGCGTCATCAAGGGACGGCCAGACGAGGCCTCGCATAGAGACTCCTTGGAGTTGATCTCAATTTCACTTGCTTGTGAAAGAGATGAGCAAATATGTTAGACGCAAGTTCACGATAGGTTCGGGGTCGGTACTCCGGCAAACGGCTTTCCTATTGACAGCCAGTGTCCAGGATTCCGATGGGGCACGCCAAGCGCAATGCCACATCGCAAGCCGTGCTTGCTATACGTTCACGCGTGCGTGACGCTTACACAAAGAGACAAGTCAGATATTTGGCTAGTACCCGGAGAGTACAGGGCACCGATACGACGTGGAATGGAGTGTCCGGTTCACTCCTCTCGATCACCGAGCAGCTGAAATACCTCAACAAGGAGCAATGATGTCTGATTCGTCCAGCGTACGCCGTGAAAAATTTCGGACCGCGGTAATGGAGCGCCGAGGCCTACTTATGCCAGGGGCATTCAACGCGCTAAGCGCGCGTGTGATCGCGGACACCGGCTTCACCGCGCTTTACGTAACAGGGGCCGGAGTCACCAACATGTCACTTGGTTTACCGGATCTTGGCTTCATTGGCTTGAGCGATATCGCCGAGCATACTTCCCGGATACGAGAAGTCATCGATTTGCCGATCCTGGTGGATGCAGATACCGGATTTGGGAATGCTCTGAATGTGCGTCATACCGTGAGGACCCTGGAGCGTGCCGGCGCAGATGCTATTCAGTTTGAAGATCAGGTTAGCCCGAAGAAATGCGGGCACTTTTCAGGGAAGGCGGTAATTTCCACCGCTGAGATGGTTGGAAAACTGCATGCTGCGACAGATGCGCGTGAAGACCCCAATGTTCTGATTGTCGCACGGACTGACGCATGTGCAGTGCATGGTTTTGATGAGGCTATTGAACGCGCCAATCGCTTCGCGGAGGCGGGTGCAGACGTTCTCTTTGTCGAGGCGGTCGAGACGTTCGAACAGATCAAGCGTCTGCCATCGCTCGTTCAGGCACCGCAGTTGGTCAATCTTGTTGTCGGTGGGAAGACCCCGGTCGTTCCACAACCCATGCTCGCGCAATTTGGTTTTGGAATTGTGCTGTACGCGAATGCGGCACTCCAGAGCGCCATAGCGGGTATGAAAAAGGCGCTGACGACTTTGCAGCAAGAAGGGACGCTTGATGAGGATCCGGAAATCCTTGCTCCGTTCAGCGAGCGTCAGCGCCTAGTCGACAAACCATTTTTCGATCTACTCGAGAGACAGTACACGGCAAATGATCGGTAACGGGGGAAAGGCGGCAATGCTGAGGGGAAAGTTTGCCCTGTGACCGTAGCCCACAAAACTGTCCCATTTGGAAGTGGAAAATTCCGGCATGACGTTGTCATCAAGGCCAGGAGGTCATGCCGTGAAGAAGAGCAAGTTCACCGACGAGCAGATTACATACGCATTGAAGCAGGCCGAACTGGGTACGCCGGTCGCGGAGGTCTGCCGCAAGATGGGGATCAGCGACGCGACGTTCTACAACTGGCGGACGAAATACGGCGGGCTGTCGCCCTCGGAACTGCGCCGACTGAAGCAGCTTGAGGAAGAAAACGCGAAGCTCAAGCGCCTCGTGGCCGATCTGTCGCTGGATAAGGCCATGCTGCAGGACGTGCTGTCAAAAAATGTATGGTCCGCCCCGGCGTTGCAAGGCGAGCGTTGTCGATCCGACGCATGTCAGTTTGCGTAAATGTATCCGGCCTCTCGCGAGTCGAACGCTTTTGGCGTTCAGGCCATGATGAGATCTGCGCGTACCGTTCCTAATAAGCTGGTTCGGGCTTGCTAGCCCGCTTTTTTGACCAAGGCTTACGACACGCCAGTCAACTGTTGCGTCATCTCGATTCCACGTCCCTGCAAACTTGAAGTCGATTCGGTTCTAGAAGCGAGGATCCATTTTTTCGTACAAGGCTCCCGGACGCGTGAGCACAACCCACGCGACGCGAGCAAGTTTGTTCGCCAGCGCTATCACGACCTTGTTGTGATGCATCCTGCTCTCGAGCGTATCCAGCCATCGCCCGAGCCGATCTCTTGAGCGATCCAGATGCATCAGACAGGACTGAGCGCCCAATACAAGTAAGCGACGCAGGTACGTATTGCCGCGTTTGCTGATGCCCAAGAGCGTAGGCTTGCCGCCGGTCGTATGCTGACGCGGAACGAGGCCGATCCACGCGGCCAAGTCGCGTCCGCTGCGAAACTGTTTGCCGTTTCCAACGGCTGTGCACAAAGCGCTTGCCCCAAGCGGGCCAATTCCCGGAATCGTCGTGAGGCGCTGTACAACGTCATCGTGCTTGGCAGAGGCTTCGATCTGATCGGAAAGTGCGGTGACGCGCTCGTTGATACGCAGGAAGTCCGACCACAGATCCGTCAGCAGTTGTCGCATCGTCGGCGTCAGATCGTTGGAATCGTCCGCGAGAATGCGAGTCGCATCGCGTCGAAACATGCCGATACCGGTGTGGATTGCGATGCCGTATTCGAGCAGAAAGCAGCGAAACTGACTCACCAGGGCCGTGCGCTGATGAACGAATTGGGCACGCACGCGGTGCAGCGCTTGCATGTCAAGTTGCTCGTGGCGTTTGACAGGGACGAAGCGCATCGTTGGGCGCGTTACTGCTTCGGCGATTGCCTCGGCGTCGAGCGTGTCATTCTTGTTCGACTTCAGATAGGGCTTGACGAATTGGGCCGGGATCAACTTGACGTCGTGGCCGAACGCGATCAGTTTCCTTGCCAGCCAATGGGATCCCGGACAAGCTTCCATGCCCACGCGCGCGGGAGACGCGGTCGCAAAGAACTGTAGCAAGGCGTCGCGACGAAGCTTGATTCTCAGTGTGGGCCGTCCATGCTGGTCGGCTCCGGCGATGTGAAACGTCGTCTTGCCCAGGTCGACACCGTAGACGGCGCAGTTGTGAGGAACGATACGCATGATCATTCTCCGACGGTTTCGGGGCTTCAGTATCCACCTTCGGGGAGGGGCGGACCATCCTATTAACTCTGAAGCCTTCTCGGCGCCGTGATCTGGCCACGGACTTGATGCAGCGTCGGCGCAAGCCAGCGGCAGACCTGCGCGTTGTTGCAGCTGTCCCGCACGGTCTACCGCTACGAGTCGGTCGTGCGGGATCAAAGCGCACTGGAAATGCGCATCAAGGAGATCACGGAAGTGCGAGTGCAATACGGTGCGCCCCGCGTGTACGTGATGCTTCGCCGGGAAGGCTGGAGAGACAACCACAAGAGAGTAGAACGCGTGTATCGCGAACTGGGTCTTTCGTTGCGCCACAAGTGACCTCGTCGAAACAAGTCTGCCCGGCGCCGACGACCGAAGCAATCAGTAAGCGCAATCAACGAAATCTGGAGTATGGATTTCGTCGCTGACGCGCTGTTTGATGGTCGACGCTTGCGCATGCTCACGATCGTGGATAACTACACGCGGGAATGCTTGGCGATTGAAGTCGACGGCTCGCTGCGTGGCGAGTACGTTGTCGCTGCGCTGACTCGGCTTGCGCATCATCGTCCGCTTCCCCGCTATATCAAAGCAGACAATGGCAGCGAGTTCATTTCGAAGGCGCTCGACAAATGGGCGTACGAGAACGGCGTGGAGATTGACTTCTCGCGCCCTGGCAAGCCGACTGACAACGCGAAGAACGAATCCTTCAACGGACGCTTCCGGGAGGAATACCTCAATGCGCATTGGTTCTTGTCACTGGAGGACGCCAGACGCAAAATCGAAGTCTGGCGCGAGTACTATAACGAGGCGTGCCCTCACTCTGTGCTGCAGTGGATGATCCCGGCGGAATTCGCCCGCCAGTGCACCGATCGGGCCGATTCGGCCCGCCCCGCCCCGAAGAGCCGGAATTTTCCAACTAAGACCGGGACGGAAATTGGGCTAGCCTCACATTGCTGCCGATATTGGATTGCGACTGGCCCAAATATGGGTAGGACCGTGGGTGGCGAGCAATCTGCGACTGCGGGAGTGTTACCTAAAGGGTCTTGCGAGCGGTGATTGGAGGCTGCCGCCTGATGCGAGGTCGACCGAATTTGCCGATATTTGATAGTATCGCTGCCATGCGTGAAATAGAGTCGCCGCGGAGACGAACGGCATGGATTCCAAAGGACCGCGGACATCTTTAATGTTGGGGCGGCTAAGGCGGATCTGAATCGCTTGGACCGGCAAGGCTTGATACAGATTCAAATGGGTCTGCAGCATGAAGCTACAGGCCCAAAGAGTGTCCGTAGGGCGACCGATCGCTACGCTGCGGCGATCATTCAGCGATCAAGAAGCGATCGCGTTTCTTACCCTTGATCCATGACGGTTCGCGGCCACGCCCGCTCCACGTCTTGCCCGTTTTCGGATCCTGATACTTCGGCGTCGCGGGTTGGCTGCCATTCGCGCTACGTACGCGCTTACGACCGAAGACCTGTTCCGGCGTGAGACCATACTCTTGAACCCGCGCGCGAACTTCTTCGAGCACGGTCTCTAGTTCGGCCTGCCTAGCTTCTTCAGCTTGCACGAGCAGTGCTTCAGCCTTGGCTTTCAACTCATGATATGTGGCCATTCTTCACTCCGCGTGGTTAAAAGAAACAGTATCAAATCGTCGCTTTGAGCAGCGCAATTCCGTGCGACGCATCATGTCTGCGGCATGTCATTGTCGGCAGCGCAATTGGAACGATTACGCGATTTTCTCATCGTTTGCACCAGGAGTCGATCATTTATCGTTCCCGTGGCCACAAACCCGGTGGAACAATCGAAGCCATGCATTGGACGATTGCGGTTGGGTAGGCAAATTGCCGACGATCATCAGCAAGCAGTCGGGCGGCCGCACGTCGGGCGCCGATGTACGGTCAACCGCTCTTATCCGGCAGGGGGCACGGCCGTCTGTATTGGATTACGTTGAAGACACAATGAGGAGAGCTATTTTTGTGTTCGCCAGGCCATGCCAAAGAGTAAAACGTCAGACAAGCCGCGTTATTTTTTGAGGACGCGCGTGACCTAGTGCAAGTGACATACCAACTCTGCGGCAATGTTGTGGTTGGACGTTTCTTTTTTTTCATAGACCTCAAACTTGGCAGACGAGCTGATTGCTACTGGTGTCCCCCCAATCTTCACAGTTGACACTGCTGCGTGAAGGAACGAAAAAAGACGCACTGATCTGGGCCGGCGCGATAAGTCCGGTCAGTTCGGTGCATCAGCGATCCGATTTCTCGCGGTGTGTGGAGTACATATCGCCATGTTCGAGGCGAGGCCTGCTATGGAGCAACGCGATAATGTTTGGCGATCGAGTGATACAAGCGCATGCTCGGCGCCGGCCTGCGATTGCGCGACCTTACAGATCCGTTTGCGAAGGGCCGAAACGCAGATTCGTCGTCTCACAAGATGCGTTCAACTGAAAGACGAGAAGCTGTGCGAGCTTGGCAAGGTCCTGGCGAACTCGGCGACCGCGCACTATTGCGTTGAAGAGCGATTGCAGCGTGAACTTGACGCGCTGCGGATAGACCTGCCGGCCGACGTGCCGAGCGATCACTACGGTCCCGTTGATGGCAATTCGATGGGAGGCGGTGTAGTCGTTCGCCTGCCTTATCTGACCGCGATCCTCTCAGTTTTGTTCGACGCGATGCATGTGTTCTGGGCGGAATGCGATGACGGCCGCCTGCCAAAATCTTCGACTGTTGCCCATGCAATTGACGAACGTCTCGGACTGCGCGCACAGGCAAGCGGCGAAGGTTCACGCACCGGTCAGGCCTATGCGTCCGCCATCCGGCCGGATTGGGTAAAGGACGCGGATAACCGGCATCACCGCCGGCGATCCACATCCTAGTTGTGGTCGTGGAAGTCGAGTGCACTAATTTCGGCGAAGCGCGACGGTCGCCGCTGGGACGGGACCTATTGCACGTCTGCTGCGCAACGAGCAGCGCGTGGTACCGTCCTCACCACCGAGCCACGAACATTCGGCGTGAGCGAACGATGCCACGTGATTGAAGATTGGAGACTATCGAGATCGGATCCAAGTTTGGCGAACGCCGCGGGCGTGAGATCAATAGCACAGACGACGAACGGACAGCTAGCGGTCTCCGGATGAGGTCCCACATACTGAAGATCGAGACCGAAGCGGCGATACAGTCGTGCGATGGCCGGGGTGACGACACCAATGATGCGGGTCGCGCCGAGGGATGCCGCGACGGCCATGACATAGGGAAAGAGTTGCATGCCCGAGCCGGCGAACCGCGATAGCTCCCATACGGTGGGTGACGAGGGAAAATCGAGGTTCGACGAGCGAGGAAGTAGTTCTCGGAGCAGGTACGGGGCGGTAGTTGGCATCAGACGTGCGCAACCACATATCTGCCCTTCGGAAGTGAGTTCAACAACCTGAATGGTGTTTTCTCCATCGAAGTGATCCCATTCTATGGTTTCATTTTCCTTAACATCGGGTAGCGGCCAGCCGAGGCGGCGCACGAACACGTCGTACCGGAACGCGCCGAGTCCACCACGAAGTTCAAGCGGCAAGTCGCTCAACCTACCCGCAATAATGAGTGGCATGTGCGTTCTCCATCGTTTATCGATGGGCGCCACCGTATCAAGTCGAAGCAACAACAGGAACTAGTTAGGTAGGGAGGAGTAGGCGCAAATGAATATTGGCCACGCATTATCCATGCGAGATTGAAGATCCCTGGCTGGTCCAGAATTATTCAATATATGGGATTCGAGAGGCCCGGGGGCATGGTTAAATCATGCCAGCGATGTGATCACAAATTATTCGGAAAATTTCGACTGAAAATAAGAGGGCTAATCAAGTAGGCCGTAATTGGAGGCAATGACGGCGGCTGCTATCCTGCTATTCACGTTCAGGACCTTCATTGCTTCAGTGATATGATATTCGACGGTATGGCGGGATATTTCGAGAATCATGCAAATATCCGTCGATGTTTTTCCTTGTGCGACCCATGAAAGGCATTGGCGCTGGCGCGGGGAAAGTTGAACGAACGCCTTCGGATGGGGAGGAGCGAACCGATCCAGCTCCAAACGAAATAGATTGCTGATTACGCTCGCGAGCTGCCGACTCGTCCCTGTATTGATACTGGATGACGGCCCTGACAGATTGATGAGCAAAACACTGCCCCCGATCTCACGAATTGGAATGCTCAGCCCGTTTTTGAGTCCGGCGTCGCATGCTTCCACGAGCACATGTCGCTCAGCATGGTTCAAATCGGTAATATCGCCCCAGCGATAAGGTCCTGAGGAAGTAAAAGCCGCTCGATGTACGGGATCAACGGGGCCATAGTTGTGCTGTAGATAGTGCTGCACCCAGTTATTGGGATAATGTGAGCAGATTGCCTCCATGGACATGCTAGGTCTAGAGCGAATGCAAGTCAGGGAGATCCGTGTGACGGCGTAACATGGAAAACCCAATGGAAGCACCGCATTGCCAAGTAAGTCGGAAAGCGAAGAAATATCCTTTGCATCGGTAAAGAGAGACAGGATTGGCGCCATTCGGGTGGCTAATGTGACATTCCATGGTGGTGGCTTGGACGCCTTTTTGCTTGTGCGATGCCGAAATCGAGTTCTCATGACTTCTACCTCACTTTTTGCCTAGTGGAATTCAAGGGAAATGCTGGAGCAGGGCGCCAGCACTGTGGCAGCGACTCCGGCAAACGGTATGGTAGTGGGGTGCTGAATACCCGCGCAACTGCTAAGCGATGGCCGACGTCGGAGGTTACGTCGAGATGGACGGTGGGTGCGTAGCTAGTGTGGAGTCTAATGGTTGGAATCGGAACGTCATCCAATAGATTGTAATAATTTAATACGCGATATTTTTTGAAAGTCACCACCCAGAACGGGAGCGATATTGCGACGTATTTAGCGATCGCGTGCCGCGCCATCAGCGAAATTTCCTGAATTCAACGATCCTGTTAGCGAACGAATAGCGCCGCTGCGGTAAATCCTCCAACTCCGCGGGCGCATAGCAGGAAAGGCTTACCGGGAACCAGATCATCGCAGTCGGCGAGATTGATGAATGGATCGCTGACCGTCACATGTGCGACGCGAGCAAAGTTGTCAGTAAACAGGCAGCGTGCAGGAAGACCGAGCGATGCAGTAGTTCGGCGCCAGGTTGGCAGATCAAGATGGGAAGGCAAGATGCGCTGAATCTCGGCTAGGGGCACATTCGCGTCAGCGCTTGTTTGCGTCGCGAGTCGACGCGCCGCAAAGAAGTACTGAGCCGCGAAACGCGATTCATCTTCTTCCAGTGTGCCTCGCCAACCTTCTCCACTCGCGTGAAAGGCCAGCGCGACCAATCGATTGATCGAGGTATCGCGCTCGACGAGCACAGCACATGCGCCGTCGCTGAGCAATCCGGCCCCGGCTATTGACCGGTCGCTTGCGAGGGGCATGACGTCTGCGCCGACCAGCAGACCGCGGTTGATGGCGGGACGGGCGGTAAACATCGCGCGCATGATCCGTAGCGCGCCCAGTGATGAGGCGCAATGCTGCTGTGCAAACGAGAATGCCTCCGCCTGCTCGAAACCAAAGTGTTCGCATAGCAGGCGTGGCAGGGATAGCGGCGGAGGGGCGACGCTGCCCTGAAGCGTATGAACGTAGACGAGAAAGTCGATCGTGTCGGGCCCAAGCTGGGTCGCACGAACGAGCGATTGGATGGCGTTCGCGGCGAGTGAAAGCGCAGTCTGTCCCCGAGCGTCATAGAACAAGCGCACCCCCGCTTTTTCGAGGCGTTTGACGGTCTCGGCGGACTGCTTCGTTCGTTGGGCCCAGCTGCGGACATCCTCGGCCGGCTCAGGCAGATAGTAAGCGGTATGGACGATCCCGATAGAAGCGCTCATGACGGATTGAGATATAAGAGCGGCCTGCCATGCGATTCGAACAGTGCGCAACCGACGAAGCCGCCCAGGCCGATGCCCCACGTCAGGATTCGATCGCAAACTGACAGATCGTGAGATTCGAGTGCATCCGCGAGCTGCACGATAGGTTCGGCCGCGCCTAGATGGGCGCGGCGGCGGTCGGAAAATTCAATGACACGGCGACTGAGATGTCGGCAAATAGCTTCATCAAGTTTCGGATCTATTCCTGCTCCTACGACGGTGCCAATGTCGTTCGGTTGAAGCTCGTGCCGGCGCAGTATCGCGTCGATCGTCGATCGCAGCGCCGGAACCCAATCTGTGCGGATATCCAGGCTTGAGTGCGGGGCGGGTGTCGCGAACCGGTGGAGGCGGCTGGCGCGTGCGTCGATCACCACCAGTCCGCAAGACGCGGGTCTGGAACGTTCCACCAGGATGGCACCGGCTGCGTCTCCCTGCACGAATCCCTGATCCGTCCATCGCGAGAACGGCGGACACCACTTTTCTGCAGCGACGATCAAGAGGGTGTGGATTTCGGGCTCCGCAATCAGCAGATCACTCGCCAGCTGGAGCGCCGTGAACGTGGAGGCCCCCTGCAGTTGGGAGATGGAGAACGGGAAGCAGGGCGTTCCGATTACTGCACGCAAGCGTCCAGCGGTCGTTGTGGACACATGCTCGTTGAGGCTACTGTGACAGAACATTGCAATATCGATCGGCGCTGCATTGGCTGGCCGCGCAGCACATATTGTCTGCGCCACTTTCGCGGCGAGCCCGGATAGATCGGTATTGCGCTCAACAGGCACACAACGAAATTCGTCCGGCGCTGCGCTGACTGCAGCACTTCTGGTTGCAGCCGCTTTCTTTGCGGGGTGGGGGGCGTAATCCGCTTGCCACGACGCGACCCACGCGTGCCAACCGGACCGTATCGGAGCACCGAGCGTCGGCTCGATTCCGCACTTACGATGTACAGCGACTGTGCGCGGCACATAGCTGGCAAGTGCCGTGATCACGGGTGTATTCATGGTGCGCGTGGTAGCGCGAGGTCCTCGGGCAGTAGGTCGTAAAGGAGCCGCCCGACGCGCGTGTCATCGACGAGATGGCAGTCTCGTTGCAGTCCGATCAGGCGAAAACCCAAGCGCGCGAGCAGACGTTGCGACGGAACATTGCAGTCGACAGCCCATGCGGTGATGCACCGCAACCGATCACGGACGAACGCTTCATGAAGTAGGTGTGTAGCAGCGTTATAAGCCATATTGACGCAGATTGGCCGCAACCGGTCGCGAAGGATCCAGAATGAGCCCGTCGCAAAGCGATGCGTGACATCACTGACGGCGACTACACCGCTCGGGACGGTATAGCCAGCCGAACCGAACACGCGTATTCGATGCTGTCTGCTATGGACCATCGCTTGGACTGCCAATGCGGGCAGGGCTTGGCGGCCGAGCCCGAAGTCGAACCACCGACTGATGGTCGGCTGCGCGAACCACGCGACGATGTCGTCGATGTCATTCGGCCCTGGTTCGCGTAACCAGCACGTGGAGGACGTTACATGCGTTGCAGCATTGTCCACCGAGGGCTGAAGCGTGCCGTCCGTAGGGGCGCAACCACTCATCCGTCGACCTCCTCATTCGCGACCCGTGGCTCCGCGAGCCAGCCGAGTGCTGTGTCGATGCGCTGCAGCAGGAAGGCAAACCAGTGGCCCGTCTGGAAGCGGGCTGCCGGCGGGAGGCCTTCAACATAACCGTGACCGCCGCAAAGCTGCACGAATTCACGACTGACGTTGACCGACTCGGCCGCGACGTGTCGCAGTAACTGACGAATCAGCGAGACCGGCGCCGACGGGCGGGCCGCACTGACAGCTTGTAGAAAAAGATGGGTGCCATGGGCGGCGATCAGCATATCGGATAATCGCGCCGCGACGAGTTGATGGTTTGACAACGGCTTTCGGAACGCTTGCCGAGTCGCTGCGTAATCGAACGCGAACCGGACGCTATGTTGCATGGCGCCCGTCAAGAGCGCAGCGAGATAGAAGCCGATTTCCGTCATGTACGTTTGCGCGGGAGGAACGCTATCGCTGTCGGCCCGCGTAATCACGGCGAGCGGCGTTTCGGCCGCGGCCTCGTCAGAATGCAATTGCTCCAATACAAGGGCGCCGAGCGTGGCGATGCCTGTCGATCTCGAAGATCGCCGATCACGTGGGCGCTCGGTGAGGAGGAGGCGCCGCTTGTCATCTAACCGCATGGTGAGGGTCACCGCGCCGCCCAGTGGACCAAGTTGCCATATTGTTGAGTTTTCGATGCCCGGCACGGACAACGCGATCGCTGTTGTGCCGTCGAAATACGCCTGAACAGGCCGAGCCAGAACCGAACCGAGCGCATTGTGCATCCGGAGCACCATGAGCGCGGGTGCTGTCAGCGTCAACTCCAACGCACGCTCAAGCGGTCCGGCGGCGAGCGCTTCGACAACAAGTGCCAGGCCGTGACGGTCGATTCCTAGGCCGCCGTGTTCCTCGGGTAGGACCATTGCTCCAAGATCAAGTGTTGCGGCAGCGAGTCTGACGGTTTCTTGCCACGCTGCTACGCTGGGTGAACCGGCAAGCAAGGGCTCCAGTCGGTCGCGCGCGAAGTGTTGACTCGCCATATAGAGATTGAGTTGATCATCGGTCAGTGCCCGCGGCGCCGGAGCTGGCCCTGGCGGGAAGGAATCAGGGGAGAACATCACAATCCTCCACAAAGAACGAGGGTGGTCAGACGAGCATCTCGATCGCATCAGGGTGGCCGAGAAAGTCCCTCGGGCTGGCCGAGCGTCCATACGCACCCGACTGAAATACGACCACAAAGTCCCCAATGCGAGCCTCGGGAAGCAGCACGTCGTCGGCGATCCGGTCGAGCGGCGTGCACAGGCATCCGACGATGTGGCAACGCTCCGTCGGGGCTTGTGTCTGGCGATTCCCAATGGCGACCGGAAAATTGCGACGCAGGATCTGACCGAAGTTTCCGGATGCGGCCAGGTGGTGGTGCAGGCCGCCATCGGTGATCAGGAACGTTCGGTCTCGGGATACCTTGCGATCGATGATGCGGCACACATAGATGCCGGCTTCCCCGACCAAATATCGTCCAAATTCCAGGACCGTGCGCGTGTCCGGAAAGCTGCCGCGGAACACGCCGAGCCAATCGTGCATGGCCTCGGTGACTGCAGCGAGGTCGAGTGGCGTTTCTCCCGCGAAATAGGGGATGCCGAAACCGCCTCCGAAGTTCACGTATTGCGGAGCGAGCGACAGGCCAGCGGCTAGTCTCACGACGAGATCCGAGCTTTTCCGTTGAGCCTCGATGACGGTCGGGGCGTGCAGACACTGGGATCCCCAAAAAATGTGAAAACCGGCCAACGTCACTTCTCTAGCATCGAGCTCCCGTAGTAACTCGGGCACCTGCTCCGCGTCGAGCCCAAAAGGGGTGGCCCCGCCACCCATACGCATGCCGCTGTGATCGACGTGAAAGTCCGGGTTGACTCGAATGGCGACCTTCGGCTGCACACCGAGCTCCCAGCCGAGTGCTGTCACGAGGTGCAGCTGGGTGCTCGATTCGAGGTGAATGTTGACACCGCTTGCGACGGCGCGACGCAAGTCGTCCCGGCTTTTGCCTGGGCCGGCAAAGCCGATCAGTTCTGCGGGCATGCCCGCGTTTAGCGCAAGCGCCATCTCGTTGGCCGATGCCACGTCGAACCCGTCCATCTGTGGCGCAAGGTGATGGACGACCGCGGGCATTGGGTTGGCCTTGATCGAGTAATGTAGGTCGATACCGGCTGGCAGCGTATCGCGCAGCGTGCATACACGCGCGTCGAGCATTGCGCGATCATAGGCGAAGAACGGTGTGCGCCCTGCGCGATCGGCCAGGCGATTGATCTCGACGCCGCCGACGGTGAGGATGCCTTCGCGCTCGCCAAACAGTCCGTTCATGATTGCCTCGCTTCGGCGGCGGCGTCCGGATTGGAGAAGGCGGCGCGCAATGCGGCTCGATCGAATTTCCCGTTAGGGTTGCGCGGAACTGTCTCGCGAACCACGATGCGATGCGGCACCATGTAGCGCGGCAGATGCTCCACACACCAAGCCTGAAGTGTTTGAACATCGAAGCCCGTGGCGGTCGGCACGACCAACAGGACGATCGCTTCGCCAAGTTCATCATTGGGGATGCCGAAGGCAACCGCTTCCGTGACAAGACCACTGTCGTGAACGATTTCTTCGATCTCTTCCGGGCTGATGCGATAACCGGAGCTCTTGATTTGGGCGTCGTTGCGCGCGACGAAGTACAGGAATCCTTCTGCATCTCGTCGTACCAGATCACCTGACCAGACAGCACGATCTCGCGGCGCGCCACCGGGTTTCAGCTCGGGCGAAGGTCGATAGCGCTGGGCTGTGCGCGTCGCGTCATTCCAATAACCGAGCGTGACGCAGGCTCCGACATGGACGAGTTCTCCGGTTTCGTCCGGTCCACAAGGCGAGCCATCATCGCGAACGACCAGAATTCGGGCGTTAGGTACGGCTTTCCCGATGGAGTCGGGGCGACGATCGACCTCTGAGGGGTCGAGAAACGTGGAGCGAAATGCCTCGGTCAGGCCATACATTAGATAGGGTTTGGCATGCGGAAACAATGCTCGGAGTTGCTGCAATACGGGTGCCGGCAGCTTGCCGCCGGTGTTCGCAAAGTAGCGCAGCTTCCGGCGTGCCGTTTCGGGCCAAGCCGCACGGGCCAGTTGCATCCATAAGGGCGGCACACCCGTGATTGCTGTAATACGTTCGCTCGCGCACGCATCAATGACGTCTTGCGGTGCAAGATAGTTGATGAGCACGGCCGTGGCCCCCACGGCCCAGGTGGATGTGAGCTGACTCAGGCCAGCATCGAAACTGAGCGGCAGGGCCGCGAGGATTCGATCGGATGAGGCGTGGTTCAGATAATGGGCAACGCTCCAGGCACCCTCGAGCAGGTTGCGGTGGCTTAGCATGACGCCTTTTGGCAGTCCGGTCGAGCCTGAGGTGTACAGGATGGCGGCCAGATCCGTGTCGACATTGGCCGACGCCGGTGATTGTGGTGGATTTTCACTATCGCGTTCCGTGCGATTTCCGCTTGCGGACTCGGGCCAGCTTTGAACGTGCGTTGTTGTTCGGAGATGTCGGCTTGCGGAGCCGGCATCGTCCACGATGATTGTGTTGGAAACGCCGGTAAGACCATGTTCGTCAAGGACCCGCGCGCGCAGCGCGCTGGTAATCAGGCAATCGGCACCGGAATCGAGCAGGATGTGAGCGACCTGCTGAGGTTTGAGGAGCGGATTGATCGGAACGAACACGCATTGCGCGGCAGCTGCGCCAAGCATCGACACGACGGTTTCGACACGTTTGTCCAGATAGATCGCAATGCGCGCGCCGGCCGTGAATCCAAGCGCGTAGAGCGCATTGCCCATGCCTCGCGCGCGGTGAACCAGGTCCTGATAGGTTACTCGGGCGGAACCGCAGACGAGAGCTTCCGCGTCAGGTGTGCGGTTTGCAGCGGTGTGCATGAGGTCGAGGACGTTTCTCATGATGGTATCCGGATCGAATGTCGAGCGTTGAAAGGAAATCGTTCAGGTGATCAGTGGCGGACGACCATGGCACCGAAGCAGCCAGCGAGGCCACACGAGAACAGCAGCGACCAGCCGCCCGGTTCCCGGTTCGAACATGTCTGGAAGTTAATGAAGGGATCCGCGCCAAAGACGTGACCGATTGGCGCGAAGTTCGCCGTGAAAAGTCGCTCACGAGGAATGGAAAGCATTGTCATCAGCCTGAACCAGCCCGGAAGATTGGCGTGATGAGGCAGTACGTGCGTAATCTCGCGTGTCGTGATGCCTGCTTGTTGAATGGCGGCCCGCATGGTCGTGAATGCAGACCAGTAGTACCGGTCGTCGGGAATCGGCTGCAGATCCTCGTCGGTGCCGCGGAAGGATCGTCCATCTGTGTACACGTGCAGGCCCGCAATGGCGTTTCGATGACCGTCTCGTTCTAGCAATAGCGCACAAGCACCGTCGCTATGGAGGGCAAGATCCTGGATTGCTCGCAGTCGGTCGCAGTGGGATCCGATCACATCGGCACAGACCACAATTGCGCGCCGGATGGAGGGCCGTCGCATGGCGAGCGCCTGCAACACACGGATCGCGGCCATTGGCGAGACGCAGTGCTGCTGCGTGACTGAAAATGCCAGCGCACTGTTCAGATTCGTTTGGGACTGAATCTGTTGGGCGGTACTTGCTGGTGGCGCGATAACGCTGGTCTGAATCGTGTGCGTGTACACGAACGCATCGATCGATTCAGGTGCTATTCGGGTGTCGCGTAGCAGGGACGATATAGCGTCAACGGCGAGCGTCACGGGCGATTCGCCAGCTGCGTCGTGGAACTGCGTTACGCCGTTTTCGATCAGTGCACGCGCTCGAATCGACGGCTGACCACAGCGCTGCGCCCAGCGATGTGCATCCACAGTTCGATCCGGCAGACTGAATGCGATGCCAGACAGTGCAAGCGAGCTAGCCTGTTGCGACGCAATCATGATCCACCTCCACGAAATTCAAGGAGAGCGCAACCGGCCTGCCCTTGGAAGCCGGCGGACCAAACGAGGGCATGTTGTCCCTCGCTAGGGTTGATCGACCGCAGCAACGCGTCGAGCCGTGCAGGCGTGTCGGCGGCGCAGAAATGGCCGGGCGCGTCCATACGTATGTGGCAGACCCGTTCGGGCCGCAGTCCGCAACGCGTATTGATTTCGCGAGCCAGTCGAGTCTCGATTGGCGCCGGAAGTACCCAGTCGACATTCGCAGGTTGCAAATCCGCGCCTGAGCACGTCTCGCTAATGACGTTCGTGAGCGTCGATGTGTAGACGGGTTCGCGCTCACTTGCGAGCGGTGGGATTCCGGGCGTCAGTACGGTGAGCCCGCTCACGCGCCATCCCGGGCCGGGGTGTCTCGCGATCAGTACGGCAGCGGCCCCGTCACCCATGTCGATCAGTGCACCGATCCGACGTGAGAACGGCCGGCGCCAGCGTTCCGCGGCGACAATCACGACGGTATTCAGTCGGATATCAGCGGCCATCATCGCCACGGCAATCTCCAACGCCATCAGGAACGACACGCCTTGAAGCTGGCCGACCGCCAGCGGTGCTCGGCTTGATCCAAGTTCGCTGTGGAGGCGGCAGGCACACGACAATGCCAGATCATGCTCGAAGCTCGTTGTGCATACGATGATTTGATCGGGTGTGGGCGTGGCGACCTGAGGCGACGATTCAAGCAGCGCTCGCACCGTGGCAAGTGCCATGTCGGACAACGTCAGGTCGGATTCCACAGCGACCCGGTGATCAGTAGCTCGTGATGCTTGCGGCAACGGAATACCGGCCACGCCGAATGGGGCACCACTGTCGCGCCACCGCAGCGTATCGGCGTATACGGCTTGCATCACGTCCTCTCGCGCGGATCCACCCGAAACCATGAATGGTTCGAGATGTGCATCGGCCGGGACATCGTGCGGTGGGATATATCGTGCCGTGGCGACAATGCACGGTTCGTCGCCAGTGACGTTAGTCGAAGGACGCATGGGATTCGACGAACGCGACGAGATTGCCGAAACGCAGGAACAAATCGGCGGATAGATCTTCGGGGGCCAGCGTGAAGCCGAAGCGCTGTTCGAGTTGCAGCAGCAAGTCCGTCATATTCATTGAATCCACACCGACGTCGAAGAGGTTGGTGTCATCTACGATGAGATCGGTGCTTAGGGTGCTGCCAAGTACCGATAGCAAGCAGGTTTTTACTGTCTCGGACACGCTGGCGGAGCTGGGGGAAGCGGGATGGGTTGCCATGAACGATCTCCAGTGCGAAATTTCGGCCGGGTTCAGGATTGGTGCGCTTCTGTAGAGCGGTGCGACGCGGGAGAGATGGCCTCCCAGGGAAGAGTCGCCGAGCGGAGTGCGGAGCGAGCAATCATGAGCCGCTGTAGGTCCCCGGTACCTTCCATGATGTCGAAGGCCTTTGCATCACGATAGCTTTGCTCGAGCGAGGGAAAGGCAGCGGTACCATCAAGGCCGGCGAGATCGATGGCTGTCCTGGTGATGCGGGCGGCTACTTGTGATGCATATGCCTTGGCCATTGACGAGTCCATGGAAGTCGCGATGCCTTGATCGGTCTTCCACGCCGCGTGTCGGCAGAGCAACTGGGCTGTAGTGATTTGCCGATCGATATCGAGCAGGGTTTCGTTCACATTCGCAGTGCGGTGGCGTTGATTCACAGGATGCCCGCCTGCTTCGAAGTAGGCCGCGAGATCGTCGCGTACTCGTCGACATGCGCCGACCATGACCGCGGAAAGTAGGGGGCGGAAGTAGTCCCATGCGTGTTGTGCGCCCGAAAACGCGTCGTTGAGGGGCTTTTCGTCACCGCGTCTGAGAAGCGCGTCGTCAGGGACTTCGCAATCGGTGTAAGAGAGAATCGCAAGCTGACTCGCGCGCAGGCCGACCATTTTCTCGATGCGATCGACAGAGAAGCCCGGGATATTGCGATCGACGTGGAACGCTCGAACGCCGAAACGACCAGCGTGCCGATTAATGGTGGCGAACGTGATCACGTCGTCCGCGCGTGCGCCGTTGGTGATGAAGCACTTGGTACCGTTCAGCACCCAGCCGCGTGCCGTCTTGCGAGCGGTGGTCCGCATCGCGGTCGC
Source organism: Burkholderia aenigmatica (assembly GCF_902499175.1). Lineage (GTDB taxonomy): Bacteria > Pseudomonadota > Gammaproteobacteria > Burkholderiales > Burkholderiaceae > Burkholderia > Burkholderia aenigmatica. The sequence goes on from NZ_CABVQC010000004.1 coordinate 100,142, forward strand.
ATCCGAGCCGCAGTCGGGCTCCGTAATGGCAAACGCACCCCAGCGCGGTGTGTCGCTGCGAAATCGTTTGAAGAAGCGGGTCTGTTGCTCGCCGCTGCCGAGTGCGAGGACGGGTGGCATTGCAAGGCCAGGGCCGGGCAGCGCAAGCGCTAGCGCCGCGTCGGCGTACCCGAGATATTCCATGAGTGTGGTGCGCGACATCAGTGATTGCACGTCCATGCAACCGCCGTATGCGGCCGGAACGAGATTCAAGTTCAGCGCAGTTACGTCCGAGGGGGCACAAACTGCATCTGGAATTTGCCGTGTCCGGTCGGCTTCGGGGCCGTGCAAACGCATGCGTGCAGCAAGCTGATCCAGTTCCAGCCCGTCGGCCAAGAGGTTGGCACGGATTGTCGCAAGCGTGGATTGCACCTGAGACGACTTCACCGACTGTGACATGAGGGATTCCCTCCTGCTGGCGACCTATATCGAGTGACCGACATGCAGGGAAGCTGCGGGTACTCGGCGCATGGCGTTCGGATTGCAGCGTAGGTCTTGGTTACCATGCCTGCTACTCCTAACGTTGGGAGGGGGCATGAAGCCGGAAATCTCGCCGTGCCGGGCGGGGATGCCTGATAATGGCGCCGGGATACAGCAGTGAATGGCCAACGACGGACGTGACCGATATGGCAGGGCGAAAACCGACAACCGAAAAGAAGATGTCGCCGGCGCAGCCGGATAAACGAGGTTCGCGCGCAATCAAGCGCGGCGACCAAGTGGCCGAGCAGATCAAGCGTTGGATTAACGACGGGCAGGCACGGCCAGGAAAGCGCTTGAACAAGGAGGCCGAGCTTCAGCAGATGTTCAACGTCAGCCGGGGTTCGATGCGCGATGCGCTCAAGGCGCTGGAGATGCAAGGGCTCGTGAGACTGAGTACCGGGCCGGATGGCGGCGCGACGATTACGCGCGTACCACTGGCCCGAGCATTCCAGTCGCTGCAGAACTATCTGTTTTTCGAGAGCATCACGCTTGAGGACATTTATGCGGTACGCCGCACGCTGGAACCCATGGTGGCGGCGGGTGCGGTTCCCCATCTGAGCGACGCGGACTTCGATGCGCTCGAGCGCAGTGTGTCCGTCTGCGAGCCGTTCGAAGCACGTCACGCCGAGGCGCTCGACCAGCGGCACGAGGATATCCATTTCCACGATGTACTGGCTGCAGCACATCCGAATGCGTTTCTGCGTAGCCTATGCCAGATCATCAACCAGATGCTGCACACGCTCGTGATCGTGGCGGGGAACGTGACGCAGCAGGACTATCAGGCATTCGGGCGGCACACGGTTGCCGCGCACCGCGCGATACTGGACGCCGCGCGACGTCGGGATGCCGACGCAGTCGCGCAACTCATGACGGCGCACATGGACGAAGCGCATTCGCAGTTGCGCACAGTGCACGCTGCGCTGCAGCAGAAGCTGGTGCTGGATTCAGAGTTGGACCTGGATTCCGATCGTGATGCCGGCTAAAGCATTCAGACCGGATCCGGTCGACTTCTGCTCTTAGCTCATTAGGCAGGGGTTGCGCCGGCCGCGGAGGCGAAGAGCTCGCGTGTCAGCTCGGCGAACGGGGCGCGCCCAAATGCGCGTTCGAGCATATGACTCGCCCACAACACCAACGCATCGGCATGGCGACTGCCTACAATCTGGATGCTGACGGGCAGGCGCGTGGCAGTCATCCCGGCATAGAGGCTTGCCGCCGGCAGTCCCAGCTGATTGCACCATGCCGTGAAATGCGGAAACAAGGCTGTGCTTGAACTCACTTCGGCAAGTGACGGGGCCACGTCGGGATATACCGGGCAGATGAGGAGATCGTGCCGCTCGAAAAACGCATTGACGGCGGCGCCCAACTCTCCCCGTTCGATCAGCGCGCCCAATAGCTCCCCCCGCGAGATGCCGTTGCCGGCTTGCGCGTATGCCTGCAGCGATGGGTCGAGTTCGGCCCACCTGTCGGTCATGCCGTCCGTGAGCTGACGGCAGCATGCACGCCAAAGTGTTGTGTGGATCGCATTGCACTGCGCGACGCCAGGCGGATCGGCGACGTGAACGAGTGCTCCAAGTTCGCGAAACATCGCTGCAGTTCGTACCACGGCATCGTGGATTTCAGCCTCGGCGATGACAGGCAATCCGAGCGTGGGACTGCACGCAATACGAATGCCGCCCGGAACGGGAAGGCATGACAGCCCGCGCGCATAGTCTGCTCCCTCGAACGGTAAAGCGTACCAGTCGCGGCTGTCCGGGCGGGTGATGATCGTTAGGATCTGCGCGGCATCCTCGACGCAACGTGTCATCGGGCCGACATGACTGAGCAGACCGAAGGGACCGCGAGGTGCGTGGGGTACTCGCCCAAAACTGGGCTTGAATCCGAAGACGCCGGTGAAGGAGGCTGGGATGCGAATGGATCCGCCGCCGTCCGTGCCGATGGCCACCGGGCCCATTCCGAGCGCAACGGCGACGGCCGCACCTCCGCTGCTGCCACCCGGCGTACGCGAGCGGTCCCATGGATTGCGCGTGGTGCCGGTGAGGGGACTGTCGGTGACGATCTTGTGTGCGAAATCCGGCATGGTCGTTTTGCCAAAGCAGATTGCCCCCGCTTCACGTAGGCGCGCCACGCTGGGACTGTCCGATGCGGCGGCTTCCGGCATCGTTGCCCGCGACCCGTATCGCGTGGGGAGTCCGGCAACGGCGATGTTGTCCTTGATGCTGACCGGGACGCCGTCGAGTTGGCTGAGGGGCGCGCCACGTTGCCAGCGCGCCTCGGACGCCCGCGCCAATTCGAGAGCCTCATCGGCGACTTGGCAGAATGCGTTGACCGTCGGATCCAATGACTGGATCCGTTCCAAGATGGTCTTCATCACATCGACGGGCGACGTCCGTCCGTTCGCATACAGCCCGCTAAGTTCCCATGCAGTCAGTTCACGCAGGTCGATTCCCATGCCATCCTCCAATTAATTATAATAAACTAACGGTAGGCGTGACCGGCCACGTTTGTCAAGCTGCGGGGCATCATGCTAGAGGGAGAGTTGCCGGGTAAACGCTTGGATGGGGCACGTTGACGAGTGACCGTGACGAGCGTAGATTTAATGATAATAAATAGGTAGTGCGCCAAGCGTGATCCGCAGCGGAGACGCAGAATGCGTGACATGCCGCGTATTTCGGGGCGCAAGGTGTCCAGTCACCGAAATCGGCGACGCGTCGTTTGCTCGAGAGAACTGGGGGCGTATTGGGAGGGTACGTGGTGTCGTTGCCGACACCGAGGGTGCTGCGATGCGCCCGGTGAGGAGCGACTTTGAGCGCTATTCCTGCGCGAGTGCTTCCGCGCTCGCAATGAGTGCTCTTTTCTTTTCCTTGCTCAGTCGGCCGGCGATGGCAAGAAGGGTTGCGAGCAGGTCGTCGTCCTCATAGAGGAAGCTGGTGGGAACGAGCATCGCGCGCGCCAGACGTTGGCTGGTTTGAAGCGTGGGCGTATGTTTGCCCTTTTCGTACTGATTGACGCGGGCGCTGGCGGAAAATTCGTCGATGCCCGCCTGAATGCCGAGCTGTTCCTGTGTAAGGCCCGAGCGTAATCGAGCCTGTTTCAGGCGCTTGGGAAACACGGAGGGAGAGGTGGCATCGCTGGACATTCACGGAGTGTCCGGGAAAGGCGTGCCGTTTTTACTAAGTAACTCTTAGTCTGCAGGCTAAAAACTACTTGGTCTTGGAGGTCAGGCCGATAGTCTGCGTCAACGCTTCAGCGCTCTTGAGGAGGGCCTTTCTCTTTTCGCGAGGCAACCTTGCAGCAGTTGCGAGAAGGCTTGCGAGCAGGTCGTCTTCTTCGTAAAGGTAACTGGTCGGAACCTGCAGTGCACTGGCCAGCCGTTGCCCCATCTGCAGCTTGGGTGTGTGCTTTCCGCTTTCGTATTGGTTCACGCGCGCGCTTGCGGAGAATTCGTCGATACCCGCTGCGATCCCAAGTTGCTCCTGGGTGAGGCGCGAGTGCAGACGGGCCTGTTTCAGGCGCTTGGGGAAAGCAGAGGATGTCGATGAGGGCCGAGGCATCCTAAGAGTTTCTTTAGTTATTGCAGGATTTTTACTAAGTATCTCTTAGCCTAAAAACTAAGAATGTCTTAGCCTGATGGCGGCGAAGTGATGACTTTTCCGCTTGGTGAAACGAGACTCCGCAGCTTCTCGAGTTGGACAGGATTGGCATGGCGGACATGACATGACGGACTTTTGACGATGGCGACAATCTTGAACATCCTCAGCTACGTGAGCATCCTCGCGCTAGTCGCGCTGGGTCTCGCGATCATCTTCGGTTTGATGGACATCGTGAACCTCGCACACGCGGAATGGGTGACGATCGGTGCCTACACGTTGGCAGTGGCGCAATCTTTGGGCGGCCCACATGCGTTCTGGCTCGCGTTGTTTGTGGCGCCGGTGGTTGGTGCGGTGCTCGGGTGGTTCCTTGAGCGCCTCGTGATCCGACTGCTCTACGACCGTCCGCTCGACACATTGCTCGCGACGTACGCGATCAGCTTGATCGTCCAGAAAGCCCTCGAACTGATTTTCGGCACACATCCGATGTTGGTGTACGCGCCCATAGATGGGGCGATTCCCGTGCCGGGAGGCAGCTATCCGGCGTATCGGTTGTTCGTGATTAGCGTTGCAGCGGTGGTGACGACCGGTTGCTGGCTGCTATTCACCTATACGCGCTTCGGAACTCAGCTGCGTGCGGTGATCCAGCACCCAGCGATGGCAGAGGCAGTCGGTATCGACACGCGGCGGCTGAACCGGCTGGCGTTCTGTGGCGGTGCCGCACTCGCATCGCTGGCCGGCGTACTTGTCGCGCCGATGATATCAGTGGAGTCCCACCTTGGCGTCGCCTATCTGGCCAAGGCGTTTTTCGTGATCGTGTTGGGCGGTATCGGTTCGATCGCCGGCAGTCTGCTAGGCAGTGCCTTCGTCGGCACGGCTGAAACGCTGCTCAGCTATCGCGTGGATCCGTCACTCGCCTCGGCGATCGTGCTGGTCCTGTCCATCGTTCTGATCCGTTTTCGGCCACAAGGCCTGTTACCCGGTTTCAGCGCCGCCCATCAGCTCCACGGCAAAGGTTGAATCATGCTCCAACAACTTCTTGCGAGTACGCGCCGCTGGCTGTTTCAACCAGCGATCGGTATCGACGACATCTCTCCGATGGCAATCGGCGCAGCGATTGTTGCTGCCGCATTGATCTTGCCGTTTTGCCTAGGGAGCTATCTGCTTTCGACCGTGCGGGATGCGCTGATCATGGGACTGCTGGCGCTGAGCTACGACCTGTTGTGGGGCAGGGCTGGCGTGCTCACGCTCGGACACACGACCTTCTTCGGACTCGGCGCGTACGGTTTCGCAATCGCCACCGTGCAATATGGACAGACGTCCGTCGTCGGAGTGATCGTGGGACTGGTCTGTGCCGTGGTCGTCGCGGCCGTGTTGGGCTATTTCCTGTTGTTCGCCGGTGTGCGGTTGCACTTTTTCGCCATTATCAGCATGGCCGTGCTGATTGTCGTCCAGCAATTGGCGACAAGCTGGCAGTCGGTCACGGGCGGTGATACGGGCCTCCTCGGCATTCCGGGATTGTCCTTCTCACCGGTCGGGCAGACGCTCGATTTGAGCGGACCGCGCGGGTCCTGGTACACGGTCGTGACCGTGCTTGCCGTGCTGCTCGTCGCGACCTGGCTCGTATGCCGCAGCCGGTACGGCAAAGTTCTGACCGCGATCGCGACGAACGAATGGCGCGCAAAGGCGTGCGGCTATCACACGTCCGGGCACCTTTTGCTGGTGTTCGTTGCATCGGCCGGACTTGCCGCTATCGCAGGAACGTTGATGGCCGCCTGTTCGGGGGTGGTGGCGCCCGATGTGTTCTCGCCGGTGCTGGCCACCGAAGTCATTCTATGGGTGGCGATCGGCGGTAAAGGCACGCTCGGTGGTCCGGTGCTCGCCGCCGTCGGGTTGACGCTGCTTAAGCAAACGGTATCGAGCGCAACTACTGACGGATGGCCGCTGCTGCTCGGCGCATTGTTCCTCTGCTGCGTGCTGTTCCTGCCCAACGGCGTACGACTCGGTGGCTTGATCGCCGGGGCACGTCGGATCGATCGAATTCGACGGGGACGTAGCCCCTTACATCGTGCCGAACGCGTGGAAGGAGGCCGGTAATGGATACGCCGCTGATAAGAGGTGAAGGGTTGCAGCGCGCGTTCGGCGGCATTCATGCGGTCGACAACGTCGATGTGTCGATTGGCTCGCACGACCTGCTGTGCGTGATTGGCCCGAACGGCGCTGGCAAGAGCACTTTGGTCGGGCTGTTGTCCGGAGCGATCGCGCCGGGGGCCGGGGAGTTGTATCTCGCCGGTGTGCGCATGACGGGGCGGCCGATGCACCGATTCTGCCGACGCGGCGTGGTCCGCAAGTTCCAAGGCACGAACACATTTCTTTCAATGAGCGTGCGCGAGAACCTCGTCGTCGCGGGCCTCGGTGTTGCGTCGTACCGGGACACGCCGATGCCGAACCCGGACGCCATTCTGGACGAGATAGGACTGTCGGACCAGGCCAACTTATGTGCGATGACCCTGCCGCATGGTGAACGCCAATGGCTGGAGATCGGTATGGCGATGATGTGCCAACCCGCGTTGCTCTTGCTCGATGAACCGGCCGCCGGCCTGTCGGCCGCCGATGCGCAACGGCTCGTACGCTTGATTCACCGTCTGCGCGAGCGCTGCGCGGTACTCGCGATCGAGCACGACCTGATCTTTGTCGAGGCGCTGCAGTGCGAGACCTGGGTCATGCATCGAGGCCAGATTGTTCGGCGAGGCTCCTATGCGGACATCGCGCGCGATGAAGAAATCCGGCGCATTTATCTCGGTCAGGGAGCGGGTCATGCTACACATTGAGAATCTGTCTGCCGGATATGGCGACGTCGCGGTGCTGCATCAACTCGACCTCGACGTCGTGCCAAACGAAGTTGTTGGCGTGCTCGGCTGTAATGGCGCGGGCAAGACGACCCTGGTCAAAGCGATCATGGGCTTGCTGCCACGCGTGACGGGCGACGTGCGGTTTCAGGGGCAATCCATCAACGGCTTGCGCACCCATGCGATTGCCCGACGCGGCATCGGATTGGTTCCTCAGGGGCGCTGGATCTTTCCCAAGCTGACCGTGCGCGAGAACCTCATGATGGGCACGCAGGCTGCGGGTGGTGGGGAGATTCTCGACGAGGTGTTCGAATATTTCCCTATTCTCAAGTCCAGACTCTCGCAGCACGGAGGCACGCTGTCCGGCGGTGAGCAACAGGTGCTCGCCATTGCCCGCGCGCTGTGCGGTAGGCCGAAACTGCTGGTGCTGGACGAACCGTCCGACGGTGTGCAGCCGAATCTGGTCGAGCTGATCGGCGAGGTTATCCCAACGTTGTGCCGCCGATCGCAGCTCGCCGTGCTCCTGGTCGAGCAGAACCTCGATCTCGTGCTGCGCAGCGCACAGCGCTGCATCGTGCTCAAGAACGGGCGACTTGCCCATGCCGGCCGCATCGAGCCGCGAAGCGGTGCCGCGGGGGCTCATCCGTTGGCGCAATACCTGTCGCCGGCCGCCGAGTCTGACACGTCTTCAATCTCTTCACCACATTCGACGCATTCCAACCTGAACTTCACCCAATGAAGAACATGATGAACCGCCGTGCCTTTACCAGAACCGCCTTATTCAGTGCTGTCGGCGCACTCACCGCGTCCGCTATGCCATCGTTGGTACGGGCCACCACGCCGCTCAAGATTGGCTTGCTTGCACCGCTGAGCGGTCCGCTCACCCGCGTGGGTGAGACCAACCGCAACTGCGCGCAGTTGGCCGTCGACGAAATCAACGCCGCGGGTGGATTGCTGGGACGCCCGTTGCAACTGAGCGTCGAGGATACCCAGATGTCCACCGCTGTGACGCTGCAGAAGGCCCGACAACTGTTGATGCGCGATGAGGTCGCGGTCCTGACAGGCATGGTGCTACCGTCCGAGCGCGAAGCAGCGTTGCAGGCCGCCAAGTCCGCTGGGCGGCTCGTGATCTACCCGAACTTCGACGAGGGGCGCTGCGATCCGAATCTGTTCACTACGGGGCTGACTGTCAACCAACGCATCGATCCACTGATCGATTGGCTGATGCGCAAGGGTGGTCGCACGGTGTGCGCGGTGGTCTCCGACATCGGCAGCAACCGCAAGGTGCTGGTGCCCAGACTGCAGGCAGCGGTGAAGCGTTACGGCGGGCAGTTTCTCAACGTGTATTGGTTGCCGTTCGGCACGCGCGATTATGGTGCGGTGCTGCAGCAGATCGCCAGCCAGCGCCCACAGATCGTCTGGCACAGCATCGGCGACGACCCGGTCACCTTCGTCAAACAGTACCGCTCGTTCGGCATGAAACCGCAACTGGTGACTGACATTGCGCACGAGTCGCTGTCGATTGCAACCACCGGCGCGTCGACCGGGATCATCGGCGTGTCCTCGTATTTCATGAGCGTCGACAACCCAGAGAACCGAGACTTTCTCGCGCGCTACACGGCGCGTGAAGCTGGGCCACACGACCCTCGGTTAGGGCAGTTGGCCGTGGTGCTACCGCACGGTGAGTGCACGTATGCCGGACTTCGCCTATTTGCCGCGGCAGTCAAGGCGGCCGGCAGCGTCGACGTGGCACGCGTGAAAGCCGCGTTGCCTAGCGTGTCGTTGAATCTGCCGCGTGGCAAGGCGGGTGTGAGCCAGGACGGGGATCATGTGTTATGCCAAACCCGCATCGGTCGGGCACTGGCGGACAACAGTTTCGCGGTGTTGGATTCGGCCGGACCGATTCCACCGCAGTGCGAGGGATAGGCACGAGGGAATCGAGCGCGTTCTAATTTATCTCAATTATTAAGGATTGCATATGGATGACGTACTGAGAATGAACGCCGAGCAGCTAATGGCCGGCTACCGGCGTCGCACGTTCTCGCCCGTCGAAGTTATCTGCGCGGTGCTGGACCGGGTTGCGCACTTCGATCCCTTTGTCAACGGGGTGTGCAGCCTCGACGAGGACAGCGCGCTGGCCGCCGCGCGCGAGTCGGAGCGACGCTGGATGCGGGGGGAGCCGTGTGGATTGCTGGATGGCGTGCCGGTCTCGGTCAAGGACCTCATTGCCGTGCGCGGACTGCCTACCCGATACGGATCGCTCACGTCACCCAGTGCGCCGGAGGCCGATGACGCACCCGCGGTCGCGCGACTGCGACAAGCCGGCGCGCTGCTGTTCGGCAAGACCACGACCTCGGAGTTTGGAAACAAGATCGTCACGGACAGCCCGCTCACCGGCATTACCCGTAACCCGTGGGACCGGCGTCTCACGTCCGGCGGGAGCAGCGGTGGATCAGCTGTAGCGGTTGCGCTCGGCATGGGACCGTTGTCGCTGGCCACCGACGGCGGCGGCTCAATCCGCGTCCCAGCCTGCTGGAGCGGGGTGGTCGGAATGAAACCGTCGTTCAACCTGGTGCCAGCCGGCGCGGCGGTGAGTTGGACGCACCTATCGACGCTTGGGCCGATCGCGCGCTGCGTAAGCGACGCGGCGCTGATGCTGACCGTGATGGCCCGCCAGAGCGATGCGCGAAGACTGGTTTCTGCTTGTCCCGATCTGCGCATCGGTCTGGATGATGGCATCGCCGGATTGCGCATCGCCTACTGCCCGGCGCCTGCTGGCGTACAGGTTGAGCCTGACATCACCGTGAGCGTTTGTCAGGCGGTGGGCCTGTTCGAGGCACTCGGGGCACGGGTCGAGGAAACGGACGTGAAGCCGCTTGACGGCTATCTGGAGAGCCGCATACACGCCATTCAGTGGGCCGTGTTCTTTGCACAAAGGGTCCGGCAGCTTCATCCCGCTGCGCGGCCGCAGCTCGATCCGGATGTGTGTGCGCTGGCTGAGGCGGGCGATAGCGTCCTCACTTCGACCTTTGTCGATGCGCTTCAGGCGCGCCACGCGCTCACGGTCGCGATGGCTGCGTTCTTTGAAGACTACGACCTGCTGGTCACGCCGACATTCCACTGTGCCCCACCGCTCGCGGAGGGGCGGCGCGAGCAATCGCGTATGGCGCCGCCATTGACGTCATGGTGTAACCAGACTGGTTTGCCTGCGGCGAGCGTTCCGTGTGGTTTGCCAGGTGGATTGCCGACGGGCCTACAGATCATCGGGCCACCGGGCGGCGATGCGCTGGTGTTGCGTGTGGCACGTGCGTACGAATCCGCACGCGGTCCGTTTCCGGTTCCGACAGAAGCAATGCAGGGCCAGACGGAGGGCGCGGAGGTGCGGACATGAATCCTCCCATTACCAAAATCGTCGTCCAACTCCTCGAACGGCGCGCCGAACTGCACGTACCGATCGACCCGCCACATCGGCAGGTCGTGGTGGCGGCAGTGCTCCAATTCGACGACTGGCGCGCGGACTCGCCACGCGCGGCGCTCGAGCCGCTCTATGAACTCGGCGCTGAGCTGGGCACGTTGCTGACCGGACGGGCGCGATGGGCGCTGGATGTCGCGCCGTCGGCAATTCAGGCCTACGGCAAGGCCGCGCTCGTAGGCAGCGCGGTACCGCTCGAGTGTGCCGCGGCGCTTTTGCATCCCCGCATGGGCAAGGCCATGCGCGAGAGCTTGCCTGGTGCCACGTCGTTGATCCCGTCGGTGACCAAGCGCGGTGCGCCAGGCACATGCATGGACATTCCGTTGCACGGCAGTACCGACATGTGGAGCTTCGACCACTTCGACGCGGTATCGCTCACGCTCGCCGATGCGCCAGCGTCGAACGAGATCGTGGTGGCAATCGCGCTGGCCGACAGCGGTCGGCCGCTCGCGCGGGTACGTCCGGATTGAGCAAGGGCGAGGCCAAGACACCACGACACGTACAGACAATCACAAAGACGAAGGAGACATCATGCTGTTAAGGAAATTTCGGGGTAACGCAGGGAAATGGGCTGTGATGTTAGGCATCTCAACCTGTGCGGGGATCGCACATGCGCAATCATCGGTCTCGCTCTATGGGCTGGCCGACGCATTCGTTGGCGAAGTGCATCCTGCCGGTGCAGCCGGCAACGCGTGGCAAGTCGGTTCTGGCGGGATGACGACTTCGTATTGGGGGATGTCCGGTACGGAGGATCTGGGCGGCGCCATGAAGGCCGTCTTCACCCTCGAGAGCTTTTATCGTATCAACGGTGGCCAGGCCGGTTCGTTTCCTGGACAGTCATTTTTCGGGCGAAATGCCTTCGTTGGTCTGAGCGGCCATTTCGGGGAGTTGACGCTGGGGCGCAATACCGCGCCGCTGTTCGTGTCGACGCTGCTGTTCAATCCGTTCGGCAATTCGTTTGTCTTCTCGCCGATCGTCGTGCATAGTTTCCTTGGCTCGGCCATGGGTGCTGCGTCACTCCAGAGCGATACGGCGATCGACAATTCGCTCCTTTATCAGACACCCGAGGTGGCCGGTCTGTCGGGAAGTCTGCTTTACAGCAACGCCGGCGTCGCCGGCCATGCAGGGCAAGCCAACTATAGCGCGAACGTGTTGTACTTCGCGGGCCCGTTTTCCGCGACGGCCGCCGTGCAGAGCCTGCACACGGCATCGCTGTTTCTCAACGGCGCAACCGCGCAGACCGCCTGGATGGCCGGTGGCGCGTATCGGTTGCGTGCGGTTAAGCTGTTCGCACAGTACGAACGCGTGGACAATAACATTCACGTCACGGACGATACGGTACAGCTCGGGGCAAGTGTTCGGATAGGGTTAGGAAGCGTACTGATGTCGTGGGCGGGAACGCGGCGACGACCGTCGGTAGGCGATCATATCCGTTGGTCGACGGTCGCGTTGGGTTACGACTACCCGCTGTCGAAGCGAACAGATGTGTATGCAGCTTGGCGTTATGACACGATCACAGGTGTGTCGTCTGGCAATGGCGTGGGTGCCGGGATGCGAGTCAAATTCTGAGCCGCACGACCTCGTTAGGGTAGAACACGGCCGGATCGTGTGTCCGGCCTTCAGTGCAGCGCTTGCTTGGGTTCGAGACCAGGATATATTCGGCTGGATGTGAGGCGCGCGGTATCATGTCTCAACATCATCAAGAGTACTTCATGCCTCATGGTTTTGCAGAAAGTCCGACGCCCGGGTCGCAAGCCGCTTACGAAAGGTGACCTCTTGCCATTGCCGACCGCGAAGGTCCGTGAGCTGTCCCTCGAAAATCATATGGCGCTGGCCGCTGTGCGGGCCGGTCATGGGGGAGAAGAGCAAATCAGTTGTCTGTTACGAGTCGTCTACCTCGCGTTCTACATGCGCAGCGAGACCGACACAGGCGCGGATTCGAGTATGTACCGGCAAGCCGAAGCCGCTTTGGAAGCATGCATTGCACGCGCGGAGCAGGGCGCGGCTTGGCTGTTGCTCGATCGCGAGCAGTCCATGATCGAGCAGATCCTGGTCGTTCATGACGATCAGTTGGCGGCCGTGCCGATGCACCGGTACTGCGCAGCCTGGGAAAACCTCCAACGATTGATGACGGGACAGCTCGCGTCACCCATTGCAACGCTGAACGTGGCGTCGTGAAACCAACAAGTCTCCCGTAAAAGTACCCCGAGATCTTCCTCCCTGCCTATAGGCGAGTAGCGGCGTCGGCCGCTGCAGGAACGTTGCATCAATGCGCGATGGCTTCACACTCGCCTCGAGCGCGCGTGCCTCGACCATGTCATATGTGAGTTCCGCGGAGATGCCGCTCTGAACCGACGGGATGTCCCGTCGATAAGACGGGTTTGGCCCTTCGTCGTGTTCGCTGCTTGAATGCCTTTCAGTTCCGGCCACGTTCGTGCCGGGTATGGAGGGCGAATCATGTCTTGGAATGATGACGGAACGCGGACAATCTTGCGCCGACGACAGGTCGAGCAGTGCACCGGTCTATCGAGGTCGACGATCTACAAGCGCATGCAAGACGGAACGTTTCCTCGTGCCATTGCGCTTGGCGGGCGAATGGTAGGGTGGCGGGCGGCCGATATCGAACAGTTCTTGGCAGATCCTGCGCGATATCGCGCGTCGCAGGCGCGCGAACCTGAAGAGCAGGACGGCAGCGGTGAAAAACGATAAGCCGCCGCCGTCGCTCGATGAGCGTCTTCGCAACTGGGGGCAGTCGAATCGTGGTGCCCATGATCCCGTTGATGCCGAATATGTGACCCGAGCATGGCGAACACTGCCGCCACGAGATCGGGACCTTCTGCGCATGATCTATCTCTGGCATGCGAGTCGGGAAGTCGTGTGTCGACGGCTGAAGATTGCCCGCCATCCACGTCAGCATTTCGATCTGGAACTCCATGCGGCACGGTCCGCGCTTGCCCGCGCCCTTGCAGAAGGCGAGACCGAACAGTGACATTCGCGTGATGAATGTTCGGCGACTTCCATAGCACGGGAGCTCGTGCGACATGAGTCGCACTCGACTCGTGCAGGTCCGCGGTGGACACGATCGAGTTCACCTCGAACACGAAATAAATATAGGAACAGCGAGGAGCTTCACGGCACGATAGGGACATCGTCTCATCTCGTCGACGCATGTCGGCCCTTGAATCGACGTGGCAGCTGACCTACAGTGAAGCCAACAATCTGATCCGGTCAACGTGCACAGCACGACCGAGTACGCGTTAGCGGCCCCGCAGCATTGACGTCTGTGTGATGGCGTAGTGTGCCGTAGCGTTCGTGAGAAAGCCTGCAATCGCAGGCTTTTCTGCTTTATGACGTGCTCTCAAGAATGCACGTTGAACTCGTCGCGACCCTTCCTCGTGCCGAGACTCTCTCACTTCCATGAAAAGACGTCGCTGCTCGGAGCCCCATCCGAGGAATGACAACCATGAAATCGCTTCTGGTGGCTTCGGCCCATGGTGGTACAGGCAGAACGACCGTGGTGTGTCAGTTCGCCCATTATCTTCGTCTCGTACGTGGATATCGGGTGTTGGTGCTTGATCTGGCCGAGCCGGCATGTAGTGCCATTTCGCTTACACGCGGTGCACGTGCACGCTCGATGAAGTGCGCAAAACACGATATTCGGTGCGACCGGCAACCTGATATGGCTGGACCCTGCATTTGCGTGCTTGCTGCGCACGCCATTGCCGGCATTGCGTATCGAGCTGATCCGGCTGGCGTACGTTGCTACGCCAACTTGCGACACCTGTTGACACACGTCGCTCCGTTGTTCGACGTCTGTTTGATCGATAGCCCGCCGTGGCCTGACTCGCGTGCCATTTGTGCGGCTGCGCTTGCCGACGCGCTGGTCAGTCCCGTTCTGTTGTCGCCGGACACGCTCGAGCAGGTGGTCGAATTCATCAATGGCAGCAATGGCGTGCGTAGCGTTCGAGCCCGGCTCAATCCATCGTTGTGCTTTATCGGCATCGTGCCCAACTGCGTCGAGATGACTCCGCCGCAGCGGGCCCGAATCAAGCCGTTCGAAGCGTGCATGGCCACCTGGCTGGTTCCGCATGATCAGAGCCCAAGCGGCTATCTGTTGCTCCCCCGGATTGACGCCATTTCGCAGGCGCAGGCGAATGGGACCTCGGTCATGGATCTCATTCCAGCCGGTCTGGCGGCCAATCGCGAATGGCAGGCCATGAGCGCGTGTTTCGACGTGCTCGCTCGACGACTCGATTCTGCAAATGACGTGGCATTGCCTTCTGAAATGGCCGAGGCATACCATGCGTAATTCCGCGTTGATTCCGGATGTGCGACAAAACGTGTGGCGTGGCGTGGTGTCGCTTGTGGTCGTGCTTGGAACGTCGATGGCGTGGCCCGATGTTGCACGAGCGGACGATTGGGGTTGTCAGGTGATGTTGTGTCTGTCTAACCCCGATGGCCCGGAGCAGTACGCCGAATGCGTACCGCCAATCGAGAGACTATGGGCCGCGCTGCGAGATGGCGATCCTTTCCCAACCTGTGATCTTGCTACGGTTGGCACGCTGAACGGAGCGGCACGCAACAATACACATTCCGCCCATTATCCCGCGACGTCGGCAGTGCATCTCCTGCAGCAGGTCGTTCGCCCGGGAGAGGGAGATCGATAATGCCACTCGATTTCTTGTCGCTCGTGCACGACTGCGCGCCGCAGATCGCCCCGGCCACGATGGCGGCGATCGTGCGCACCGAATCAGGATTCAATCCCTACGCGATCGGCGTCGTTCACGGGCGGCTGCGTCGACAGCCATCGAATTTGGCCGAAGCGGTCGCGACGGTACGCGCGCTGGAGGTGGGCGGCTGGAATTTCAGTGTCGGGCTCGCGCAGGTGAATCGCGCGAACTGGCTGGCCTATGGTCTGACCGCCGAGAACGCATTCGAGCCATGTCGCAACCTAGCTGCTGGTGCTGCGATTCTCCATCGCTGCTTTACCGCGGCGGTGACGAGCGGAAAGTTCTACGCAGCGACCGATTATCAGGCTGATGTACAGGCCGCACTACGCGCGAGCCTGTCCTGCTATGCGAGCGGCAATTTCACGACCGGCTACCAGACGGGCTACGTCCAGCGTGTCGTGGAGAGCGCAGCGGTGCAAGCTTCCTCGAATTCGTCTGTTCCGGCGATTGCGCCCATTCCGATCGTACCGATTGGTTCTGCAGTGCCGATTCGAGCTCCTCGCTATGAACCTGCGGTTCACCGGCTATTGCGGCGGGATCGTGATGGGATGAACGCCGCTTCGCCCGTGACAGAGGAGCGTCACAAACCGGACAGTAGCGCAGTGGTGTTCTAACTCGACATTGACGAATCAGATAGAGATATATCGGAAAGGAGTTAATTGTGTACTTAGGAATGCGATATAAATCATTGGTATTCGTCGAACGGACGATGCAATTTCTGTCTGACCGAAAGACGGCGCTGGCGATCATTCTTGCCACTTCGTCCCTGATGTTCACGGCTCCGGCCTGCGCGCAACTCTCACAGGTCAATGCGCTGCTCAACACGATCCAGACGACGTTGTTGAGCGTCGGGGGCGTGATTTGTTCGATTTCCATCATCTGGGCGGGCTTTCGGATGATGTTCCAGCACGCCCGGTTCGGTGATATCGCGAACGTGTTTATCGGCGGCCTGTTCGTCGGTTGCGCGACCGTCATCGCCGGCATGCTGATTCCTTCGAGCTGATCCGGGGGGCCGAACCATGGATTCTCTTAAGGATCCCGTCTTCAAAGGTTGCACACGTCCCGCGATGCTTTGGGGGGTGCCGCTGGTGCCATTCCTGATGGTCGGCGGCGGCATGCTGATCCCCGCGATCTGGGCACTGCTGGCCAGCCCTGCGCTGGGTGTCGCGATCCTCCTTTTGATGATTCCGGTGTTCGCCGCGATGCGGGTGATGACGCGTCATGACGACCAACGGCTTGCGCAGCACGCGCGACGCGTTCGCATGGCGTTGCGTCAGGGCAATCGCCGCTTCTGGGATGCACATGCCTATGTGCCGGTGCGCCTGAAGAGGAGGGCATGACATGCCGCGCAAATCGCACGTCGGATCCGTCGCGAGCCGGGAAGTGCCGCTTGCCGGCTATATCCCGTACTCGACGCATGTGACCGACCACGTCATCAAGACGCGGGAAGGCGACTACCTGCAAATCTGGAAGATCGCCGGCATTGCGTTCGAGGCAGCCGATCCCGCTGACATCCTTGCGCGCCATGAAGGGTTCAACCAATTTGTGCGTGGACTGGCGGGCGGCCATGTGGCGCTGTGGTCGCATCGTCTGCGCCGACGGGTGTCGGACCGATTCTCGACGCAGTACGACAATCGTTTCTGCGAGGAACTGGCGACGCGCTACTACGCGAGTTTTGCCGGCTACCGGATGATGGCCAACGAGTTGTTTCTGACGGTGGTCTACCGGCCAAACCGCACCCGCCTCGGACGTGTCTTCAGCCGTGCGGCCCGCCGCACGCGCGACGATATCCGGCGCGATCAACTCGACGCACTGAAGATGATGTCGGAGCTCGCGGCTCAGGTCGAATCGAGCCTGAAACCCTATGAACCGGTCGCGCTCGGTGTCTATCGCCGGCCGAGTCCCATCGTGGCCACTTCGCGCCGCTATTCGTCAGCGCTGGAACTGCTCGGCTATCTGGTCAACGGAGTCTGGGAACCTGAGCCCGTGCCAGCCGGCGCGATTCGCGAGGCGCTGCCGATTTCGCGGCTCTTTGTTGGCGCCGAGAAAATCGAGATTCGCATGCCGACGGCAACGCGGTTCGCGGCGATGCTGGACCTCAAGGATTATCCGGAAGACACCGAGCCGGGCATGCTCAATGGCATGCTGTACGGCGACTTCGAATATATCGAGACGCAGAGCTTCACGATTCTGGATAAACCCACGGCGAAGGAGGCATTGGAGCGGCAGCGCAATCAGCTTATCGCCGGTGAGGACGTTGCCCTGTCTCAGGTCGACGCGATCGACCGCGCGCTCGATGATCTGATCAACGGAAATTTTGTTCTTGGCGAGTATCACTACTCGCTGGCGGTGCTCGGCGACTCGCTGAATGAAGTGTCTCGAAGCATCGCGAAGGCACGAACGCAACTGGCCGATGCCGGGTTCCAGACGGCATTGATCGATCTCGTGGCTGATGCAGCCTGGTTTGCGCAACTACCGGCAAACTGGCGCCACCGACCGCGCGAAGCGAAGCTCACGTCGCGCAATTTTTGCGGTCTGGCAAGCCTGCACAACTTCGCGACCGGCAAGCGCGAAGGCAATCCGTGGGGCGAGGCAATCACGATCGTCAAGACACCCAGCGGCCAGCCGCTCTATCTGAACTTCCACGCGACACCGGATAAGCAGGATTCACTCGACGAGAAGGCACTCGCCAACACGCAGATCATCGGCCGGGCGGGAGCGGGCAAGACGGTGCTCGAGCTGTTCATGCTCGCGATGGCGACCAAGTATGACCTTACGGTGGTGCTGTTCGACAAGGATCGCGGCACGGAGATTGCGATTCGTGCGATGGGCGGCACCTATACCGTGTTCCGCCGCGGCGAGCCCACCGGGCTGAACCCATTCCAGATGGCGCCGGATGAGCCGGTGATCGATTTCTGGGAGCGTCTCGTGCGCAAGCTCGTCGACGTCGGCGAGACATTGTCTGCAAAGGACGAACTCGACATCTCACGTGCCGTGCGAGAGGTCGCGCGTATGGACAAGCCACTGCGCCGTCTGTCGATGGTGCGGCAGCTTCTACCGAACGTGGGCGAAAACAGCCTGCATGCGCGGTTGGCCAAATGGTGCGCGGGCGGACGTCTGGGGTGGGTACTCGATAATCCGGCGGATCGTATCGATCTGGCGCACGCGAAACTGTTTGGTTTCGACGACACCGAGCTGCTGGACGATCCCGAGGTGTCGACGCCGGTGACGATGTACCTGCTGCATCGGACCGAAAATTTAATCGACGGTCGACGCTTCATCTATGTGATGACCGAGTTCTGGAAGCGGCTCGGGGACCCAGTCTTCACGGATTTTGCGAAGAACAAGCAGAAGACAATCCGCAAGCAGAACGGACTGGGGATTTTTGATACCCAGTCGCCGGCCGACGTATTGCGAAGCGAAATCGCCAGCGCGCTGATCGAGCAGAGCGCGACGTTTTTCTTCCTGCCGAATCCACGTGCCGACTACGACGATTACGTGCATGGCTTCAAACTGACCGAAGCCGAATTCAATATCGTGCGCAACCTGGGCGAGAGCAGCCGTTTGTTCCTGGTCAAGCAGGGTCATCGCTCCGCGATCGGTCGACTCGATCTCGCGGGGCTTGGCGATGTGCTCGATGTCCTGTCCGGCACGACCGATAACGTCGAATTGCTCGATGCGATCCGTGCCGAAGTCGGAGATATGCCCAAAGATTGGTTGCCCGTTTTTCATGAGCGACTAGCGAAGCGCCGGGCGGCCCAGGCAAGCTCGCGCTTGTCTCCGACGCCCGGGCCGGGAGGTGCGCGATGAGCGGCCTCTTTACTGCAGTGGGGGGCACCCTCGAAAACGGCATGTTGACCTACGTGACGACCGTATCGTCGGCGCTTTCCGGCGCACTCGTGCCGGTCGTGACCACGGGCGTCACGATCTGGGTGCTGGCCTATGGTCTCGCGGTGGTGCGTGGCGAAGCCCACGAGGCGATGCCAGCCTTTGCCTGGCGAGGGCTGAAAGTGTCGATCACGCTGGCGTTTGCGCTGAGCGCCGGGATCTACCAGCAGCAGGTCGTCACAGCCGTCAACGGCGCGACGGCCGGGCTGGCCCAGACCATTCAGAACGCGGCGAACACGACAGGCGGGGGCAACCCGGGATGCGGGTCGGCCAACGGCAGCACCGTGACGGGACAGGGCGCGGCGACCAGCATTTACCGGACGCTCGATTGCTACGACCAACAGGTCGACCTCGTGATGGACGCCTACTTCAACAAGGCGACGCATGAGGGAATCAGTCCGAGCGGTCTGGCCGCCGCGATTGGGGATTTCCTCTGCGGTCTCATTGCTGCGCTCGGCGGGTCCATCTTTTTGATCGTGCTGGCCTTCGAGGTCGTGATGGCGAGGATGCTGCTCGATCTCGTGCTCGGACTGGGCCCGATCTTCATCGCGTGCGCCGCGTTTGCGCCCACTGCGCGATTTTTCGAAGCGTGGACCGCGAAGGTTGCCAATTACGCGTTGCTACAGGTTCTGGTTGCTGCCTTCCTTGGCATGGCGCTCACGGCATTCTCAGCCGATCTCACTTCGTTCCACGCGACGGGCGGCTCACCCGGCGCCGATTCGTCAACCCTGATGCAAGCCGTTTCCGCCTCCCTAGACGATGCCGCAGCTGCTGCTGCCGCGATTGGGCTCTTTGCGACCGGGGTGTTCCTCGCGATGGTCGGTTGGCAGTTGCCTTCGGTTGCAGCGGGCTTGTCTGGCGGCGCCACTCTGTCGGGTTTCGGCGCGTTTGTGGCCGGCATGGCATCGCGAAGCCTCGTCACGGCGATCGGGCGGGCGTTCAGCCGTACCGGACGAGGCCCGCCCTCCGGTGGCGAAATTCGCGACCGGACGGGTTCGGGTGGGAGATCTGGGTCGAGCGGCGGCGGGACCCCAGCTTACCAGCGCGCTGCGCGCGCGAATTTGGGCCAGCAGGACAGCTGACCAGGAGGTAACGATCATGAACGGGCGAAGCAAATGGATCACTGTCGCATTTGCGTGTGCGGGGCAGTGCGCTGGCGCTCACGCGCAAGGGATCCCGGTTTACGACGCGCAGAGCGTTGTGCAGGCCGTTGCCACCGTGGGCCAACTCAAGCAGCAAGTGCAGCAAGAAATGCAGATCTACCAGTCGACGATCGGCACACGCGGTTTCGGCGCGCTTCTGAGCAATCCAGTCGTCGCCAACTCGTTGCCGTCGAACTGGCAGAGCGTCTATACCGCGATCCAGAACGGCGGCTACGCGGGCCTGACGGGCAGTGCGCAGGCATTGCGCTCGGCCAACCGGATCTACGACTGCGAGGACCAGACCGGGGTGGATCAGCAGGTGTGTCGGCGCACGCTCAACAAGCCCTACCAGGACAAGGCGTTCGGCCTGCAGGCATACCAGACCGAGCTGCAGGAGCTGGATCAGATCCAGAGTCTCGCGCAACAGATCAACGCGACGCAGGACCCAAAGGGCGTCGCGGAGTTGCAAGCGCGTATTCAGACCGAATCTACAGCGGTCGGCAACGAGATGACCAAACTGCAGCTCTTTCGCATGCTGGCCGAGACGGAGGACAAGCTCGTAGCCGAGCAGCAAAGTGAACTGGTGCTGAGCCGAGCGGGTAAGACCAACCGGCTCCAGGACCAGATGGTGCCCGCGTCATTCGGAAACTGAGGCGACACCATGACCATACTGAGTTCGTTGACGTTCGCCGGGTGCCTCGCCTGGAGTCTTGCCGCCTGCAGCAGCGGGCCACCCAAGCCCGTATTGCCGGACGGCCTGCACCGCGTGCCGGTCAATCGTGTCCCACCCGTGCCTGACGTGCCAACGCCCGTGCCGGCTGCTCCGGACCAGCCCGCGGTGCCGGATGCGGGAGATTACTCATGAGCTTGCACGGTTATGGCCGCGTACTCGACATCGAGGCGTCGCTGACGCACCTGCAGGAGTGCTCCGAGCGGCGTGCATGGCACATCGCTTATGCGGCAGTGGGCATTGCCGTGCTGAGCACGGTAGCACTCGCCGTGATGGTGCCGTTCTATCGCGTAGTGCCTCTGCCCATCGAGGTCGATCGCCTGACGGGCGAATCCCAGGTGATCGACGTGCTCGACGCCCGCCACGTGCATACGAAGGAGATCCAGGACAAGCACTGGGTCGAGACTTATGTGCGCGCACGCGAGCGCTATGACTGGGGACTGCTGCAGATGGACTACGACAGCGTGCTCACGATGAGCGATGACGTCGTTGCTCGCGATTACCGTGGCATCTACAGCGGTCCCGATGCACTGGATCGGCAGTTGGGGGCTGGTGTCGAGCGGCGCATCCGGATTCTCTCGGTCACGCTGCCGCCCGACGAACCCGGTCGTGCAGTCGTGCACGTCGAACGGACGTCGTTCAAGAATGGCGAGGCCCATGCCGAGCCAACCCAGCGTTTCGTGATCACGCTGGCTTATACCTACTGGCCGCCCGTGTTCACGCGTGAGAGCGTGGCAATCGCCAACCCGTTCGGCTTCAAGGTCACAGCCTATAGCCGGGATGCGGAATATACGCCGTCGGCGTCGGCAGTAGGAGGCACACCATGAGAGTGCGTCCGTTCGGCATCGCGCTGGCGAGTCTGCTACTCGTGGGGGGCGCGAGGGCGGTTGATCTGCCCGGTTGGAACGGCGACTCGCGCGTTCGCCAGGTGATCTATCGAGCCGATGAGGTGGTGCGCGTGGAGGCTCAACGCGGCTTTGCGACGCACATCGCGCTGGGTTCCCACGAGCACATTCAGGTGGTCGCACCTGGAGATCGAGACGGCTGGCAGGTGGTGGCGAACAAGGGCGATCACGATGTGTACTTGAAACCGCAGCTTGCCGCCCACGATTCGAATCTCGAAATTCGCACCGACCGGCACAGCTACAGCTTTGATCTCGTTGTGCTTCCGCTGAAGTCGAAGTTCGGCAATGACCGCGTGATGTATCGCGTGACTTTCGTCTATCTGGACGAGTTGGCGAAGCGGGCGTCGAGGGAATCGGACGTCGAGTTGGTTGCGAAGCGCCTGACGCAGCCCGCGGCCGTGCGTAACGCACGGTATTCGATGCAGGTGATGCCGAGCTCCGACGACATCGCACCGACCGCGGCATGGGACGACGGACGTTTTACGTATCTGCGTATTCCGAACAACCGACGCATGCCGGCGATTTTCCGGGTGGCCGATGACGGTACGGAAAGCGTGGTCGACAAGCACATCGACGGTGACACGATCGTCATACATGAGGTGGCGAAGCGATTCGTGTTGCGGCTCGCACGAGAGGTCGTTGGAATCTGGAATGACGCTTACGACATCGACGGCGTGCCGGCTCATGACGGCACGACGGTCAACGGGGTGAAGCGCATTCTGCGGAGCCATCGCGATGAATGACGATACCCCGCGCAACGTGATTGAGCCCGACGATGACTCTGAGCGTCAGTCTGAAGGTGGCCAGAACGCGGACGCATCAAATGCTTCCGCTGATCGCGGTATGCCAGCGTTGGGGCAATACCGAGGTGCACGTCCGCGCGCCTGGTGGCTGACGCCCGTGGTGATCGTGCTGATCGTCGGTGTGGGCGCCGTCTGGACCGTGCACGGTTTTCTCGCGCGGCACGATGCCGAATCGAAGGCGCGGCGCGATTCGATGGCCGGTACGTCGTCCCAGGGGCGCATGTTCAACGATCTGCCCGCGTCGTCGGTCGGTAACACAGCCTCGGCCACGGTACCGGCAAGCGCGGTTGCCGTGCGCCTCGCATCGACTTCGGGTGTGGTCACGCCTGCTCGCGTCGCACACGCTGCGACACCTCGCAGCTACTACGATGCGCCGCTGCTTGCAACGGGCGGTGGGCAGGAACTCGCGGGTGTGGCGCTAGGCGTGCCGGGGTCGGGTGGTGTGTCTTTCCCGCTTACCGGCGGTGTAAACGGCGGTGCAGGCGCGTCAGCCCAAGGTTCGGGGCAGATGGGGAGCGGGCTCGCCCAGGCGCTGATGCCGACCGTGACACCGCGTGTTCAGGCCGGAACGCTCGGTAATCGGAGCCTGGTGCTTGCGCAGGGCGCCAAGATCGACTGCGCGGGCGATACGGCGTTTGATTCGACCGAGGCCGGCTTGTCGACCTGCACGGTGACCAAGAACGTGTATTCCGACGACGGCCACGTCGTGCTGATTGAGCGGGGTTCGCAGATCAACAGCCAGTATCGTTCGAACATGTCTCCGGGACAGAAGCGGGTATTCGTGCTGTCGGCCCGTATCAAGACGCCAAACGGTGTCACGGTCGAGATCGATTCGCCGGCGGCCGACGCACTCGGCCGCATGGGCATCGACGGCTACGTGGACAACCACTGGAGTCAGCGCATTGGTGCGGCGATGCTGCTTGGCGTTACGCAGGACGCGATCGGCTATCTGTCGACGCGCGGTGGCAACGCCAACGGATCGGTGGTGTTCCAGAGCACGCAACAGCAGGGCAACGACATGGCCACGCGCGTGCTCGACAGCACGATCGGTATCCCACCGACGCTCACCCAGAACCAGGGCGCGGAGTTCACGATCGTGATTGCGCGCGATCTGGATTTCGGATCGGTGTATGCACTGCAGCCGGAGGGCACGCGATGATGATTCACTCGCATCTGCTAGATGCATCGCGCGACGCGGTGCTGGCTCGGCTGCCCGACGACGCATCCGTACGCGAACTGATGCGACCGTTCGCGCCACTGCTCGATGATCCCGATGTGACTGAACTGGTGATCAATCGGCCGCAACGTGTTTTGACCGAAAACTCGGTCGGTTGGCACGGCCACGACTACGCCGACCTCGATTTCGACCGGCTGATGTCATTCGCGGTGTCGGTAGCGACCCTGACCAACCAGGAAGTATCGTCGCAGCATCCGATTCTGTCCGCGCTGTTGCCGGACGACGCGCGTATCCAGATCGTGGTTCCGCCGGTCGTGCCGGCGCGGACGGTGTCGGTCACGATTCGCCGTCCGTCCCCGGACGAAAAGACGCTCTGTGCATGTCGCGACGAGGGATTGTTCGACGCTACGGTATGGCGGAGGCCGGACGGGCTCGATTCTGTTTTGGCAGACT
The DNA here is from genome assembly GCF_902499175.1 of Burkholderia aenigmatica. Taxonomy (GTDB): domain Bacteria; phylum Pseudomonadota; class Gammaproteobacteria; order Burkholderiales; family Burkholderiaceae; genus Burkholderia; species Burkholderia aenigmatica. The sequence goes on from NZ_CABVQC010000004.1 coordinate 124,397, forward strand.
TGTCTGCCGAAGACCGCAATCTCGTCCAGTGCCTGGAAGAGCATGACTGGGTTCCCTTTTTCGAGCACGCTGTCACGGGAAAACGCAACATCGCGGTGGTCGGCAATACAGGGTCCGGCAAGACCAGTTTCATGAAGACCCTATGCCGCTCGATTCCTGCGACCGAGCGGATCGTGACGATCGAGGACGTACGGGAGCTATTCATCCGGCACGTCGAGAACTGCGTGCATCTTCTATATAGCAAGGGCGGGCATGGTCACGCGCAGGTGACGCCCGCGGACCTCATTGCAAGTGCGATGCGCATGCGCCCGGATCGCGTGCTGTTGGCCGAACTGCGTGGCGCCGAAGCCTACGACTTCCTGAAGCTTCTGACGACAGGACATGCAGGGTCGATCACGAGCTATCACGCGCCCAATGTGACCGTCGCGATCGAGCGATTCGCGCTGATGGCAAAGGAACATCCGGAGGCCGCCGCCTGGGACGATGCCGCACTCAAGAGATTGTTGTTCCTGACAGTCGATGTCGTCGCGCACATGGAATCACACCCAGTGTTCGACGTAGAGGGTAAGCAGACCGGCAGGCGCTGGGGCATGACCGAAGTCTGGTTCGATCCGGTGCGCAAGGCGCGCACCGCGTTTGTATAGGGGCGGCCATGGGTCATCCGTCGTCGCCTTTGCGCCAGCATATTCGGACAGCTGTAGTGACGTTGGTCGCGCTAGCTTGCTTAATGGCTGGGCTGGCGGCGTCGCTCGGGCTCGCGTCATTCCTCCTCTATGCCAGCCTGCGCATTAATCCGCTGCACGCGGGACTGTGGGGTTGGCTCGATGCGGCGCTGATGTGGCGCGACGGGGCGATGCCGAACGTCGGACGTAAGCTGGTTGGGGCGGCGCTGTTCGGTGTACTCGTGTGCATGGGGGGACCGGTATTAGGCGTTCATGCGCTATGGGTGAACTCGCATCGACGTCGTCTCTATGGCAGTGCGCGCTTTGCGAATGAATCGGAAATCCGGCAGGCGGGGCTGCTATGACGACGCACGCCCATCTCAATACGCCGCCTGCGATTGTCGTGGGGGTATGGCGCGGCCGTTACCTGCGATTTGCCGGTCAGCAATTCGTGCTACTTGCTGCCCCTGCTCGCTCTGGCAAGGGTGTCGCTGTGGTGATCCCGAATCTTCTCACCTTTCCACATTCGGTGGTGGTGCTTGACATCAAGCTGGAAAACTATGTGGTCACAGCCGGCTTCCGCCGCGCGAATGGGCAGGATGTTTATCTGTTCAATCCGTTTGCCGAAGATGGCCGGACACACCGCTACAACCCACTGTCTGCGATCTCCGATGGCTTGTTCCGGGTGGGCGACATTCTCGCGATCGGCTATGCACTATATCCACCAGGCGGCCACGACGATTTCTGGAAAGATCAGGCGCGAAATCTGTTCCTCGGTATCGTGCTTCTGCTGTGCGAATGGCGTGATGCGCACCGGGCTGGCAAGGATGCATCGACTCCTGATTTTCCCGTCACGATGGGCGAAGTGCTGCGGCAATCGTCGGGCAATGGCATGCCGGTCAAAACCTATTTGCAGCGAGCGCTGGTCCGGCATCGTGGCTTGCTCTCGCAACAATGCGTGGATGCACTGAATCGCTTCCTGTCCAATGACGACAAGGTGCTGGCGAGCGTGTTGGCGACCTTCAATGCGCCGCTGACGATCTGGGCCAACCCGATTGTCGACGCAGCAACGAGCGCGAGCGATTTTGATCCGCGTGATCTGCGGCGCCGACGTATTTCCATCTATATCGGTGTCACGCCCGACCATCTGTCGGAAGCGGCCTTGATCGTGAACCTGCTCTTTTCGCAGATTATCAACTTGAACACGAAACAGCTGCCCGAAGCCGATCCGACGCTTAAGTTCCAGTGCCTGCTTTTGCTCGATGAGATGACCGCAATCGGAAAGATCCACATTCTTCCGCGCGCGATTGCCTATATGCCGGGCTTCAATCTGCGCGTGCTGTCGATCGTGCAATCGATCGCGCAATTCGAATCCGTTTACGGGCGATCCGATGCCCGTACCATCATCACGAACCACGCGATGCAGATTCTCTATGCACCGCGCGAGCAGAAGGACGCGAACGATTACTCGGAAATGCTCGGGACGTTCACCGACCAGTCGCGCAGCGTGAGCCGCCCCAACGCTTTCTTTGGCGGCCGGGGTGGTTCAAGCGAAAGCGTATCCGAACAGCGCCGGCTGTTGCTGTTGCCGCAGGAGTTGAAGGAACTGGAGCGCGACAAGGAAATCATCCTGCTCGAAAACACCAAGCCGATTTTGGCCGACAAGATTTGCTATTGGCGCGATCCCGAGTTTGCGTCCCGCGTCATGCCGGCGCCGTCCGTGCCTGCCCTGGACATGGCTTATTTTTCCGCGGTGGTCGAGCGACGATTGCGCGACTTGCATCCCGATGAGGCCGACCCGGAGGGCGCGGGGCTCGTTCATCTTCCGCACGAGTACCTGGAAGTATTGCAGGCGTGGAATCCGCGTGATCTGCCGCCGAACCTCGCAGACATCAGCGAGGAGGAGGCTGTGGCCTACGTGGAGCGGCATTTCATGCTGCTGGGCATGCCAGTCAGTAAGGTTGAGCAGGCGAGACGTTGCCTGAGCGTGAATGATCTTGATGTGGCTGAGCTCGACTTTGTTGAACCTGCGCGCCAGGCAACCGTGAGCGGTCTGCCAGTTGCGGGAGCCCGGCAATGACGACACCCTACGGGCATGATGCGGACCGTGCGCGTGCAGCGCTTGCCGCGATTCCGGCCGACGACTACGAGACCTGGGTCGATATGGCGTTTGCGCTCAAGCAGGGCTTCGGGGACGAAGGCTTTGAAATCTGGGACGCGTGGAGCCGGACGGCAGCCAACTACAACGAGCGTGCGGCCCGGACAACATGGCGCTCCGCCAGTGCATCGGGTGGCAAGACGCTCGCTACGCTTTTCTGGCAGGCGCGTCAGTACGGTTTCGATCTGAAGCGGGCGAATTATCCAGATCGCATGACCGCCGTGCTGGCGGCGTCCCCCGAGGTGTTGGCTCAGCGCGCACGGGACGAGGCTCAACTGCAAGCACGTCACGCAACTGTTGCCCACGAGGCCGCTTCGATCTGGCAGTGGGCCAGACCAGTCGGCCCGCAGCATCCCTATCTTGTACGTAAGCACCTTGACCCTGCATACACGCTGCGCGAGCTCGATGCACTTGAACTGCATACACTGCTTGGCTACCTGCCGGTCAGCGAGGAAGTACCGCTGAATGGACGTGTTTTGATCGTGCCGGTCTGGAACGGATCGATCTCGACGCTTGAACTGATCGACGAACACGGGCGCAAATCGTCCCTAGCTGGCGGAGCGAAGCGGGGTGGCTACTGGACGACGGAGCCGAGATGGGTTCCGGCCAGCGCTCCGTCGCGCGTTCTGATCGCGGAAGGTATGGCGACAGCATTGGCGGCTTCAAGAGCCACAGGTTGGTTCGCGACGGCGGCGCTGTCCAGTGGGAACCTGGGGCTGGTGGCGAAGAGTTTGCGTGAACAGTATCCCGCCGCGGAACTGATCGTGTTAGGTGAACTGGGTAGTGGCGAGGCGCAGGCGCGGCGTGCGGCGGAAGACGCGAGGGCGCATCTAGTTTGGCCACGATTCGCCGCAGATGCGCGCATCCACGGCATGGTGCCGAACGACTTCAGCGACATGGTGGTGCTGAGCGGATTTGAAGCGGTCGGCGAATACCTGCGCGTCATGGTCCGTTCTGTTGTAAGGGCAGATGGTCAATCGGAAATCTGCACCGAATCCGGTTTCACCTTGGTTTATGTCAATGAGTATGAGGAGGGCGGGAAGATGAGCAACGTCAAGGAAAAGCTGCTGGCAGAAGATGACGGCACGTCGCGTCGCCGGTCCTCAAAGCGAGGTGCGCCGAAACAGGCGACGCCGGATGTGGCGGCAACGGATCGTGCATCCGGCTCGGGATCACCCTCGGTGGATGCTCTGCCTGACACGCTGCCCGTTGCGGCGCCATCGGCTGGCGATCCGCCTCGATTTGCGTCGACGCGTCCGTCAATCGGCGAACCGTTGTTTGGCGTGGGTGACGTTCCGAACGAGGTCAAGGCGCTTGCGGAACATCGGTTTGGCTCACCGCTCAGGCTGGGCACGCCGCGCGAAAACGGTGGCCCCTATCGGGGTGAGGTGTTCAACACGGAACACTATCTAATCCAGCAGGTCGCGACACGCAGTGTCGTGTTTCACCGCAAAGATCGAATGGCGTTTGTGTCCGACCGTCTGAAATGGATGGATGAAAACGCCCGGTTGAACGGATCCGAGCTGCAAGTGGGTTATGACGGCGACCAGGCGAAGGTCTATCCGTGGGACCGGGCGCGCGATCTGCTGGAACGTATGGTGGGTTCGCTGAAAAAGTCGGCACGCGAGTTGAACTACAGCCCCAATCTGGAGGCGATGCTTGATCAGTTGCAGGCGAGATCCTGGACGCGCATCCGCGAAGCGCGTGCGGCCGCCCTCGAGAAGTCGCGGGAACAGGAAGCGTCTCGCGAAGCCGGCTCAATGCCTGACCGATAGGGCATACCAGCATCGCGCCAACATTCAACGCCGATCTCTAGAATGCGAGGTGCCACATGGCTCTGAGAACTTCCGCGGATGAAGCCGATCCAGTTATCAACGTGATCGAACAGGATTTGCCGGTTAACAGTGGCGGACCGGCTGCGTCGGACGAACGTCGGAGCAGGCTGGAATCGGCTGCACTAGCAGCCGTATCGGCTCGGCGCCGACGTGAGTTCGATGCCACCCGGGCGCGATTGCGGGAGCAGGCCATCCGTGACGATGCGATCACGCCGCAGAAGGCCGGGGCTCGGTCGCCGAGCGGGACGCCGGCCGACGTGGATCTGTTCGGTGTGCCGCTCGACCAACCGCCCGAACGCGTACGCAAGCGTTACTTGCGCGCGGGCAATCAGTATTTCCTGAAGGACGCGCCGTATCAACTCGCGTTCGAAGATCTAGGGCCATATCTCGTCACCGAGCACAACCGACCCGACGTCATCGAGTCGATGATTGACATGGTGCATGCCAAATCGTGGCGGCGCATTCGTGTCTCGGGCCATGAGGTGTTTCGTAGCGAGGCGTGGTTGCAGGGCACGCTGCGTGGCATTGAAGTGAGCGGCTACGAGCCGAAAGCAGCAGATCTGGCCCGTCTGACAGATGTGCGGCAGGCGCGGTTGGACAATCGCATCGAAGTGGTTGCGCAAGTCGGGGTGGCAACTGCCGAGAGTGGGCCGGCTCGCGCAGATGATCCAGCTATGGTTTCAAGCGCGCCCCGAGTCGACGTAGGCACGAATGGCGACCCTAACTCTCCATCCACATCGGTCCGTGTGTCGGCATCGGAACCGCCTATTCCTGAAGGCAGCCAGAGCGCTGCGCACGACGAAGCTGATCTGCCGCGGCGATACGTTGGAGAACTGCGTGAGCATGGTGGCGCCCCGTATCAGCATAATCCAGCGCGCAGCGACTCGTACTACGTCGTGTTTCGCGATGTGGCGGGCGTTGATCAAGTCGTGTGGGGTGTGGATCTCGAGCGTGCGGTGCGCGAGGCGAATGCCGAGATCGGACAGCAGGTGATACTCGAAAATCTTGGCAAACGTCTCGTCACCGTGCGAATGCCAATCCTGGATGACGAAGGAAGGGTGATCGGTGAAGACGAGAAGGTCGTGCATCGCAATACCTGGCAGGTAGAGACTGTGCAGCGAGGTCATGACGTCGCAGTCTCACAGAAGCCGAACTATTCGCGGGATGACCAAGCCCGATCTACAGATTCATTCGGTGCTCCAGTCGACGAAACAGCGCCGCACGGCAGTCACGATGCGCGCCATTTAAGTAGCGAACGGGCATTGCATGTAGCCGTGCTGACGGCCGCCATGCGCGAACAGGGTTTCAGCGAGCGCTCCGTTACCCGTGTGCGGCAGCACGCTGAACGCATGCTGGCGGCGTTCCAGCGCGAAGGCATTCCGGTCCCGACGCCGAAGGTATTCGATCCGAGCGCGCCATCGGGCCGGAATCGTCGCAAGCATCAGGCTTCCGAACGCACGCCTGCCCGCGAACTCGAGCGCACGCCAGCCGAGCCGTCGCGATCATCACCCTCTCGCTGAGGTGAATCGTGGTCGTGCGCGAGCGTTTGTGCGTCGAACTTGGGGCAATCAGGTTGCGCTGGGACGACTGGTGCGCTCGCCGAGGTTTGACGGCGGGCGAGGGCGCGCGTCAGTTGATCGCAACGGCTATCGGCGACGATGCGGACGGCGAATCCGGCACGACCATATGTCGCTTACCTCTACCGATCGTTGGGGAGCCGCGTCATCGCATCGAAATCCGACTGACCAGCGCGGAGCTGAATGCGGTCGAGCGGTGCGCCGCAGCAATGGGTCTGCGCAGTAATCGCTGGATAGTCTCGCTGGTTCGGGCGCAATTGAGCCGGGAACCGCAATTGGGCGAGCCAGAATTGAGTGCGCTGTCCGTATCAAACCAGCGACTTGCTGAGATCGGCCGTTTGTTGGGCCAACTTGCACGTGCCAACGAAACCGAACCAGTGCCTCGAGATTTAATGTCCGAATGGGCGCAATTGCGAGAGCACGTTGACGAACACCTGCATACGGCGGCCGCGATTATGCGCGCGAACCTCGATCGCTGGAGCCGCTGACATGCCATACCCGAAAATCTACATCGACGCGATGCTCGTGAACTGGGGCGATCGCCTGTTTCATGATCCGCTACGACATGCGCAAGCGTCGCGGCTCTCACATGTGGGTATTCGCAACGCTGCCGCTCGCATGCGTGCGCAGGTCGCCCGCACGCTCAGGCGCTCTCCTGAAGTCATGGTGAAGATTACCAACAAGGCAGCGAGTGCGCAGGGCATGGGAGCCGTACGTCGACATCTGCGCTATATCTCTCGTAACGGCCGGACCGAACTGGAGGATCAGAACGGTGACCGGATTGAAGGCAATGATGCGCTGAGTGATCTCATGAAGACCTGGCAACTCGGCGGGTGGGGTATCCCCGAGACCAGCACGCGGCGCGAGACGTTCAACATCCTGCTGTCGATGCCACCGGGAACGGATCGGAAAGCAGTGCGCGATGCGGCGCGAGATTTCGCGGCGCTTGAGTTCGGTGACGGAAGGGCATACGTTTTCGCCGCGCACAATGACGAAGCGCATCCGCATGTGCATCTGAGCGTACAGGTACGTGGTCCGGACGGCCATCGCCTGAATCCCCGCCATAAGGATCTTCAGCGATGGCGTGAGCGTTTTGCGGAGAAGTTGCGTGAGCATGGTGTCGAGGCGAATGCGACGCCTCGGCGTGTGCGCGGTGTGACGCAGCGCTATCCGAAGCAGCCGGTCGTCCATATGGTTGCGCGTGGCGAAACGCCGAGGTACTGGAAATCGATGCCGACCGATGCTCAGCGCGATGCAGTATGGGTCGCGCAAGGTGGCGTATTTACCGCCTGGCGAGAAATTGCCTACGCAATGGCGAGGTCGAGTGTGCGTGAGGATCGCTCGATGGCCGTTGAAATGGCGTACTTCGTCGGGTCCATGCCGGTGCAACGAGATCGACCAATGGTAGGGCGTGCGCCGGATGACAGGAGCGAGATGCCGGATCGTCAGGTGTCAGATGCCGTGGAGCGTTCAGGCGGCGCTAGGCAGGATGTGGAGCGTTGACGGTCACAGCGTTGGGGTCATTCCCGATCGGAAAGCCACGCTGGTCCGGCCTTGAATGTCACGACGAGCAGAAACAGGAACGTGATCGCGAGAAGCGGGATGCCGTAGACTGCCACCGGAAAAAACAGCACAAGCTGCAGGATCGATCCGGGAACACCGTACGTCAGCGCCGTGTTTCTGACGTTTTCGTAGATCAACCGGATGACTGCCGCAAGCCCCATTGCCATGAGGACGAGACCCGCCCACATCGATTCGTGATGCAGTAGTGCGGTTCCCCATCCGACGTATCCCCACCATGTGAGATTAATGCCGACTGCGGCAAGCCAAAATCCACGTGCCGTGAAGAAACTGTAACCGTACTGACGTCGCGAGTGACGACTAAAAAGCCGAATGCTCTTTGCAATCGCGATGACTGTACCGAAGATGATCGCAAGTTTAAGAAATCCCACAGAACATTCCTCCAGAACGTGGCGCCCGATCAGGCCACCTCCTTTGTCGACATGAACAGCTCTACAGCGAAATGTGATGTGTCGACTGCCCTTCCTTCCAATATAGTCGGCTAGGCCGTGGATGAACAATCTCGACTTCGTAAACTTCAGAAGGGTAGGTTCAATGGATCGTAGCAACACCTTCCTATTAGTATCGAACGAGGGAGGGTTGACGAATGGCACAAATGGGACGGCCAGGGTTGCGGCCAGAAGGCAAGGCAGAGGTTTGGCGGCGGTGGCGAGCAGGCGAATCGTTTCTTGGCATCGGGGCGGCGCTAGGCAAGCCTGCAGGCTCGATCTACGGCGTGATCCGACTATGCGGAGGGTACACCCCTGCTGCTCGTAAGCGGTCGTTGCGGGCATTGACCTTGAGCGAGCGTGAAGAGATCTCGCGCGGCGCCTCGGCTGGACTGTCAATTCGAGCGATTGCCCGCCAGTTGAACCGTGCGCCCTCCACAATTTCCCGTGAGATTGCGCGTAACGGTGGAACAGGCCACTATCGAGCTTTGGAAGCGGATGCGCGGGCCTTGCAGTCTGCTCTGCGCCCCAAACGCTGCCTTCTGGAGCAGAACCGGCGCTTGCGTTATGCGGTCGAGCGTAAGCTTTGCCGCGAATGGTCCCCAGAGCAAGTGAGCGGTTGGCTTAAGCACCGATATGCCGATGACGAGGCGATGCGCGTGTCTCACGAGACGATCTATCGCAGCCTGTTTGTGCAAGCGCGCGGCGTTCTGAAGAAGGAACTGCAGTATCACTTGCGGACCCAACGTAAGATGCGTCACTCGCGCTTCTCCAGCTCGAAGGGTGCTCGCAATAAGATTGCTGACGCGGTTTCTATTCACGAGCGACCACCTGAAGCCGCCGACCGTGCAGTGCCCGGTCATTGGGAAGGAGATCTCGTCAGTGGCGCCAACAATACTCATGTCGCCACTTTGGTGGAGCGGCGCTCGCGATTCACTATCATCGTCAAGGTCAAGGGAAAGGACACGGTGAGCGTTGTGGCGGGCCTGAAGCGCGAGGTTAGGCGGCTGCCGCAGCATCTACGCAAGTCCCTCACCTGGGACCGGGGCATGGAGCTGGCGAACCACAAAGACTTCACGATCGCCACGGATGTGAAGGTCTACTTCTGCGACCCGCGGAGTCCTTGGCAACGTGGCACCAACGAAAACACGAACCGGCTCCTGCGTCAGTACTTGCCCCACGGTACGAAACTTGATCAATATTCGCAGACGGATCTGAACAAAATTGCAGCGCGGCTCAATGAAAGACCCAGAAAAACATTGGGCTTCATGTCTCCGGCCGATAAGCTACGCGAGGCTGTTGCAGCGACTCATTGAACCTACCAGGTCGTTGTTCAGCAAATCTCCGCGTGCTTGAGAGCTAAGGTTCTCACGATGAACGAAGAAATGGACGAATGTGGACAACATCGGAGTGCTTGGTAGTGCATGCTGTAGTCGTTGATCTAGAAAACACTTTGGACGTCAGATCGGACTTGATTTTTCGAGGAGCATTGCAATGGTGCCAAAAACCGGCGCAAGCCTATCCTGCAATTCCGCTTCTTTTGTCCTTTTATCTCGTCGTTCGTCAATTGCCACGCACGATGCGGTGTGGTCATGCAGAAAGATGGAGCCGTGGCTGCAAAAAGACGTGTTCATAGCGAGCAGGAAGGGCGCACGTCTCGCGCCGAAAAACGATCCGCCTGTAATCAAAAGCAGCGAACGGCACGAGTTGCGTCATGTCAATCCTTTGGCCAGGTGACGTAGGAAAACGAAGCGTTGTGAACGACGTGACCGATCGGGGCCGTCACACACAGTGCAACAAAAGCGACTGATTGAAAACGTGACCGCGTCAGTGTGGGCGCGAACTCAACCAGTAGGCGGCGACGCGGATGCGGAGTAAGTCGCAGCGGTCGAATGCAGAGGTTTGCTCCTCGAGCCGCACTCACATGACCAGATTCGTCTGGCTCCGATCGTCGTTTGTAACTTAAGGCATGGTCGATCGCGAGTTGGTGTCGCCTCAGCGCGACGACACAAAATATTTTGCGATGCCGTTCAATTCCGGCCCGTTCCCATGCGGTCCGATGCGCTAAGTTCGGCTTTTTTCGGGCATTGACGGCCATCATTGCGATCAGCAAGATGGTATTAAGGCAGTGTGTCGAGGCGGATCATGCCGGTCGTAAAGCACTTTACTCAAGCGCAATGGGACGCGGTAGCTCGCCGTCTCGACGCGCTGCCACCAAAGCCTACACACGAGCATCACGTCACTGTGCGTGAGGCGGTGAATGCAATGCGGCCGCAGATCAACGGCGCGCAACAGAAGGGCTACACATTCGAAGAAATCGTTCAGCAGATGGCGGAAGAGGGCGTGGGCATCAGCGCCAGCACTTTGCGCTACGCGATGCAACGCGTAGCGAAGGATCACAAGGCCGGGCGTTTGGAAAGAGCCGCCCCACCGGGTCAGGCTACTGCGCCACCGCGAATCAAGAAGCCGAAACAAACAAGACTGCCGTCTCTCGATCAAGTAGAGAATCGAGACCGAAAGGATAGTCGAAGGGCGACGACCAATTCGGGGGCCATGGTGATTCAGAATGCGTTCTCGTTCGAGATTGTGCCTGACACCGAGAACCTGTAGAGGAAGTGTATGACGACGATTTATCCAATCTATCTGGTGGGCGGCAGCAAGGGCGGTGTGGGTAAGAGCATTGTCTCGCTCGCGCTGGCCGACTACCTCCAGCGCCGTGATTTTCCTGTCGCGCTGGTCGAAACCGATACGTCCAATCCCGACGTGATGAAAGCGATTCAGGACGAGGTACCGTGCGTCGCCTACAGTTTGGACGAAGCAGAAGGCTGGATCGGCCTGGTCAACTTATGCGACTTACGCCGAGACGCAGCCATTGTTGTCAACACGGCGGCGCGCAGCCAAACGGGTATTACCCGTTTTGGCGCGACACTTGCCAGTACGCTCAGCGAACTGCGGCGCGAACTCATCGTGCTGTGGGTAATCAACCGGCAGCGCGATAGTTTGGAATTACTGCGCGCGTTCAGTCCGACATTCCCCCAGGCGACGATCCATGTCGTGCGCAACGGTCATTTCGGCACGCCGGACAAGTTCACGCTGTATCAGGCGTCGCAATTACGCAAAACGATCGAAGCACGAGGACGCACACTCGACTTCCCGGATCTGGCGGATCGTGTCGCGGACGAACTGCGTAGTCAGCGGATGTCGATTCGCGTCGCGTCGGAGACGATGCACATCGGCGAGCGGGCAGAACTGCTGCGCTGGCGCGCGCTGTGCGACATGATCTTCTCGACCATGATTGATAACGCCGGGACCAATGATGAGCCGTAGGCGGCCAGTCGAGCCACTGATTCGCCTGTTTCAGGAGATATCCGGCGAGGTTCCGGACGACACGAGTCTGGCCCGGATGCGTCGGGTATCGGGCGTCCTGAACCTGCACGACAACGACGCGCTCTGGTCCATCATCGCGGTGCTCGAATACTACGCGCGCCTGTATGAGGCAATGCCGGAGCGTATTCGATGGGCGAGCGAGGGTAGTCTCGAAGCGGCTCGGCGGGAAATCGGTGGCGCGAACGATGCGTTAATGCAACAACACCGCAGCGCGCTTGAACGGTGCAAGGCGACGATCACGGTGGCGGAGGACCTGATTCAGGAACATGAGGCGCGGTACCGGGAAGTGTTGGCGAATCTCAATGAGGCGGCACTGACGGCGCTCGGCACACGGCTGACCAGTCAGGTTGTGCGCTCGGCCGGCAATCGAATGATCGGTGCGGCGGCAATTTCGGGGCGCGCACAGCGTGAGCGGCTGGATGAGACGATCGGTCGGTTCGACAAAGCGTTGGACACGGCGGCGGCGCGGATGGACATGATGGCGACGGCGATGGAACGACGTTTTGTGCGTGCGATGCGGTGTCTATGGTTGGCGAGCGCAACGGTCCTCTGCTTGATGCTGCTGGTTGCGAGTGGTTGGATGGACGGGCGGTCAGGGCACCACGCGTCGGGTACGGTTAGCCAAGCGGCGCAGGGCAGGTCAGCATACGGCAGGCCCTGAAGTGCGCTGCCATATGCTGTGTTGCGTCATTGGATGAGGATCAACAGTTACGCGACGTCCGGGTCAGTTTGTGCAGCGGTTACCGATTCGGTGGTCGGAAAAGGCCACGGCGGCTGTTCGGCGGTTCCGGTAGACGGCTCGGCGTCGTGAGGCGTGTGGTTGACGGGGTTGTGGTCATTTCCGCCGTTCTCGTTTGTATCGACGTCCTCGCCATCGCTGTCATCCTCGTCGTCGCGGTGGACAGCCCATGAGGGCGATGCCGGAATCTCGCGATCGGTGAGGATTTCCGGGAGCCATGCGACCTTCGCGAGGCGCAGTTCCGCCGCCGCCGCCGCTGCAGCGTCGCTCTTTTTCATCTTCGCGAGGTCCGCCGCGATCTTGGGAGAAACCGCACCAGACACGACCTCCGCGATGCGCGCCTTACTGACATGGTCGAAGTACGCGGTGCGCGTTGGTGTCCAGTACCGGGCCATATCAAGATTCAGTGCATCGGCCAGTGCGTTAATCGCGTGTGGCGCTTCGGATGTCGCAATACCATCGAGCACGGTTCCTGTGCAAAACGCGAGTAGGTCGAGCAAGGTCGTGTACGCGTCCTGCCTGAGCAACCATGGCAGCAGATCGGCTTGGCTTGCTGGCAGTTCCGCGATCCAGCGTGTGCGTTGCGTCTCGATAGTGTTCCAGGCCGGGCTGACAGGGAGGTCGTCTGCCGCGTGCAGAAGACTATCGCGATTGTTGTTTCCAGAGAGCGCCAGATAGCGCGGTGCGCAGGCATGGCCGTAGTGCTCGGGCACTGCTTGCGGAATCAAGTGCTGCAGCAGCGCAGCGATCGCCACGGTAGGCTGCGCAATCAGTTCCGCATGGACGGCGGCGGTGCGATGTGCGGTGAGTCGCTGGCAGAGTGTTGCGCTATGGATGGGCTTGACCTTGGCCGGTGCATCTGCCGTGTCCGGCGCTTCGGTTGTGGGCGTGCCGGTTACGGTCCCGCCCGCCGCGACGAGTGTCGCGCTGTCCTCGCGCCGTACGAGACCGCGTTCGATGTCCAGTTCGCCCTGTGAGCCGACGATCACGAATGCCCCGGCCTCTGCCATTTGCGATGCATCCCACACGATAGTGCTGGTTTCAAGGGCGCGGATCGCGGCTTCGACCTGTCCGATCTCGGCGTCCAGACGTTCGGCTGCGTCATAGGCATCGTCGTCGTCTTCCGTCAATGCATCGAGTTTGTTGCTCAGTTCGGTCTGCTGCGCGGTCAGCGCGTCGAGTTCGCGTTGCTCCTCGTCGCTGTAGGGACGGTGGACAGGGCGCAGTCTGCCGTAACGGTTCAGTTCCAGCATGTCGCGTTCGACACGCGTTTCCGTCCAACCCCAGCCTTCGGTACGCAGCGTTTCGGCCGCCGCGTCGAGTTTTTGCGCGGCAAGGTTCTGCAGCAGGTCGGCGTCCGCAATGTAGCCCGCATGCTCGTCGTCGCTAAAGAGGTCCCGGCGCACATAGCCGCCCGCTGCCTCATAGGCGGCGAGGCCGACGAAGCGTACGAGGCGGCTGCGGCTCGCATCGATCTCGGCGCGGGTGATCGCCTGCCGCAGATAGTGTGGCTGACGTTGCCACTCGTTGGCCTCGAACCACAGATGCTCCTGCGTGTCGTGATCGTCCGTGAGCGCGAGTGCGGCAAGCTGGTCGAGCGTGATTGAGTCCTCGCGCAGCAGCGCCAGTAGCTTGGGCGACACGTTGGCGAGCTTCATGCGCCGTTTGACGGTAATGGGCGACGCTGAAAAGAGCGCCGCGATGTAATCGACGCTGCGGCCTTCGTCTGCCAGCATCCGATACGCGCGCAGCACGTCGAACGGGTCGAGTCCTTCTCGCTCGCCGTTCTCGATCAGCGATATGGCGAGCGCTTCACCTTCGCTGACGATGCGCACTGGTACCGGATAGTCGGCGGCGATGTGCTTCTGCTCGAACAGCAGATCGAGAGCGGCTTCGCGTCGCTGCCCCGCGCACACGCCATATTTGCGGTGCTTTCCGCGTGCCCCCTTGATTTCGTGGACTACGAGGTTTTGCAGTAGCCCTTTGGCGCGAACGTTGGCAGCTAGTCCAGCGATGCCGGATGGCGGCTTCGTACGCACGTTTAATGGTGAGCGTTGCAAACTGGAATACGGCACCGTCACGACCGGCTGCTCATTGCCGAAGTTCGTTTCGAGCGCCGCGGAGGCAGATGTGACGGTTTCAACAGATTGGGCTTGCATGATCGACTCCTGATAGTAGGAAGGAAGATGCCGGGCCAGTAAGGTGCGGATGCGTCAGGACGTGACCCGACGGGCGTCATGGCGCAAAACTGAACAGCAGGGCGACGCGGACGCGCCGCCCGTCAGTTGTTACGCCTTCATCTGGCGCATGGCGTCCGCGAGCATCCACAGCGCGCGGTTGAGCTTCACGTTCTGGTCGATACCGGTAATGGGTCGCGTCGACATGGCGCGGCCCGAGCGGGAGCGGCCATGCAGGCCGCCCTTGGTCAGGTTTTCCTGCACCCGGTTAAAGACAGTCCAGAGATCGTCGCGGCGATCTTCGAAACGGCGCGGGGCAAGCAACTGGCTTTCGCAGATGGGAGCCGGGGCTTCGGCGTCGGTCGGGTCGTACCGCAGCGTGAGCGCGGAGCGGGCGAACGCGTGCTGTTCGTCGCGGTCGAGCGTCACCGAGCGCATGCCGTCTTTCTGTTCGCGGATCAGATCGAACCCGTCGAGCACGTCGAATGCACCGTTGATCACGTTCTGCACCACGTTGCCTTTGTGCGGCACGCGGATATCGGCGATGTTTTCGCCTGCGACCATGCCGTTCTGGCAGACAAAGCGGAATGTGCCGGCGAGCATCTGGTAACTGCTGGTGCCGTCGTGCGAGTTCAACAGTACGATTTCGTCGGCCTCTTCGCCGGTGATTTGGTCGGCATGGCGCAGCCGGAGCATGTGCTTGGTGAATTCGCGCTTGCCAGTGTCACGTACGCGGGTCTGACAGATCATGAACGGTTGAAAGCCTTCGTTGCGCAGGCCGCGCAGCACATCGATGGTGGGAATGTAGGTGTAGCGTTCGGAGCGGCTTTCATGCTTGCCATCCGCGAAGACGGACGGGGCAACGCGACGAATCTGGTCGTCCGAAAGGGGCGAATCCGCGCGAAGCATCGGGGCGCTGTAATGGAAAGAGGAAGCGAGTTGCATGGCAATCTCCACAGTCAAGGTTGAGGACCTGAACCGGGCGAGGGGATGTGCCTTGCCGTTGCGGCTGGACACCTCCCGGTGGAACTCGGGGTTGGCTTTGCTGCCGCCAGGCTCCCGGGTTTCCGCCCGTGCGACTCGAGGAGCCGATAGCGGGCAGGCGTCAAGGAAAAAGGCGAGGGAGGGGTGCGGGCAACACGGTCCCGCGCCCCTTGATGGCTGACCGCTATCGGCTACGGTCGCGGGTCAAGGGCGGGAAGCTGGGAGTCGGGTGCATGCCATGCCGCGGGTTGACCGGGCCTTGGGGTAGCTGCGAGACTCGGAATTTTCCAACTAAGACCGGGACGGAAATTGAGCCAGCCTCAGGTGCATAGATGCCTAGGAAAACGCCGGCCGCGGCGGGGTGGCAAGTAATATGAATGCGAACGAGACGTTCGACAAGCTATGAGCGCTTATCGACCACGCCACGGGCATCGTTTCCACGGGCTGCATATCAAGAACTTCGACATGATCGGCTATTCAACCTCGCTCGACGCGGCTTCCCCGGACCACATTACCGGCCGCGGCCGCGGTGTGATCGACTATCGGCCGATAGCCGCTACTGCGCGGCAGCGCGACGTGCGATACCTGTTCGTCGAACACGATCCGAGGTGAGGTGTTCCCATTCCGGTGGACATGGTCGCGCGTGTATTCGAATTCTTCGAAAGCGTGGTTTGACGGGGAGTCTGTAAATCCAGGACGGCGACTCGGGAAGCGGCATCGCCGGTCCTGATTGCAGGCTATTGGAACGTGATGAACTGCGCGGACGACCACACCTTGCTGTCGTTGCGCTGCCGACCGAAGAAATACACGGGACGGTATCCGAACGATGCGTTGCGAGGCGCGACGTCGATGCTGCCTGCCAGATCGACGGGCAGCGCCTGGTCCGTCAGACGTTCGACCGCGACGAACAGCTCCGTGCCGCCGAGCGCATGCGTCGCCGTTTCGCGTGCGAGCAGTTCCGCGCCGCTGATTTCGAAGCGGAACGCGGGCGCGTGCACGAACGGATTGCGCTGCAGCGGATCGCCGACCTTCGCGAAGCTGTCGATCGTGCCTTCGACCACGATCGTCGCGGCGGCCAGATTGCCGATGTCGAGCTCGATGCTGTCCGCGTCGCCGTAGGTGTCGCTGCGGAACTCGATGTCGGTCGCGCCGGTGCGCCAGGCCGATTCCTCAAGATGCTCGAACCCGTTCGACCCGAAGCGATGGATCGTGCCGTTGACGATCCGGATCCGGCCGCGCCACGCGGCCCAGCGATAGCGGTCGCGGATGCGTGCGCCGCCCCAGCGCACCCGGACCAGACGCTCCGCATAACCGAGTTCCGCGTGCAGGTTGCGTTCCCACAGCAAGCCGTCGTGATCGTAGGCGGCCACGTATTCCCAGCCCGATTGGCCGAGCAGCCGGTAGTCGAGCCGCGCCGGCCCTTCGTGCGCGAATGCGTCGCCTTGCCGGTGATCGCCGCAGCGAACCAGCAGCGCACTGTGCTCGCCGGTGGTCGCCCACGTGTGCCGCGCGCGCAGGGCTTCGCCGACGTGCTGTCGATCGAGTGCGGGCGCGAGCACGCCCGTCAGCCCGCCATGCACGCCGAACACCTGCACGCCGGGTGCGCCGCCGCCGGGCCGGCCGCGATGTTCGTCGCCGCTGGCCGCGACGCCGAGCTGATAGCCGCGTTCGATCACGTCCTGGTACAGCCAGCCGAAATGGCCCCATGACGATGCGATTTCGACGAGGCGTTCAAGCTCCGGATGGTGCCAGTCGGGGATATAACGGCGGCCGCCGACGTGCGGCATCACCAGATGTTGCACGGCATCGTCCGCGTATGCATCCCACAGTTCCTCGACGGGCCAGCGGCCGAGTTCGACCGCGTTCCCGTTCATGTCCTCGTTCCAGACCAGCGTACGGTTGTGCTCGCCACGCGCGTTGTACGGAAAATCTGGTCGAGCGTCGCCGAGGAACACCACGTTGTGGTCGCCGCCTGCGGTCGAGCTGCCGCACCATTCCTGCACCGGATACGCGACGAAGCGCCCCGGCTCGTTGAAGCGTTCGACCGCGTCGACGCCGAGCCGCCAGTTCTCGTCGGTGATCTGGAAATCGTTCGCGGTGTAGCCGAGCACGTCGATGCCGCCGATGTCGCGTGCGTAGCGCGCGTTGTACTCGGGGCTGTTGGTGCCGACCGTGTCATGCGCGTGCACATGAAGATCCGCATACAGCGCGCGCGGCGCGGGCAGTGACGCATCGATCGTCAGCCACGCTTCGGCCGCGCGTACGTCCGCGCGTGCGGGCACGTCGGCCACGATGCGCAGCGTGCCCGCGTCGACCGGCAGGTCGTCCACCGCGCAGCTCGCGAAGCCCGCGTCGGGCAGCGCGTGTTCGCGCCGGTAGACGATCTCGCCGCGGGCGTCATACGCAACGACACGCGCATGACCGCCGACGTCGTGGCACGCGTTGCCCCAGCGGTCCTGCAGCGACAGCCGGAACGGGGCGCGCGTGCCGGGCCGCACGAAGCGCGGGCCGTTCAGCAGCACGTCGGACGGTGCGCCGGCCCGGATGTCGATCGATACGTCGCCGGGCACCGCGACGAAGCGCGACGTGCCGAGCGGATCGACGTAGAGCCGGAAGCGGAAGTTGTCTTCGGCGAAGGTCTGCACGCGCGTGCCGGAGCCGCGGCGGCGGTCGCCGAGGCGGATCACGATCCGGTCGCCGGCATTCACGTAGCCGTCGACGACGTCGACGATCACGGCCTTCTGGAACGGCCGCTCGTGCCCCTTCTGGTCGAAGCGCACGTTCAGCGCCTGCACGGTGGCCGGGCTTTGGCCCGGCACGAGCGGCGCCGCGTGGTATTCGGCGCTGATGTAGTTCGCGGCGCTCGGGTCGCTCGTCTGGAACAGCGCCCAGTCCGAATAGAACTTGAAGGTCGCCTTCAGCCAGCCGCCGTCGGCGATGCCGGACGAGCCGACCTCGTAGTCGAGCACGATCTCGCTCCACTCGCCGGCTTCGAGGCGCGTGACGTTGCATTGCACGCGTCCGGCGAACGGCAGGCGCTTGTGGCGCTCGTACAGGCCTTGGGGCGCGACGTGCGGGCCCAGGCGGTCGCGCAGCGCGGCGGCGCGCGCATCGACGGTATCGAGGGTGTCGTTGGATTCGTTCATGGGGAATGCGAGGAGATGTCGATGGAAGACCAGGCGATTCAGTGCGCGAACGGCCAGGGCGCGCTCGCGTCCCAGACGGGAATGCCCATGTACGCGTACCACGGTGCGATCACGCAGAGGCCGTAGACGATCGCGATCAGCACCGCCACCGCACCGACTTTCGCGTAGTCGGCCGTCGAGAACGCGCCGCTGCTGTACGCGATGACGCCCGCGGTGATCTGCGTGGGCAGCAGATACGCGAAGCTGTCGGTATCGCTGACGAGCATCGTGAACGCGACCGGATGCAGCCCGAGGCGCGGTGCGAGCGCCAGCGCGATCGGCGCGATCATCGTGACGGCCGCGACGTTGGACAGCATGCCGATGCGGATCACGTGCGTGCCGAGCATCACGATCGCGATGGCGAGCCACCAGCCGTGCCCGCGCGCGGCGACGTAGACGTGATCGGCGGCCCAGTTCGCGAGCCCCGACGCACTGATCGCCGAAGACAGCGATAACGCACCGGCCAGCAGGAACAGCGTGCCCCAGATCGTCCGCTGTTCGACCTCGGCCCAGCCGAAGCGCAGCACGCCGGGCGCGAACAGCAGCGCCAGCGCGATCAGCGCGACGATTTCCGACGGCAGGTGATGCAGCGGCTCGGTGGCCCACAACACGGCGACGGCCGCGAACAGCGCAAGTACGGCCCAGTCGTTGCGCGCGGCGGGCGGCTGCGCACGACGCATCGCCGCGATCGCGCCGGGGCCGCCGGGAATCGCGACGGCGCGCGAGCGGAAATGGAACTGCACCCACGCTTGCGTGATCGCGAACATCCCGAGGTACGGCCACTGCAGTTTCAGCCACGTCAGGTACGAGATCCGGATGCCGAGCTGCTTCTCCAGCAAGCCGGACACGACCATGTTCGGCAGATGGGCGGTCAGGATGCACATGCCGCTGATCATCGCGCCGTATACGAGCGTCTGGATCACGATCGCCTTGCGCGCGGCGCGCTCGCGCGGCGTTTCGCCGAACAGCCGGACGATGCCGTTCGTCACCGGCAGCAACGTCGCGGCACGGGCGTTCGCGGCCGGCACGACGAGCGCCATCACGCAGTTCACCGCGAACATCGCCCAGATCACGCCGTTGGCCGTGCGCACCTTCAGGCGATCGAGCAGCAGCAGCGCGATGCGGCGGTCGAGCCCGCTCGCCTGCATGATCGCGGAGAACAGGAACGCGGCGAGGCACAGGAACACGACCGGCGCGGCGAAGCCGCTGGCCGCCTTCGGAAACGACGGGCTCGCGTGCGACAGCACGAGCAGCATCGGCAGCAGGATGCCGCTCACGCCGACGGGAAGCGCCTCGGTGATCCAGACGATCGCCACCCACGCGACGACGGCGAGCGTCGCCTTGCCTTCGGCCGACAGATGCGCAGGCGCAGGCAACCACCACGCGATGGCGAAGAACGCCAGCCATGCGGCGGCGAAGCCGATCGCGGCACGCCACTGTGCGCCGCGCGAGCGGCCCGTCGCGTGCGGATCGGTGCGCGGCGCTGTGGCCGGTTCGGCCCGTGTCGGCCGGCTGGCCTGCGCGCCGTCGAGCGGCGGCGTGCCGATTGCGTTGTCAGTCACTGATATGCTCCCCGTGCGTCGGGCCCCCTGAAACTGAAACGGCAGCCCCGACCGTCTGTCGAAATGTCATAATACGTATTAATACAAGTTGAGCGATCCAATTGCTTTTCATATCGATATTGAAGATCGCGCATAGCGCGGCCCTAGCACGGAAAGGAACGACCGATGACGCTGGTGCGTGAGGACGCGACGTCGCTTTACGAGCAGATCGCGACGACGCTGCGCGATGAAATCGAACGCGGCGTGTACGAGCCGAGCGGCAAGTTGCCGTCCGAAGCGCAATTGAGCGCGCGTTTTCAAGTGAGCCGCGTGACCGTCAGGCTCGCGCTGGATCGGCTGACCGACGCGCACATCGTCGAGCGCAAGCAGGGCAAAGGGACCTTCGCCGCGAAGCAGCGGCTGCGGCATCGGCTCGACGTGCTGCGTGGGCTGCACGATTCGATTGCCGGGCAGGGCGCACGGGCACGAATGGAGTTGCTGCGCATGGAAGCGTGCGACGTCCCGCCGGGCCTGCGGCACGCATTCGCCGCCGACGTCACGCGCTGCGTCTATCTCGAGCGCCTGCACTGGGTCGACGACGAGCCGATCGCGCTCGCGCAGACCTGCTTGCTGCCCGATGCCGCAACCGTCACCTTCGAGCAGGCCGAGCGCATGCCGACGTATGAAGTGATGGAAGGGGTGCTTGGCTGGCGCGTCACGGATGCCGACATGTCTGTGACGGCCGTGGCCGCGCCGGAGGATATCGCGACCCGGCTCAAGACCGGAAAACAGGCGCCGCTGCTCGTGCTGCGGCGGACGTCGCGTCTGGCCGACGGCCGGACCTGCGAATCCACCGTGTTCCATATCCGGCCTGAACGATTCGACCTCGTCGTGCGAAGCGGCGTGGAGGCGAGGTTCGTCGGCTGATGTAACGAAGGCCTGGCCGGCGGTGACGTCCAGTGTGCCGCGCCGGGGATTCGTTATTTGCGCGCGGCAGCGAAGCATCCCAGCAATCGGTATTTCGGGCGCGCCGGAGGTTGACTAAGATCAAACCCTCGGGCGGACGCCAGTATCGTCAACCGGTCCGCCCGTGCCCGGACCATGGACAACCGCACAGATTCCCCTCCGCTCATTTCGCTGCCGGAAAGCGAGCATCGCCCCCTTTCGGTGCGCGCGAAGGCGCTCGTGTTCGCCGATCCCGCGTCGCGTGCCGTACTGCGCTTCGTCGAACAGATTGGGCCGAGCGCCGCGCCCGCGCTGATCCTCGGCGAGACGGGCACCGGCAAGGAGCTGGTCGCACGGCATATCCACCATGTCAGCGGCCGCACGGGCGCGTTCATCGCGGTCAACTGCGGCGCGATCAACCCGCAGCTCGCGGAGAGCGAGCTGTTCGGCCACGAGGCTGGCGCATTCACGGGCGCGCAGGGGCGCCGCGTCGGCTATTTCGAGGAAGCGCACGGCGGTACGATCTTTCTCGACGAGATCGGCGATCTCGCGCCGCCGCTGCAGGCCAAGCTGCTGCGCGTGCTGCAGGAGGGCGAGGTGACGCGCGTCGGCGCGACGCGGGCGCGGCCGGTCGACGTGCGCGTCGTCGCGGCCACCAACGTCGATCTCGAACAGGCCGTGCTGGCCGGCAATTTCCGGATGGACCTGTTCTACCGCATCAATCTCGCTCGCGTGCGCCTGCCGCCGCTGCGCGAGCGGCCGCAGGACATCCTGCCGCTCGCCGAGCATTTCCGCGGGCGCTATTGCGCGCAACTGAAGCGGCCGCAGCCGATGCTGTCCGAGGGCACGGTCCAGGCGCTGCACGCGTACCCGTGGCCCGGCAATATCCGCGAGCTGGAAAACGTCATGCATCTGGCGCTGCTCGTGTCGAACGGCAACCTGATCCGCCCGGAGCACCTGAAGTTCTCGGAGGCGCTCGCCGGCTATGCGCGCGCGGACGACGCGGCGGCGCTGCCGCAGGACGAGATCCGCGCGGGCGTGCGCCGCCTGTTTCGCGCGCCCGGCGAAAGCCTGCTGCGCGACATCGAGGAGCTGGTCGTGTGCGAGGCGTTCGAGCACTGCCGGTTCAGCCAGGTGCGCACCGCGGCGCTGCTCGGCGTCACGCGCAATACGATGCGCACGTTGCTCGCGCGTTACGGGCTGCTGAACGAGCAACGCCCGGAATCGGCGTTCGACAACTGACGGGCCGGCGTCCCGGCGTCCCGCGTCGCGGCCGGCCGGGTCCCAGCCGATCACGGCAGGCTCGTGCGTGCCAGGCGCGTGCGGACGCGCGGCAAGACATCCTCGCCCACGCGTGCCGCTTCCTCGAGGTTCGGATAGGACGACAGCAGGAACGTCTCGATGCCGAGCGCGCGGTATTCGTGGATGCGCTCGGCGACCTGGTCGTAGCTGCCGACGATCGCGGTGCCCGCGCCGCCGCGGATCAGGCCGACGCCGGCCCACAGGTTCGGATACACCTCCAGCTCGCGCAACGAGCGCAGCGCGCCGCGGCTGAGCGCGGTCTGCCGCTGCTGGCCGACCGATTCGTACGCGGCCAGCTTGCGCTGCGCGTCGACATAGGTCTGGTCGGAAATCTCGCTGAGCAATTCGTCGGCGCGCGCCCACGCGGCGCGTTCGGTCGCGCGGGCGATCACGTGCACGCGCAGCCCGAAGCTCAGCCGGCGGCCGTGCATCGCGGCCAGCGCGCGCAGCCGCGCGAGCCGCTCGCGCACGGCGTCGGGCGGCTCGCCCCACAGCAGGTACGTATCGGCCTGGCTTGCGGCCACCTGCTCGGCAAGCGTCGACGCGCCGCCGAGATAGAGCGCGGGCGGGGTCGCGAGCGGCACGCCGGCATGCGCGGGGCTCAGCGTGTAGTAGCGGCCGGCGACGGAATGGCCGCCACCTTGCCACAGACGCCGCAGCACCCGCAGGTATTCGGACGTGCGCTGGTAGCGCGCGTCGTGATCGAGAAAATCGCCGAGCGCGCGCTGCTCGTAGGCGCTCGAGCCGTTCACCGCGAACAGGCGCAGGCGGGCGCCGCTCATGTGCTGCAGGGTCGCGGCCTTGCGCGCGATCTGTTCGGGCTGCTCGAGCCCGGGCCGGAACGTGACGATCAACGCGATGCGCTGCGTCGCGCGCGCGAGCTGCGCGCTGACGAGCCACGGATCCTCGAAGCCCGCGGCCATCGGCAGCAGCAGGCTGTCGAAGCCGGCAGCCTCGGCCGCGCGGGCGACGCCGCGCAGGTATTCGGGCGTCGCCTGCCGATAGTCCTGCATGAAGGTCGGCGGGCGCGGCAGGCCGCTGTTGGCCAGATGCGGCCCGTCGCCGTTGGTGGGCAAGAACCACGCGAAATCCACGCTCATGCATCCCCTCGTCGGCGGTTCGCCCGCTGCGCGGCGCGCGCGCGGCGCGCAGCGTCGAACCGGATCGTGCGCCGGAGCACGATGCCGGCCGGCGGGGGCGCGAGGCCGCGTGCGCGATACGCGTGTTCGACGGCCGCCGCGAGCGGCGGCGCGCTCGCGGGCACCAGCAGCCCGTCGCACCACGACGCGGCGAACGCGATCTCGTGCCGCTCCGCGACCGACCAGTAGACGGGCGGCTGCTGCGCGGCGAGATCCGGCAGGCGGGCATGCTCCGCGCGGTAGTAGGTGCCGCGATACTGCAGCGGCGACTCGGTCGCCCACAGCGCGTGCAGGATCGACAGGAATTCGGCGCTGCGCGCGAGCCGCTGGTCGCGGTTCAGGTGCATCGCGCGGTCGGTCGCGTCGACGTCCGCCGCATCGGCTTCGACGGCGAGCCATGCGCGGCCGCGGCTCAGCGACTGCAGGCTCTGCGCGAGATGCGCGGCGGCGACGGGCAGCATCGCGCCCGCCTGCAGCGTCACCATCACGCGCAGCGCCGGCAGCGCGTCGACGAGCGCGGCGGCCGCCATCCACGGATCGGGGCCGGTGCGCTGCACGGGCAGCAGGATCGCGTCGCAGCCGGCCGCCACGCCGGCCTCGGCGATCGCGATCCAGTCGGCCGCCGGATCGCGCCGCGTGGCGTTGCAGCCGGTGCCGCTACCGATGTCGTAGCCGGTATCGAGCCGCAGCAACAGACGCGGCGCGCTCATGCAGCGGCCTGCGCCGGCTGCCAGCCGAGCGCCGGCGCAATCGTTTCCGCGAGCGTGCGCAGCCGCGCCAGCGCGTCGTCGAGCGATGAGCTTTCCGATTGCACGACCGGCAGGAAATAGTCGGCGAACGGGAACAGCGCCGGGTCGCCGCGCAGGCTTTCGATCACGTCGTCCGGATGGCCGTAATGGACGTTCAGCAGCCGCACGATCTGCTCGGGCTCGGTCACGTCGGGATGGCCGCTCGCCGCGAGCCACGGGATATGCCGCACGACGTCGGGCGCCAGCGCGGCGAGCGCGGTGCGACGGTCCCGCGCGGGAAACACCGCGCGTACCACGCCGATGCGGGGCCGCGCTGCGTCGGCGTTCGCGCGTTCGCGCCATGCGTCGAGATACGCGTGCGCGAGCGGCAACTGCACGGTGCGCGGATCGTGCACGGCGGTACCGAGCAGCAGGCCGTTGCCGTGCCGTGCGGCGAACCGCGCACCGTCGGGCGACGCGTGCGAATGCCACAGGCGTTCGCGCACGCCCGGCGCCGCGGGCTGCAGCACGAGCGGCGGCGCATCATCAGCGGCGCCGCGCGCGACCGGCTGGCCGGCGAGCGCATCCTGCAGGCGTTCGAGCGCGGCCGCGAAGCGCGCCTGGCGCGTGTCGACGTCGAAGCCGAACGCGGCGAACGCGTCGAGGTTCGCGCCGCCGCTGCCGAGCCCGAGTTGCAGCCGGCCGCCCGCCAGCGCATCGAGTACCGCCGCATCCTCGGCGAGCCGCAGCGGATCCTCGAGCGACAGCGTGACGATGCCGGTGCCGAGCTCGATGCGGCGCGTGCGTTGCGCGACGGCGGCCAGCAGCACGAGCGGCGACGGCAGCCGGCCGTACTCCGCGCGGAAATGATGCTGCGCGACGAAGCCGCCGTCGAAGCCGAGCTGTTCCGCCGCGACGAACAGCGTCTCGAGATCCGCGTACACGCGGCGCGCGTCGCCGGCGCCGTGCACGTGCGTGAGAAAGCCGAGCTTGAACGGCCGGCGCGCGGCCGGTGCGGGGGAGGACGAATGGGTCATGTCGGGATCGGATCGGAGGTGAACGAAGCGGCTTCGGGGCCGGCTGTGGCCGGCGTCCAGCCGAGCGCCGGTGCGATCGCTGCCGCGACGGCTTCGAGCCGCCGCAGCGCGTCGCGGTGCGAGGTGCTGGCGGTCTGCACCTGCACGACGAGTTCGGTCGTGCCGGGCAGCGCGGGATCGGCATGCAAGGCGGCCACGATGTCGGCGGGCGTGCCGCGCAGCACGCCGAAGCGGTCCAGCAGCGCGGGGACGTCGGCCGGCGCGGGCGCCGGTACGCCGCCCGCCCGCGCGAGCCGTTCGGCGTAACGCAGGATGTCGGGGCCGAGCGCGGCTTCGACGCTCGCCGCATCGTCGCCGGGCACGACCGCCCGCACGAGTGCGACGCGCGGCGCGTGCGGATGCGTCCACGCGCCGCGATAGCGCGCCACGAGCGCCGCTTCGCCGTCCTGATCGGGACGCGTGCGCGCGACGATCAGCCCGTGACCGTTGCGCGCGACCGCCTCGGCATCGCCGGTCGCCTGCCACAGGCGCGCGGCCAGCGTGGGCGCGTCCGGCTGCAGTGTCGTGCCGGCCGGGCCGAGCGGCGCGCCGTCCAGCGCGCGCCGCAATGAAGCGAGCGCATTGGCCTGCAGCGCCGCGCGTGCATCGAAATCGCGGCCGAACGCGGCGAACACGTCCGGCTCGAAGCCGGCGCCGACGCCGAGCTGCAGGCGGCCGTCGGCCAACGCGTCGAGCACGGCCGCATCCTCGGCGACGCGCAGCACCGATTCGAGCGGCAGCACGATCACGCCGGTGCCGAGCGCGATGCGCCGCGTGCGGCGCGCGGCGGCCGCCAGCAGCACGAGCGGCGATGGCAGCCGGCCCGTTTCGCTACCGAAATGGTGCTGCGCGACCCACGCGCTGTCGAAGCCGAGCGCTTCCGCCGCGTCGATCAGCGCGAGCGTGTCGTGCAGCACGTGCGGCGACGGGTCGGGTGTGTACACGCGCGTGAGCACGCCGAGACGAAACGGGCGCGTCATGCGGCGCCTCCGCCGACGGGCGCGACCGTATCGCCGCGCAGCGACGACGGGCGACGGAAGAACGGCGGCCGCGGCAGCCCGAGCTGATCGCGCAGCGTCGGGCCTTCGTATTCGGTGCGGAACAGCCCGCGACGCTGCAGTTCGGGCACGACGAGGTCGACGAAATCGTCGAGGCCGCCGGGCACCCAGGCGAACGCGACGTTGAACCCGTCGGCGCCGTACGACTGGAACCATTCCTCGAAGCGATCGGCGATGGTCTTCGGCGTGCCGGTCACGACGCCCGCGCTGGCAAAGCGCTCGTAGAGCTGGCGGATCGTCAGGTTCTCGCGGCGCGCGAGATCGACGATCAACTGCTGGCGGCTCTTGCTGCGATTGCTCGGCGGCAGCTCGGGCAGCGGCCCGTCGAGCGGATAGCCGGACAGGTCGAAATCGCCTGCGTTGTCGGCGAGCAGCCGCAGCCCGAGCACCGGGTCGATCAGGTCCTGCAGCGCGCGCAGCTTGTCGCGCGCGTCGGCCTCGGTCGCGCCGACGATCGGCATCACGCCGGGCAGGATCTTCAGGTGCTCGGGGCGGCGGCCGTAATGCGCGAGGCGGCCCTTGACGTCCGCATAGAACGCCTGCGCGTCGTCGAGCCGGTGCTGCGCGGTGAAGATCACTTCCGCGCAGCGGGCCGCGAGCTCGCGGCCCGCGTCCGACGAGCCGGCCTGCACGAGCACCGGATGCCCCTGCGGCGCGCGTGCGACGTTCAGCGGGCCGCGCACGCTGAAATGCGGCCCGTGATGATCGAGCACGTGCAGCTTGCGATGATCGAAATGCAGGCCGGCCGCCTTGTCCTCGATGAATGCGTCGTCTTCCCAGCTGTCCCAGAGCCCGGCCACGACGCGCTGGAACTCGTCGGCGCGCGCGTAGCGATCGGCGTGCGCAAGGTGCGGCGCCGCGCCGAAGTTCGCCGCTTCGTCGGGCACCACCGACGTGACGAGGTTCCACCCGGCGCGGCCGCCGCTCAGGTGATCGAGCGACGCGAACTTGCGGGCGATGTGGTAGGGCGCGTTGTAGGTCGTCGTCGCGGTCGCGATCAGCCCGATGCGGTGCGTGACGGCCGCGAGCGCGGCGAGCAGCGTGAGCGGCTCGAAGGTGTCGGCGCGCGCGCTGCGGCGCAGCGAATCGATGTGGCTGCCCTGCGTGGCGACCACGTCCGCGACGAACAGCGCATCGAGCTTGCCGCGCTCGGCCGTCTGCGCCATCCGGCGGAAGTGCGCGAAGTCGCGGTTGCCGTTCGGCTGCGCGAGCGGATGGCGCCAGCCGACCACATGGCTGCCGCCGCCGTTCAGCATCGCGTTGAGTTTCAGGGTGTCGGTGCGGCGCGTCATTCGGCTGGACTCCTTAGGGTCTGTTTACATATGGAACGCGCATGCGTTGCCACGAGAACGGCCGCTCGCGAGGCGCGCGACGCCGCGAATACTGACGTATTCGCAAGGAGCGCAACGTGGCGAGCGGCCGTTCTCGTGGCAACCCCAAATTAAAAAAATCATGTCACGGGAATGCCCGAAATCGCCCGTATGGCGGCGTCGCTCGTCGCTTGTGTGGCTCGGCCAAACGGCGCTCCTCACTTCTTGCCATACGCCCCGAAGGAAGTCCCCTTGGGGGACGAGCGATTTCGGGCATTCGCATGCGCGTTCCATATGTAAACAGACCCTAATACGTGTAGGTCACGCGCACGCCGACGGTGCGCGGCTCGCCGGCCGCGGCGACGTTGGTGCCGGGCAGGAAGAAGTTCTTCGTCAGGTCGTACTGGCGGTTGAACAGGTTCCGCGCCCACAGCGCGACGTCCCAGTGCCGGTCGGGCGACGTGACGGTCAGGCTCGCGTTGACGAGCCAGTAGCTGTCGACCGTGTAGTTCGGGCCGAGCAGGAGCAATTGCGAATACGCGTCGCGGTAGCTGTAGTTGGTCTCCGCGCGCAGCCGGTAGCCGCCGGCGAGCCAGCTGTACGCAACTTGTCCGCCGTAGCTCAGGCGCGGGAAGCTGAGCGCGCTGCCGTTGTAGTCGGTGAACACGTTGTGGCCGCTGGCCGCCGACGCCTGCGTGTTGTACGTGACGAACGGCGACGTGTACTTGCCGCTCTTGTAGCCGACGTACTGCGAGATTTCCAGCCCGCGCACCGGCTGCCATTTCAGGTCGGTCTCGAAGCCGTCGATGCGCGATTTCGGCGCGTTGACGAACGTGCCGATCAGCGATTGCGAGTTCGGGTCGAAGGTGGCCGACAGCACCTGCTGATCGCGATAGTCGTAATGGAACGCCGACGCGTTCCAGCGCAGCGTGCGCGTGAGGTCGGCCTTGAAGCCCACTTCGTACGCGGTCAGCGATTCCGGCTTGAACGGTGCGAGCGCGTTCGAATTGCCGGTGTTGTGCGCGGTGAAGCCGCCCGACTTGTAGCCGCGGCTGACGGTCGCGTAAAGCATCGTCGCCGGCGCGAGATCGAATTCGAGGCCGACCTTGCCCGACGTGCCGTTCGACGTCAGCGACTGGTTCGCGTCGCCGCCCTGGAAGCCCGCGAACGGCACGAACGACGGCGTCAGCATGCCCGACGCGAAGCCGCGCAGCTCGCGCTTCTCGTGTTCCTGGCGCACGCCGACGATGCCGCGCAGGCGCTGGGTGATGTCGTAAGTTGCCTGGCCGTAGACGCCGAGCGTATCGACCGACTGACGGTAGCGCGTGAGCGCGATGAAGCCGAGCCGGTCGCTGAAGTCGGAATAGAACTTCTCGTCGAGATCGTCGTGCGAGTAGAACAGGCCGGTGACCCAGCGCAATCGCGTGTCGCCGCGCGACGACGCGCGCAGCTCCTGCGTGACTTCGTTGACGGTGTCGTCGAAGTATTCGTCGGAATCGTGGTATCGCGTCGCGTCCCAGTCCGAATACTCGCGACGGTGCAGGTAGTTGTACGCGGTGATGCTCTTCAGCTCGACCGGGCCGAGGTTCCACGTCGCGGTCAGGTCGACGCCGCCGTTCGCGTTGTCGCGCCCCGGCTTCGCGTCGGTCGACAGGCCCGTCACGCGCGAAAACGCGGGGCTCACGCCCCAGCCCGTCTTCGTATGGTCGGCATCGGCCGGGATCACCTCGCCGGTCTTGGTCGACGTGTAAGGCGAGAACAGGTAGAGCCCCGTGTTGTCGGACTTGTCGAAGCCGCCGTGCGCGCCGAAGTGCAGCTTGAAATCGCGCGCGACGTCCCAGTCGAGCTGCGCGCGTGCGGCGGCGCTGTCGTGGTTGCCGAGCGTCTGGTTGGTCGCGCGGTTGTTCTGCCATGCGCCGAAGTCCTGCGTCGTGAACGCGAAGCGGCCGCGCACGCGGTCGCTCAGCGGTCCGGACACGTAGCCTTCGGTCGTCAGCAGGTTGTGCGTGCCGTATTCGACGCTCGCGCCGGCTTCGAAATCGCGGGTCGGCTGGTTCGTGATGAAGTTCACCGTGCCGCCCGTCGTGTTGCGGCCGTACAGCGTGCCCTGCGGGCCGCGCAGCACCTCGACGCGCGCGATGTCGAACAGTTGCCCCTGGGTCTGGATCGGCAGCGCGTACGCGACGTCGTCGACGTTGATGCCGACCGTCGACGCGTTGTTCGACGTGTAGTCGTTGAAGCCGACGCCGCGAATCCGGAACTGCGGCTGGCCGCCGCCGAACGCGGGCTCGACTTCGACGCTCGCGGTCGCGTGCTGCAGGTCGTTGACGGTCTCGACGTTCAGCGTCTTCAGGTCGCTGCCCGACAGGACCGACATCGACGTGCCGACGCGCTGCGCCGATTGCCGCCGCCGCTGCGCGGTGACGATCACGTCCTTCAGCTGGGTCTCCGCGACCGGCGCGTTGCCGTTCGCACGCGTCGCGCTGGAGGCCGACGCCGGGTTGGTCGATGCAGCCGATGCAGCCGGCGTGATCGGTGCCGCCGCGGCCGCCGACGCGGCGATCGGCGCCGCGGTCACGGCCGGCTGCTGCTGCGCATGCAGCGCCGGCGCGGCGGCCAGCAGTGCCGATGCGCCGAGTGAGGCGCTCAACATCGTGTATTTCATCCGTATATCCCCAAATCGAAGCGTTGTTATGCGTGTGGTCCGGCGCGGCGCGCATCGGATCGACGGCGGCGCGGCTCGGCAGTGCGTGAGCGGGGCTTCGCAACAGGCGTGCCAATGGGCGCTCGGGCGCGCCCCATAACGGCCCGACGCCGAAAGCACAGGCCGGATGCCGGCGCGTGCGCACCTGCGTTCCAGTCGTTTTGCTGGATTTCCAGCAGCGCCGCCGCGCCGCGCGCGGCGTGCTGCATTTGCGGCATCTCGCTGGAAATCCAGCGCGCCGCACGTGGTGCGATGGCCGCACAGGCAGACAGGACGGTATTGGCATGGTGCTTGCTGTCGACGGAGGCCATGCACCCGTCCACGAGGATCTTCATGAACGCTTTCACGTCCGCCGATGCGCCGGCCCGCGCGTCGTCCCCGCTGTCCGCCCGTCCGCCCGCGAGCCGCATCGTCGACGACGCGCACGCACTCGAAACCGCGCGCCGGCTCGCCGACGAACTGGCGCGCGACGCGGCGCTGCGCGACCGCGAGCGGCGCCTGCCGTTCGCGGAGCTCGACCTGTTCTCGGGCAGCGGGCTGTGGGGCATCACGGTGCCGCGCGCGTTCGGCGGCGCGGATGTGTCGCTCGCGACGCTCGGCGAAGTCGTGCGGACCATCGCGCAGGCCGACCCGTCGATCGGCCAGTTGCCGAAGAATCACTTCCACGCGCTCGACGTGATCCGGCTGACGGGCGACGATGCGCAGCGCCGCAAGTTCTTCGGCCTCGTGCTCGACGGCGCGCGGATCGGCCATGCGGCGTCCGAGCGCGGGACCAGGAACGCGCTCGAGATCGGCACGCGGCTGTCGCGGCGCGGCGGGCGGCTCGTGCTCGACGGCCAGAAGTTCTATTCGACGGGCGCGCTGTTCGCCGACTGGATCGCGGTGCTCGCGCTCGACGACGACGGCCGCTACGTGCAGGCGCTGGTCGAGCGCGACCGGCCGGGGCTCGACATCGTCGACGACTGGAGCGGCTTCGGGCAGCGCACGACGGCGAGCGGCACGCTGACGTTGTCGGGCGTGGAGGTCGACGAGCAGGACGTGGTGTCGATCCAGGCCGCGTTCGAGCGGCCGACGCTCGCGGGCCCGGTATCGCAGTACCTGCACGCGAACATCGACGTCGGCATCGCGCGCGCGGCGCTGGCCGACACGCTCGACTTCGTGCGCACGCGCAGCCGGCCGTGGGCCGACAGCGGGATCGCGCGCGCGTCCGACGATCCGTACGTGATCCGCGACGTCGCGGACGTGCAGGTTCGCCTGCTCGCGACCGAAGCGCTGCTCGACCGTGCGGCCGCGGCGCTCGACGCATTGCCGGCCGAACTCGACGACGCGCAGGTCGCGCATGCGTCGGTGCAGGTCGCGGCCGCGAAGGTGCTGAGCACCGAACTTGCGATCCTCGCGACCAACAAGCTGTTCGAGCTGTCGGGCACGCGCTCGGTGCTGAGCGAATACAACCTCGACCGTCACTGGCGCAATGCGCGCACGCATACGCTGCACGACCCGGTGCGCTGGAAATACCACGCGATCGGCAACTACGTGCTCAACCACGTGAACCCGCCGCGCCACGGCTACCTGTGATGACCGACACGCTCCCGACTCCATCGCCGTTCGCGCCGAAGGACCCGGCGCGACGCCGTTATGCGCTCGCCGCCGCGTGGGCCGCCGCCGGGCTCGGCGGCGCGGCGCGCGTGTTCGCGGCGGACGCCGCGGCCACGCCGGTGCGCGGCGGCACGCTGTCGCTGTTCGCGCAGCCGGAGCCGCCGTCGCTCGTCAATGCGCTGACGCCGCACGTCGCGTCGCAATACGTTGGCGGCAAGATCTTCCAGGGGCTGCTCGGCTTCGACCCGCAACTGCGTGCGGTGCCGGTGCTTGCGCGCAGCTGGCACGCGACGGCCGACGCGCTGACGTACACGTTCGACCTGCAGCCGGGCGTGCGCTGGCACGACGGGCAGCCGTTCGGCGCGCAGGACGTGGTGGTCACGCTGAAGGAAATCGCGCCGCAGGCGCTGCCGCGCACGAAGGTGACGTTCGACAAGTACGTCGCGTCGATCGATGCGAGCGGCCCGCTGCAGGTGACGATCCGCCTGAAGAAGCCGTATGCGGGGCTGATCAACCTGCTCGGCAGCGGGCTGCTGCCGATCCTGCCGGCCCATCTGTACCAGGGCAAGGACCCGCGCAGCAATCCCGCGAACCAGCATCCGGTCGGCACCGGGCCGTTCGTGTTCCGCGAATGGAAGCGCGGCGCGTACATCCGTGTCGCGCGCAATCCGGATTACTGGAAGAAGGGGCTGCCGTATCTCGACGGGATCGTGTTCAACGTCGTGCCCGACGCGGCCGCGCGCTCGATCGCGTTCGAACGCGGGCAGATCCATGCGCTGCGCGCGGGCGACGTCGACTACGCGGACATCGCGCGGCTCGCGAAGCTGCCGGGCGTCGCGATCACGACGCAGGGCTGGGAGCTGTTTACCGGGATGGCCTTTCTCGAACTGAACCAGCGCAAGCCGCCGTTCGACAACGTGCTCGTGCGGCAGGCAGTGCTGCACGCGCTCGATCGCCAGTTCATCGTCGACCGGATCTTTTTCGGCTACGGGAAGGTCGCGAACGGGCCGTTCGTGTCGTCGTCGCCGTTCTACGATCCGAACGTGCCGCGCTTCGCGTACGACCCGGAGCGGGCGCGCGCGCTGATCCGGCAGTCGGGCGTCGACGTCGGCAAGTTTCCGCTCGTGCTGATCAACGGCGAGAAGGGCGGCGCGTGGGAGCGGGTGGCCGAATACACGCAGCAGGCGCTCGGCCAGGCCGGCTTCCGGCTGCGCGTGCAGACGACCGATGCGGCCGGCTGGTATGCGCGCGTCGCGAACTGGGATTTCGACCTGAGCTACAACTTCCTGTTCCAGAACGCGGACCCGGATTTCGGCGTCGCGCCGCTGTACCGGATCGACGGCATCTCGAAGGGCTCGCCGTTCGGCAACGTCGAGGGCTACCGCAATCCGCAGGCCGATGCGCTGTGGGACGCGGCCGCGCTGGACACCGATCCGGCCGCGCGCCGCGCGCGCTACGCGCAGATCCAGACCACGCTCGCGAACGACGCGGCGATCGCGAACATCTTCGAGATGGTGAACCCGACGGTGTACCGGCGCAACGTCCACAACCTGCTGCGCACGGCCACCAGCGTGAACGACAGTCTCGAGGACACGTGGATCGGATGACGCGATGAACACGGCGCTGCGCTTGACGTCGACGGTGCTCCGGGGCCTTGCGGTCGTGCTGGGCGTGCTGGTCGTGAACTTCTTCCTGATCCGGCTCGCGCCGGGCGATCCCGCGCTGATGCTGGCCGGCGACGCGGGCTCGGGCGATGCCGCGTACGTCGAGCGGCTGCGCGCGCAGCTCGGGCTGAGCCGGCCGCTCGTCGAGCAATTCGCGCTGTATCTGCGCGATCTCGCGCACGTCGATTTCGGCTTCTCGTACCGCAACCAGCTACCGGTCTTGCAGCTCGTCGCGGACCGCCTGCCCGCGACGCTGCTGCTGATGGCGGCCGCGTTCGCCGTGTCGGTCGTCGCGGGCGTGACGGCGGGTGCGATCGCCGCGTATGGCGAGTCACGCGGCGGCCCGTGGATGCGCCGCATCGCGCGTGCGATCGGCGCGCTCGCGGTGATCGTCTATGCGACGCCGCTGTTCTGGCTGTCGCTGATGAGCGTGATCGCGTTCTCGGTGGTGCTCGGCTGGCTGCCGTCGTTCGGGATGGAAAGCGTTGGCGCCGGCTATACGGGGTGGCGCCACGCGCTCGACGTGGCCGCGCACCTGGTGCTGCCGGCCACGACGCTCGGGCTCGTGTACGGCGCGATCTACGTGCAGCTCACGCGCGCCGCGATGCTGGAGGTGATCGAGCGCGAGTTCGTGCGCACCGCGCGTGCGAAGGGCGCGTCCGAGCCGCGCGTGATGATCCGCCACGTGCTGCGCAATGCGCTGTTGCCGGTCGTCACGCTCGGCGGGCTGCAACTCGGCCAGCTCGCGGGCGGCGCACTCGTGACCGAGATCGTGTTCGCATGGCCGGGGCTTGGCGGGCTGATGTACGACGCGCTGCTGCAGCGCGACTATCCGGTGCTGCTCGGGCTGCTCGCCGTGGTCGCGGCGCTCGTGGTGCTGTTCAATGCGCTGACCGACCTGCTGTACGGGATCGTCGATCCGCGCATCGACTGGCGGAGTGCGCGATGACGCGCGGCTTCCTGCGCCGTTTCATACGCGCGCGCGGCGCGGCGGCCGGCACGCTGTTTCTGGCCGTCGTCGCGCTCGTCGCACTGAGCGCGCCGCTATGGCTGCCGTCGCCGTGGCGCATGGCGGGCGAGCCGCTGCTGCGGCCGCTTCAGGCAGGCCATCCGCTCGGCACCGACATGCTCGGGCGCGACGTGCTGATTGCGCTGCTGTGGAGTGCGCGCGTGTCGCTGTTCGTCGGGCTCGCGGCGACGGTTGCGACCTTTGCGCTCGGTGCGTCGATCGGCGCGCTCGCGGGCTGGTGCGGCGGCTGGGTCGACCAGGCGCTGATGGCGGTCACGACGCTGTTCCAGACCGTGCCGCAGTTCGCGGTCGCGGTCACGATCGCGGCCGTGCTCGGCGCGTCGCTCGAATCGACGATCGTCGCGATCGCCGCCGTGTCGTGGCCGGCCATCGCGCGGCTCGTGCGCGGCGAATTCATCGGGCTCGCGCAACGGGAGTTCGTGCTCGCGGCGCGGCTGGCCGGCGAGTCGCCCGCCGCGCTCGTGCGGCGCCAGATCCTGCCGCACGTCTGGCCGCCGCTCGCGGTGCTGGCCGCGCTGATGGTCGCGACCGCGATCCTCACTGAATCGGCGCTGTCGTTTCTCGGGCTCGGCGATCCGTCGCAGATGAGCTGGGGCTTCATGATCGGCGCGGCGCGCAACGTGGTGCGCGACGCGTGGTGGCTGAGCATCTGGCCGGGGCTCGCGATCGTCGCGACCGCGCTCGCGATCAACCGGGTCGGCGAAGGGTTGCGCCACGCGTCGGCGCGTGCGGAGCACGGGCGATGAGCGGCGCGCCGCTGTTGTCGATCGAGCGGCTCACGCTCGCGTTGCCGGCCGCGGCGGAGCGTCGCGACGCGGTGCGCGACGTGTCGCTGACGGTCGTGCCCGGCGAGGTGCTGTGCGTGGTCGGTGCGTCCGGGTCGGGCAAATCGCTGCTCGCGGCCGCGATTGCCGGCCTGCTGCCGCGTGGCGTGCGGCACGCGGCCGGGCGGATCGTGCTGCGCGGGCGGGACCTCACGCATTGCAGCGATGCCGAATGGCGCGCGGTGCGCGGCCGCGACGTGTCGATGATCTTCCAGGAACCGCTCGCTGCGCTGAATCCGCTGATGACGGTCGGCGCGCAGGTCGACGAGGTGCTGCGCGTTCATCGCGTGCTGAGCGGCCGCGGCGACGGTGCGGCGCGCGCGGCACGCGTGACGGCGCTGTTGCGCGACGTCGGCCTGCCGGAGCCCGAGCGGCTGCGGCATGCATATCCCGACGCGCTGTCCGGCGGCCAGCGCCAGCGCGTGCTGATCGCGATGGCGCTCGCGCTCGAACCGGCGCTGCTGATCGCGGACGAACCGACCACCGCGCTCGACGTCACCACGCAGGCGCGCATCCTGGCGCTGATCGAGCATGCGGCGCGCACGCGGCGAACCGGCGTGCTGCTGATCACGCACGACTTCGGCGTGGTCGCGCGCGTCGCCGATCGCGTCGTGGTGTTGCGCGATGGCGAACCGGTCGAGAGCGGCCGCGCGGCCGACGTGCTGCGTGCGCCGCGCCATCCTTACACGCGCGCGCTGCTCGATGCGGTGCCACATGGCCGCGTCGAGCCGCGCACCGTCATTCGTAGCGGCGTGCCGCTGCTGGACGTGCAGGGCTTGCGCAAGCGCTATGCGCCGCGTCGCGCGTTGCCGTTCCTGCCGGCGCGAGGGCGACGCGGCGTCGATGCGCTGATCGACGTCGGCTTCGCGCTGCATGCCGGCGAGACGCTCGGCATCGTCGGCGAATCGGGTTCGGGGAAGTCGACGCTCGCGCGGGCGCTGGTGCGGCTCGCGCGGGTGGATGCGGGCCGTATCGTACTGCGCGGCGAGCACGATCTCGCGCGCCTGCCGGAACGGGCGTTGCGGCCGCTGCGCCGCGACATCCAGATGGTGTTTCAGGACCCGTATGCATCGCTGAACACGCGTCAGACGATCGCGCAGATCGTCGCGACCGGCCCGCTCGCGCATGGTGTTAGCCGGCGCGACGCGTATCGGCGGGCGGCCGAGCTGCTCTCGCAGGTCGGCTTGCCGCCGGATGCGCTCGACCGCTATCCGCACGAATTTTCCGGCGGGCAGCGACAACGGATCAGCCTCGCACGCGCGCTGGCGCTCGACCCGTCGATCCTCGTCGCCGACGAAATGGTCTCGGGGCTCGACGTGTCGGTGCAGGCGCAGGTGCTCGATCTGCTCGCGTCGGTGCAGCGGCGCCGCGCGATGGCGATCGTGTTCGTCACGCACGACCTGCGCGTCGCCGCGCAGATTTGCGACCGGATCGCGGTGATGCAGGCGGGGCGGATCGTCGAGCTGGGCGACACCGCGCAGGTGTTCGGCGCTGCGCGCCATCCGTACACGCGCGCGTTACTCGACGCGATACCGGTATTGCCCGCGCGTGCTGCAGCGAGCGGCACCGCGGACGCAGCCGCGCGTGCTCATCGTATCAACGAGGAGCAATCGTGACCTTCGTTTCGAACGTCGCGGCCGATGCTTCGGCCGTCGTGGCCGGCGTGCCGGTCGAGGTGCGCGCGGGGCGCACGCTGAGTGTCGCGCATCGCGCTGCGTCGCTCGGCTCGCCGCATGCGGGGACGGTGCTGTTCTTCGCGCACGGCGGCGGCGGCAACAAGAACCAGTGGCGAGCGCAGTGGCGCACGTTCGCCGATGCGGGCTACGAACTCGTCGCATGGGATTTTCTCGGCCACGGCGACAGCCCGCGCCCACCCGCGCGAAGCGGCGCTTATCACGGCGACGAAACGCTGCTCGACTATCTCGCGCTGTTCGACCGTTACAAGGGCGCGCACAACGTGCTCGTCGCGCATTCGCTCGGCACGGGCAGCACGCTCGCGTTGCTCGATCGGCTCGCGGAGCTCGGGCGGCTGCATGAAGCAAGCGGCGCGCTGCTGCTCGGCACGCAGCTCGCGCGCCCGGTGACCCGGCCACCGGCATTGCCGGGCTGGCTGCTCGAATGGATCAAGCCGGTGTTTGCGCGTCGGTTTCGGCGGCTCGCGTGGCATCCGCGAGCCGATCCGGCGCTGGTCGCGTACGAGTCGCGCGTGGCGCGCCGCAACCGGATGACGACGTTCCAGGCCGTGCTGCGCGACGCGCCGTGGCCCGACGCGGCGCTGCTGGCCGTGCTCGACTTACCGGTCGCGGTGCTGGCCGGCGATGCCGATGGGCTGACGCCGCCGGCCGGCGGGCGTGCGCTGGCTGATGCACTGCCGAATGCGACATTCGACGTGCTGGCCGCCTGCGGGCATCAGTTGATGCTCGAGCGGCCCGATCAGGTCGGCGCCGCATTGCGTGCGCTGCTCGAGCGCGCCGTTCAGCCGGCGCCGTCGGCGTGAGCGTCGATGTATGCGTCGGCCGATGGATCATGTCAAACCGGCCAGGGGTTCGGATAACGGTGGAAGAGGAGGCGTTTGATGTCTGAAGTCGAAGTTTCGTTGGATCGGCAGGACCGGCTCGTCTATGTGTCGGCCCGGGACCCGCTCGCGCAGCCGCTGTTCGACGAGCTCGCGTACGAGTACAGCAGCCGTTACGCGGCTTATATCCCCGAGGAGGAACTCGCCAGGGAGCTCGTGCGCTATCCGGTCGAAGCTTTCGCGCCGCCTCATGGCGCGTTCTTGCTGCTGTTGCGTGAGGGCCGGGCCATCGCGGGCGGTGCGTTCATGCGTCATCACACGCCGGCCACCGCGGAGTTCAAGCGGATCTGGGTGAGTCGCGCGCATCGGCGTCAGGGGTTGGCGCGGCGCGTGCTGGCCGAGCTGGAGGCGCAGGCTGGCCGGCAAGGCTACACGCGCGTGCATCTGGGAACCGGGCCGCGGCAACCCGAAGCGGTCGGCCTTTACCGGTCCTCCGGCTATACGCTGCTGTCGTCGCACGATTTCGGCGAGGACGCGCCGCCCGGTGTGTTGTTCGAGAAATATCTGCTGCCGGTTCGGCCGGTGCATACCGGCAACGTGGAATGAGTCGATGACGCCGGACGAGCCGCAAGCTTGCGTGCACACCGGGCTTGCAGATGCCGTTGCCCGCGCGCGACCGTCCGGCCGGTTCGGCTGGCTCGTGCGACGGCTCGATGCGCGCGGTGCTTCGCACGACACCCGTGCCGACATCGTGCTGGGCATCTGCGTCGCGATGGGCTTCACCACGCTTCTCGATCAGGCGATCTTCACGCTTGCGGTGCCGGCGCTCAGAAGCGGACTACGCGCGTCGACAGCTGAAATACAGCTGATCACGTCGGTTTATTCCATCGCGTTCGGTATCGCGCTCGTCCCGGCCGGCCGGCTGGGCGACGTGATCGGGCGCCGCTTGCTGTTTCTGGTCGGGCTCGCGATGTTTACCGGTTTCAGCGTACTGGGCGGATTGGCGGACGATGCGCGAACGGTGATCGCCGCACGCGTGCTGCAAGGCCTCGGCGCGGGGATGATCAATACGCAGATATTCGGCTTGATCCAGGACTTGTTCACCGGCACGGCGCAAGCCAGGGCGCTCGGGCGATACGCGATGGCAGGCGGCTTGTCGGCGCTCGTCGGCCCGCTTCTCGGTGGGCTGGTTCTTGCATCGGTTCCGCCGGACATCGGCTGGCGGCTGCTGTTCCTCGTCAATGCCCCGTTCGGCGTTGCCGTCTTCTGCGTGGCGCTTCGGTATTTGCCGCGCCACCGGCCGTCGGTTCGCCGGTTTTCGATCGACCTGATCGGGTTGATTCTTTTGTCCGCGATCACGCTCGCGCTCATGCTCGCCACGTTGGTCGGGAGTGCCGCGATGCCGTCGCGGCGCGTGTGCCTCGCGGTCGCGTTGGCCGGGCTGCCGTTGTTTCTCGCGTGGGAGGCCGCGTATCAGCGTCGCGGCGGCACACCGATCCTGTCGCGCAGTCTGGTCGGCTCGCGCGGCTATGTGCTCGGTACGATCGTCGCGATGTGCCAGTTCGCAGCGGGCGTCACGCTCGGGATGGTCAGTGCGTTGTTCTTTCTCGACGGCTTGCATGTCGACCCGCTGCTATATGCCGCGCTGTCGATTCCTGCCGCGCTGGCATCGACCGCATCGGCGATGTGGAGCTGGCGTTTCGTCCGGCGCTTCGGCCGCGGCGGAACCGTGTTCGCGATAGCGTGTCATGCGCTTGCCGTCGCCGCGCAAGGTTGCGCGGCCGAATTCTTCGAGATTCGCTGGATCGTACTCACGTATCCCGCGATCGCGTTGCTGCAGGGCGTCGCCGGCGGCCTGATTCATGCGCCGAATCAGGCGATGACGCTCGCGCAGATCGGCCAGGATGAGGGGCGCGGGCTGGCTGCAGGGTTTCTGCA
Organism: Burkholderia aenigmatica; assembly: GCF_902499175.1. GTDB lineage: Bacteria > Pseudomonadota > Gammaproteobacteria > Burkholderiales > Burkholderiaceae > Burkholderia > Burkholderia aenigmatica. Next base: position 164,480 of record NZ_CABVQC010000004.1, read on the forward strand.
GTTATCGCAGCGGCTTGCGTGCTCGATCGGCATGTCGTGGGGAACGGGGGTGTTCCTGGTGCAGGCATCGTCTTCCGCCGGTTTGACGGCATACCGCGATGCATTCGTCGAAGTGCTGATGCCGATATTGCTGTTGGTCGCCGGTGCGTTCTTGGCGGCATGCGCGGACTGGGCAAGCAGGCGAGCACAGTGCCCAACGACGTGACCGGCAGGGCGATCCATGTTTTCGGTGCATTCCGACCTTTACGATATGTCATCCTGATTATGTGTATCTGTGTGCATAACGATTTCAAAAATGCTTGGTTTGCGCATGAATGGTTAACGCGCACTATTGGGCCTCGCGACACAGGAAATTAACCGTGTCGAACAAATCGATCCAATCCGGCAAATCAGAGGCAGATGACTCGAAGCATCTGGCGTATCAGTGACAGACGAAGTAATCGACACATCCCCGCTTGACCCGCTCGCGCTGCCCATGTTCGACGAGTTGTCGGTCGAGTATTCCACGCGATATCAGGACTTTCGCTCGGCGCCCGCGGAAGTCGTGCGTGATGAACTCCTGGCGTATCCGGCCGCACTGTTTGCACCGCCCGACGGTGCCTTCGTGCTGATTCGCCGGGGTGACGAAGTCGTGGGCGGCGGCGCATTCCAGCGCTACGACGCAACGACCGCCGAGCTCAAGCGCATCTGGGCGTATTCCGGCGTGCGTCGCCAGGGCGTTGCGCGCCGCGTGGTGGCGGAACTGGAACTCCGTGCGTTGCAGCAAGGCTACCGGCGCGTCTATCTCACGACCGGATTTCGTCAACCGGAGGCCTCCGCGCTCTATGCCGGCACCGGCTATGTACCGCTATACGATCCGGCGATCGCACCGGAAGTGCATTGGCGGCTGCCGTTCGCCAAGGATCTGCTCGAGCCGGGCCGTACGGATCGTTTGCAGGATTTGAAGCCGGACCGGCCGTTGGGTCGGCCGTTCGGCGCATGACGGATGAATACTTCTACGGGATATCGAAACATGAATCGTCGTCGCGGAATCAGTCTGGCAGTGTCCGGCGCGCTTGCCCTCGTCGTCATGGGCGTGGCCGGCCTCGCACAGTCGGCGCCATCGTTGAATCTGAGCCCCGATCAGCAAGATCGCCCGCGCGGCACGCCGGACGCCGCGGCCATCAAGCTGATTCCGGAGAACTTCCGCTTCGTCGAGAAGGGCGTGCTGACGGTCGGGATCTCGGTGAGTGTTCCGCCGATCAGTGTGTATGCCACGGATGCGAAAACGATCGTCGGGGCCGATCCGGATCTCGCGCAACTGGTGGCGGACGAACTTGGCCTGAAGCTCAAGCTCGTGCCGCTCGCGTGGGCGGACTGGCCGCTCGCCGTCGCGTCGGGGAAAGTCGACGCGGTACTGTCGAACGTGACCGTGACCGAGGCGCGCAAGCAGAAGTTCGATTTCTCGACCTATCGCCGCGACGTGCTCGGCTTCTACGTCGAGCAGAACAGCGCGATCAAGCAGATTCGCGAGCCGAAGGATATCGCCGGACTGCGGGTCATCGGTGACTCGGGCACCAACCAGGAAAAAATCCTGTTGGCATGGGACAAGGAAAACGTCGCACACGGGCTGAAGCCAATTCACGTGCTGTATTACGAGGATCCATCCGTGCGGACGCTGGCGCTGGCATCGGGACGCGCCGACGCGATTTTCAGCGTCAATGCGGTGTTGGCTTACCAGGTGAGCCAGGGTGCGAAGATCAGGCAGGTCGGCACGGTAAGTGGCGGGTGGCCTCGCACGGCAGAGCTCGCTGTCACGACTCGCAAGGACGGCGGGCTCGCGGCGCCCATGACCTATGCGATCAACGACCTCATTCAGAACGGCAAATATCGCCAGGTACTGAGCCGATGGAATCTCGACAGTGAGGCGATCACGAAAGCGTCGACGAATCCGCCGGGGCTTCCCGATCTCTGATTGGGCGTTGAGCGGATGAAGAAGGACCGCCACTGAGAATGGCGTTTTATAAATTATACGTACTACTACTGAAAGGCAGATTGCTACGTGCCTTCAATCGACAAGGGGCAGAGAAATCATGCGGCACAAACGGGGCGAAGGGGTTTCGCCGAAGAAGCGCAGGACAGTGATATCGGTGGCGGTGGCGGTGGCGGCTGGCGTTTTTCATGGCGCGGCCTGGGCGCAGGAAGCGGGAGCGGGGGACGCAGCGGCAGCGGTCGCGACACCGGCGAGTAGCGCGGTCGCACCGGCATCGTCGGCTTCGGCCGCGCCGGACGGCAAGGTACAGGTTCAGGACCGCGTCGTGATCACCGGTTCGCGCACCGAGACGCGCGCGAGCAAGAGCCTGACGCCGATCGACGTGATCGGCGGCGATCAGTTGCGCGCGACGGGGCAGACCAACCTGCGCGATGCGTTGGTGAAACTGTCGCCGTCGATCACACGGACCTCGAACTCCGGCGATACCGGCGTATTGACCGACACGCTGTCGCTGCATGGCCTGACGCCCGACCACGTGCTCGTGCTGGTGAATGGCAAGCGCCGCCATACGACGGCCAACATCACGCTCGACCCGGGCCTGAACCAGGGCTCGACCGGCGTGGATATCGATACCATTCCGGTGGGCCTGATCGACCATATCGAAGTGCTGCGTGACGGTGCTTCCGCGCAGTACGGCTCCGACGCGATCGCGGGCGTGATCAACATTATCCTGAAGCGCAACACGCACGGCGGCGAACTCGCGACGACCAACGGACAGACGTATTCGGGCGATGGCTTCAAGACCAGCGAATCCGCGACGATCGGCCTGAACATCGCCGACAAGGGTTTCCTCGATCTGAGCGCCGGATTCGACCGGCAGAACCATACGATCCGCACGGGGCCCGACGACTATTTCGGGCGGTTTCCGCAGGGGCAGGGCTATTACAACCCGATCCTCGGCGACCCGTCCAGCTCGCGCGAAACGGTCGGCTTCAACGCCGGCTACTACCTCGGCGACGACGTCGAGCTCTACGGGTTCGGCACCTATGCGCACCGCAACGGCGACGCGTACCAGAATTATCGCCCGCCGTCGGTCCTGCCGCAGGTCTACCCGAACGGGTTCGTGCCGGTCGAAACGATCAACGAGAACGATTACTCGGTGACGGCCGGTGTCAAAGGCAAGAACCTGTTCGGCTGGGCATGGGATCTGAGCACGACCTATGGCGGCGACTACAGCGTGTTCGGGATGCGCAATTCCGCCAACACGGGGTTGTACGCGGCAACGGGATCAACGCCGACCGCCTTCCATCTGTCGACCGTCAGCAACACCCAGTTGACGAACAACCTCGACTTGTCGCGGGCGTTCAATGTCCCGCTGCTGCCCGCACCGCTGAATGTCGCCGTGGGCGTCGAGCAGCGTCGCGAAACCTATACGATCCGCAATGGCGAGCAGGCATCGTGGATCGACGGCGGGTCGGCTGCGTTGCCGGGCCTGGCGCCGGTCAGCGCAAGCGACATCTCGCGCAACGTGATCGGCACGTACGTCGATTTGTCGACCTACCTGACGCCGAAATGGCAGGTGAACCTGGCGGGCCGTTACGAGCACTACAACGACGTCGGTGACACGACCAACGGCAAGGTTTCCACCCGCTACCAGTTCTCGCCGGCCATCGCGGTTCGCGGCAGCGTGAGTTCGGGCTTTCGTGCGCCGTCGCTGGCCCAGGAGTCCTATACCAGCGTGACCACGTCGCCGGCCTCCGTGGGCGGCATCCTGGCAACGACGTCGCCCGGCGCGCGCCTGATCGGCGCGCAGGCGCTGAAGCCCGAGCAGTCGACCAGCTACAACTTCGGATTGGTGCTCAATCCCGTTCGCAACCTGCAGCTGACGATCGACGCGTACCAGATCAATATCCGCAACCGGATCGTTCTTGGCGGAACCGCGTCGGGCGCCGCGGCCATCGCCGCGCTCGAAGGGGCGGGCCTGAGCGTGCCGGGCTCGGTGCCGGCATCGGCGGTCAGCGCAAGTTACTTCACCAACGGCGCGAACACGCGCACGCGCGGGATCGACCTCGCGGGCACCTATCACACCGGGTTCGGTCGCTACGGCCAGGTGGACTGGGATTTCGGCGTGAACCTGAATACGACTTCGGTCACGCACGTGGCGAACGGATCGAACGGGAAGCCGTCGCTGAACGGACAGCAGATCGCGTCGCTGTCCACGACGACGCCGAAGAACAAGATCATCATCGGCGGCACCTGGCGTCTCGACAAGTGGGCGGTCACGCTGCATGAAACGCGCTACGGGAAGACCTCGGGCGAGGGGACGTACTTCGTCGGCCCGAACGCATTCTCGACGTCGCAGTTCGTTCACTACGAGGAAGCCGCGCGGTACGTGACCGACCTGGAAGTGCGCTATGACGTGACCAAGCAGTTCCAGATCGCGGCGGGCGCGCAAAACCTGTTCGACGTTCGCCCGAGCAAGCTGCCTGTCGAAACGCAACTGGAAGGTATTCAGTACAGCGGCGGCAGCACGATCGGCGTCAACGGCGGATTTTATTATCTGCGCGCGCGCTATCTGTTCTGATCGAACGACCATATCCATAGCAGAAATGACCGTAACGCTACGTTGATCCGTTATCCATAATAACTGGTCTGCCCGGTGTTTTCCGCTGTATCGGCACCCGCCGGACGCCGCTTCGTGCCGGCGGGTCAGCCGTTCTAAAAGGTTGAGCTTCATGTCTTATTCCCTTTCGATTCTCGACAAAAGCCCGATTGCAGAAGGGGCGAGCGCGCACGACGCACTGAATTTCACAATCGCGCTCGCGAAGCGTGCCGAAGCGCTCGGCTACAAGCGCTACTGGATCGCGGAACACCACGGCGCGCCCGGGCTCGCGAGCTCGGCACCGGAAATCGTCGTGTCGCATTTGCTCGCGCACACGTCCCGAATTCGCGTCGGATCGGGCGGCGTGATGCTTCAACATTACAGCCCTTACAAGGTCGCCGAATCGTTTCGCGTGCTGGCGTCCATCGCGCCCGGCCGCGTCGACCTCGGCGTGGGCAAGGCACCCGGCGGCCTGCCGCTCTCCACGCGCGCATTGCAGTGGTTTCACGACAAGTCGAAGAAGCCGGATTTCGCCGGACAACTCGCCGAGCTCGATGCGTTTCTCGGTGACGGCGTCGCACCGGATCATCCGCTGGCCGGCGCGCTCGCGCTGCCTTCTCCTGCGGAGCCGCCGCAGCGGATCCTGCTGGGTGGCAGCCCGGAAAGCGCCGAACTGGCCGCGCGGCATGGCTGGCAGTTCTGCTACGCAGGCCACTTCAACGGCGACGTTGCCAATATCGAGCGGTCGATCGACGTCTATCGCGACGCGACGGGCCGCGTGCCGCTGCTCGCGCTGTTCGCGGTCGCCGCGCAATCGTCCGACGACGCGAAACGTCAGGTGGGCGCACTGAGGATCTTCAAGCTGCGTTTCGGGAGCGGGCAGAGCGTCAACCTGCCGAGCGCGGAGGCGGCGGCCGATTTTGCGCGCCAGATCGGCGTGACCGACTACCGGATCGACGAGCTGCATCCGCAGGTGCTGGCCGGCACCGCGCAAGAAGTGCATCGGGAACTGGATGCGCTGCATGAGCGCTTCGGCGTCGACGAGTTCGTGATCGACAACCCGGTGACGGACCCGGCGAAACGTCTTGCATCGCTCGAAGCGCTCGCACGCGTCGAGCAGCCGGTCGGCGTTTGATGGCGAGCGTCCCTTTTCCCTCTTCCGCATGCTGATCTGACCATGACCCAACGTAACCTGACATTCGGACTGATACTTCACGGCGCCGGCGGCCACATGAATTCGTGGAAGCATCCGGCCGGCCCGGCCGATGCGAGCGTCAATATCGATTTCGTCACCGGCATCGCGCAGAAGGCCGAAGCGAACGGCGTGGCATTCGTGTTCGTCGCGGACGGCCTCTACATCAACGAGAAATCGATTCCGCATTTCCTGAACCGCTTCGAGCCGATCTCGATCCTGTCCGCGCTTGCGACGGCGACATCGAAGATCGGGCTCGCCGGCACGCTGTCCACGTCGTATAGCCATCCGTTCACGGTGGCGCGCCAGTTCGCATCGCTCGACCTGATCAGCGGCGGCCGTGCCGGCTGGAACGTCGTGACGTCGCCGCTCGAAGGGTCCGCGAAGAACTACGGCGGCGAACATCCGGATCACGCGCAGCGTTACGAGATCGCCGACGAATATCTGGAAACGGTGCAAGGCCTGTGGGACAGCTGGGACGACGACGCGTTCGTGCGCGACCGCGCGACCGGCCGCTTCTTCGACCGCGACAAGCTGCATCCGCTGAACCACAACGGCCGCTTTTTCAACGTGGCGGGGCCGCTGAACATCCAGCGCTCGCCGCAGGGGCAGCCAGTGATCTTCCAGGCCGGATCGTCGGATGCCGGCATCGCGCTGGCCGGCAAGTATGCGGATGCGGTGTTTACCCATGCGCCGTCGCTCGACGAGATGCGCGAATTTGCCGAACGCGTGCGCGACAGCGCGGAGGCGCACGGTCGCGCACGAACCGACGTGAAAATCTTCCCCGGCATCGGGCCGATCGTCGGCGCGACGCGTGAAGAAGCCGACGAGAAGTACCGCGCGATTCGCGACCTGCTCACGATCGACGAGGCGTTGGCCTACCTCGGCCGTTTCTTCGAGCATCACGATTTTTCGCAGTATCCGCTCGACGCGCCGTTTCCCGAGCTGGGTGAACTCGGCAGGAACAGCTTCCGCTCCACGACCGATCGCATCAAGGAAGAGGCGAGGAAAAACGGCTCGACGCTCAGAGAAGTGGCGCTTGAAGTAGCAACGCCGAAACCGGGGTTCATCGGCACCGGCGAGGAAGTCGCGGACGAACTGATCCGCTGGTTCGATGCAGGCGCGGCCGACGGCTTCATCCTCGGCTTCCAGGTGCAGACCGAAGGGCTCGACGATTTCGTCCGTTACGTGATTCCGGCACTCGAAGCGCGAGGCCGCTACGACCGTGCGTTACCGGGTGCGACGCTGCGCGACCATCTCGGCTTGCCGCGTCGCGCGAGCCGCTACGCAACCACAGAGACTGCGTGATGAACGACCTCTCCCGGATTGCCGGCCACGCACCGTTCGTGCCCGATACCGCGGCACCGGCGGGCCCCGACTACGCGGATTGCCGCGTCGTTCCCGCCCGCTATCCGGCGAGAACGGCCGGCACCGTCGCGGCGATCGTGCTGATCGCCGCTGTTCTCTATTCGGTGCTCGGCAACCCGCGCTGGGGCTGGAACGTCTTTGCTCACTGGTTTTTCTCTGAGGCCGTGCTCGCGGGCCTCGGGCAGACGCTGCTGTTGACGGCGCTCGGTGCGGTGCTCGGCTTCGCGCTGGCCATTCCGCTCGCGCTCGCGCGGCTCTCGCGTTCGCCGCTGTTGTCGTCGTGCTCGTGGGCGTACATCTGGCTGTTCCGCTCGATTCCGACCATCGTGCTGCTGCTGTTGCTGAACAATCTCGGCTATCTGTACGACACAGTCAGGCTGGGTATCCCGTTCACGGAGATCGTGTTCCTGCGCGGCCCGACCCCCGACCTGATCACGCCGTTCATGGCGGCCATACTCGGGCTCACGCTGACGCAGGCCGCGTTTGCGGCAGAGGCGATCCGCGGCGGCATCCTGTCGGTTGATCACGGGCAACGCGAAGCCGCGGCCGCGCTCGGGCTGCCGCGCGCGCGGCAGACCTGGCGCATCGTGTTGCCTCAGGCGATGCGCGCGATCCTGCCCGCCGCGTTCAATGACGTGATCGGCCTCGCGAAGGGCACGGCGGTCGTCTATATCCTCGCGATGCCGGATCTGTTCTACACGGTGCAGATCATTTACCACCGCAACCTCGAAGTGATCCCGATGCTGATGGTCGCGACTGTCTGGTATCTGGTGATCCTGACCGTGTTGTCGGCGATCCAGGTGCATATCGAGCGGCACTATGCGCGCGGTGCGACGCGCGACGCGGTCGCCGTGCCGGGCCTCGTCGCAGTCCGGCGCAGAGGCCGTCTTGCGGTCGACGCGCTGCTGTTCCGTGGCTCGGCGGCTGACGCCCGGCCTGACGCTGCTGCCGCGCCGGGCGCGGAGACGGCCGGCTGGGCGAAGCAGCGCGTCGGCGCGGCCGTCGGCATTCACCGCGTATCGAAGAGCTTCGGATCGCTGAAGGTGCTCGACAACGTATCGCTGGCGATCCCGTCCGGGAGCGTGACGGTCGTGCTCGGGCAGTCGGGATCGGGCAAGTCGACGCTGTTGCGCACCATCAACCATCTGGAGCGTGTGGACGAGGGGTTCATCGACATCGACGGCGAGCTGGTCGGCTATCGCCGCGACGGGCGCACGCTTTACGAACTCAAGGAAAAGGACATCCTGCGCCGCCGCGCCGAAGTCGGCATGGTGTTCCAGAGCTTCAACCTGTTCCCGCATTTGACCGTGCTCGAGAACATCGTCGAGGCGCCGGTGGCGGCCGGCCTGTCGCGTGCCGAGGCGGAAGCGGAAGCACGCACGCTGCTTGCCCGGGTGGGCCTCGCCGGCAAGGCCGACGCGTGGCCGCGTCAGTTGTCCGGCGGGCAGCAGCAGCGCGTCGCGATCGCACGCGCGCTTGCGCTGAAGCCGAAGGTGTTGCTGTTCGACGAGCCGACTTCCGCGCTCGATCCGGAACTCGTGAACGAAGTGCTCGACGTGATTCGTCAGCTTGCCCGTTCCGGCACCACGCTGATCATCGTCACGCACGAAATCGGTTTTGCGCGGGAAGTGGCGGACACGATCGTTTTCATGGACGGCGGGCGCGTCGTCGAGTCTGGGCCGCCGTCGGCGGTGCTGACGGCCCCCGCGCATCCGCGTACGCGCGAGTTCCTGTCGAAGGTGCTGTCGTAGTGATGCCGTGGACATGCACCGGCACCACGGCAAATGACGAAGGATGAAAAAGTGAGCAACGTACGCATTGATCATATTGCCTTCCTGACACCGGGAAACTATCCCGACGAAGACGCGAGCGCGGGATTCGAGCGGACGCTCGAACTGTTCCGCATGGGCGAGGCGCTCGGTTACGACAGCGCGTGGGTGCGGCAGCGCCATCTCGAGCGCGCCGTATCGTCGGCCGCCACGTTTCTCGCGGCGGCGAGCCAGCGGACGACGCGGATCGGACTCGGTGCGGCGGTGATCCAGATGGGCTACGAGAATCCGTTCCGGCTCGCCGAGGATCTCGCGACCGTGGACGTGCTGTCGAACGGGCGGCTCAACGTCGGGCTCAGCGCGGGCGCACCGAATCACGGCGCTCTGCTGGGCGAGCGGCTGTTCGACACCGATCCGGACCTGGTCGACTTTTCGCATGCGCGCGTGGCGCGCCTGCGCCGCAATCTCGCCGGCGACTGGCTCGGTGACGACGACACGTTCGTGGAGTCGGCCGCGGGCCGGGTGCGGCCGCGCGTGAGCCCTTATGCGCCCGGATTGACGGACCGGCTCTGGTATGGAGGGGGCTCGAGGCGCTCGATCGAGTGGGCCGCCAGAAACGGCTTCAACCTGCTGATCGGCAACCTGACGACGGGCGAGGGGACCGACAGTTACGTCGACGCCCAGCTCCGGCAGCTTGAGCTGTACCGCGCTCACTGGAGCGAGGCCGTCGCCCCGCGGATCGCGCTGGGGCGCGTGATCGTGCCGACCGACGGTGCGAATGCACGCGAGCGCGAACGCTATCGCGCGTTTGCCGATGCTCGCCATGCGCGGACGCTCGCGCCGCAGGGTGAGCGGCGCACGCTGTTCGCGCCGGATCTCGTCGGCTCCTCGGACGAGATCGTGGAGCGGCTGCTTGCTGACCCGGTGGTCGGACAGGTGCGGGAGCTGCGCCTCGAATTGCCTTACGACCTGCCGTTCGAGAATTACCGGCAGATCCTGGAGGACTTCATCACGCATATCGCGCCGGCGCTCGGATGGCAGCCGGTTGGCCGGCGAGAGCCCGCCGCGGCCTGATGCGATCGACATGACCTTCCCTCGAATGGAGCACGTGATCGAAGTCGGCGATGGAGCGGATGCGGCCGGGCACGCCGCGCGTGCCCGGCGCGTGCGCACGGCTCGCGTCGCGTGGCGCGCCGGCGGCGACGCACTTTCGACCTCGTTGCAACTGGACCGAACATGACAACCGCTTCTCAATCCCGGCTCGCGGCAATCGGCCGCCCGCGCCGCTTCGGCAACAAGCAGACTCACCCGGTACGCCGCTTCGGCGGCATCGCGATCGCGATCGTCCTGCATCTCCTTCTGATCTGGGCGCTCGTGAACGGTCTCGCGACCCGGGTCGTCCAGATCGTCCAGCAACCGATCGAGACGCGAATCATCGTGCCGGTGAAACCACCTCCGCCGCCTCCGCCGCCGAAGCCGGTCGAGAAGGTCGTGTCGAAGCCGCGAGTGGCACCGCCGCCGCCGCCGTTCGTGCCGCCGCCCGAGGTGCGCGTGCAGGCGCCGCCGCCGCCGACCATCACGCATCAGGACGTGCCGGCGCCGAGCGCCCCGGTGCACGAGGCACCGCCCGCGCCGGCGCCGGTGCCGGTCGCGAAGCCGGTGAACCACGAGATCGGCGTGGTCTGCCCGAATTCGGATGAAGTCCGATCGTCGATCGTCTATCCGCCGGAGGCGCAGGACAACAACATCACGGGCGATGTCACGGTCGAATTTACGGTGGACCCGGACGGCCACGTCGCGAACCTGCGGGTCGCGCAGCCGGCCGACCCGGTGCTCAATCGTGCGGCGCTCAACGCGGTCAAGCGCTTTCACTGCATTGCGCAGGGGCAGCCCGTGCGCGTGCGCGTCCCGTTTTCCTTCAACCTGAATTGACGCAGGCCACGGCGAGACGTTCGGCCGGGCCAGTTTTACGAATCGACACACGACGCATACGGAGTCCTTATGAACAAGCGCTTTCGCGCCGCAGTCGCGGCAAGTCTGATGATAACGGCCGGCATCGGCGGCACGCTGATCGCACCGCAAGCCGTGCTTGCACAGCAGGCGGGGGCATCCACGCCGAGCCAGGCGGCTTCCGGCGCGGCACTGACCTCGGCGGCACCGGCTGCCGCAAGTGCGGCCGATCATGCGGTGCCGCCGCCCGAACCGGCGACGTCGGCAACGGTCGAGAATCCGTACGGGCTGGGCGCCCTGTGGGCGAACGGCGACTTCGTCGCCCGCTTCGTGCTCGGGCTGCTCGTGGTCATGTCGCTCGGCAGCTGGTACATCATGATCACGAAGTTCGTCGAGCAGGCGCGGGCGAACGGCCGCGCGAAATCGGCCGACGAACAGGTCTGGAATGCGCCGACGCTGGCCGAGGGCGCCGCTCAGCTCGACGATGCGTCGCCGTTTCGCTTCATCGCCGAGAATGCGATCGAGGCGGGCGAACACCACGACACCGCGCTGCTCGATTCGGTCGACCGCAATACCTGGATCGACCTGAACATCGAGCGTTCGATCACCAGCGTGTCGAACCGGCTGCAGGACGGCCTGGCCTTTCTGGGCACGGTGGGTTCCACCGCGCCGTTCGTCGGCCTGTTCGGCACGGTGTGGGGCATCTATCACGCGCTGACCGCCATCGGCATCGCGGGCCAGGCGTCGATCGACAAGGTTGCCGGCCCGGTGGGCGAGGCGCTGATCATGACCGCGATCGGCCTGGCCGTGGCCGTGCCGGCCGTGCTCGGCTACAACTTCCTCGTGCGCCGCAACAAGTCCGTGATGGAGCGCGTGCGCGATTTCGGCGCGCAACTGCACACGGTATTGCTCGCAGGTGGCAGACGCGCGGCGGGCGGCATCGCGACGCCGGCGGCACAGGCGCCGCAGGCGCTGGCGGTTCAGTCGTAAGCGGGGCGCGTCATGGCAATCAGTGTCGGCGGTGACGACAACGACGAGGTTATCTCGGCGATCAACACGACGCCGCTCGTGGACGTGATGCTGGTGTTGCTGATCATCTTCCTGATCACGATTCCGGTGGTGACCCATACGATCCAGGTGCAGTTGCCGGCGGAGCGCGTCCAGCCGTTGCAGACGCAGCCGAAAAGCATCGAGATCGCGGTGAACCGGCAGGGCGACGTTTTCTGGGGCACGGAGCATGTGGATTTGCCGACGCTGGTGGCCCGGCTGAAAGACGTGTCGGCTCAGGCGCCGCAGCCGGACGTGCACGTGCGCGGCGACCAGGCCACGCCGTATCAGTACATCGGCAAGGTGGTAACCGCGTGCGAGCGGGCCGGGATCGGCAAGGTCGCCTTCATAACGCAACCGCCCGCACGGGGCGGCTAGGGAGTTCGAACGATGGGTATGAACGCAGGCTCCGGCGCAAGCCGGGACGACCCGGAAGTGATGGTCGACATCAACACCACGCCGCTGATCGACGTGATGCTGGTGCTGCTGATCATGTTGATCATCACGATCCCGATCCAGATGCATTCGGTGAAGATGAACCTGCCGGTGGGGAATCCGCCTGCACCGCCGCATCCGCCTCGGGTCGTACAGATCGATATCGGCGCCGACGGGGCGGTCAATTGGAACGGCGCGGCAGTGGGCGGCGGGGCCGCACTGGACGCGAAATTCCGCGAGGTGGCGACCGAGGCCGACCAGGACGAGATCCGGTTGCGCCCGGACAAGTCCGTACCCTACAGGGCGGTGGCCGAAGTGCTGGCCTCCGCCCAGCGCGAAGGGGCGACGAAGATCGGGTTGATCGGCAGCGAGCAGTTCACGCAATGAGTCATTCCAGAGCGCTGGTGATCATGGGGGCTTCAGGGCGGAGGACTGATCGCCGTCCATGGCGCAATCGACGTTTACCGACCCTTGGCACCGGTAGAGTCGGCGCAGGCGAAGAAGCGCCTTTGCCGTTAATCTCGGTACAACATATCAATATTCAATCATGAGCGAAACGCAGGCAGTGCGGCAGAACGGGCGTTCCAGGCAGATTCATCTTGGCGCGACGATCCACGGTCCCGGCGGACATTACGCCGGGTGGCGCCATCCCGACGCGGTAATCGATGCGAGCATCAATCCGGATTTCGCAAAGAGCGTGGCTCGCCAGGCCGAGGCCGCAAAGTTCGATTTCGTGTTCGTCGCGGACGGCCTGCATATCAACGCGAAATCGATCCCGCACTTCCTGAACCGTTTCGAGCCGCTCACGCTGCTGTCGGCACTGTCGGCCGTCACCGAGCGGGTGGGGCTGGTGGGAACGCTGTCGACGTCGTACAGCGAGCCGTTCACGGTTGCCCGGCAGTTCGCGAGCCTGGATCACTTGAGCCGAGGGCGTGCAGGCTGGAACGTTGTTACGTCGCCGCTCGAAGGCTCGGCACGGAATTTTTCGCGCACCGAGCATCCCGAGCATGACGAACGGTACCGGATCGCCGACGAATATCTCGCGGTCACGAAGGGGCTCTGGGATTCATGGGAGGAAGACGCGTTCGTGCGCGACCGCGCGAGCGGGGTGTTTTTCGATCCCGCGAAGCTCCATACACTCAATCACAAGGGCAAGTATTTCTCTGTCGAGGGGCCGCTGAACGTCGGGCGTACGCCGCAGGCGCGCCCCATTCTGTTTCAGGCCGGCGCGTCCGATGCCGGCAAGCAACTCGCGGCCACGCATGCGGATGCTGTCTTCACCCATCACGACACGCTTGCCCAGGCGCGCGCATTTTATGCGGATCTCAAGCGTCAGCTGATCGAGCAAGGTCGTCACCCCCACGAGCTGAAGATTTTCCAGGGGATCGGCGTGATCGTGGGGCAGTCGGCCGAGGAGGCGGAGCAGCAATACCAGGGGAGCTAGAAACTGATCACGGTCGGCAGCGCGCTCGATCATCTCGGGCGATTTTTCGAGCATCACGATTTCGGCCAATATCCGCTCGACGAGCCGTTTCCGGAGCTGGGTGACCTCGGCAGCAACAGTTTCCGCAGCGGGACCGACGAGATCAAGCGCAATGCGCGCGAGCGCGGACTGACGTTGCGCCAGGTCGCGCTCGAAGCGGCTGCACCGCGGCCGCGTTTCGTCGGTACGCCCGAGCACATCGCGGACGGCTTGCAGGAATGGTTCGAAGCCGACGCCGCGGACGGTTTCATCGTCGGCGGCGGTACGCCAACGGCATTCACCGACTTCGTCGAGCAGGTGGTGCCGATCCTTCGGGAGCGTGGTCTGTTCCGGGCCGAATATGAAGGCACGACCCTCCGGGACCACCTCGCCGTCCCTTATCCGCGCAATCGTTACGCGTCAGCGTAAGGGCTCGGAATTCGCTCTGACTGCGCGGTGCGACTGTGCAAGCATGGCTCCATACAAACTTGCGACCACAATTCTACATAACCAACTCTCTCATCGGGAACGCGTGTAGCAGCTTTCGCAATCCCGTGTGTGGCCCGACGGTATCGATGACGGTATCTCTACAAAGACCTCCATCGAGATGCGCTGCCTTCGCGGATCTTCAGCGAAAGCATGCCTTGTTTTTCCGGTGCGGTCTCTCCAGTACCGGCAACAGCCAGCCGAATTCTTCGGTATCTTTGACGGTATCGGCGCTGCGCGACCGTGCAGAAGCGCCGTCGCTGCAAGGGTTCAGCTGATCGATTGACGATCGAGTGGGTATGCTTCACCCGCCAAGAGGAATGCCGTCAGCGCTGGCCGGCACACTGGTTCCTCTGCTGCCAAATAAACGTTGCCCCGCTTCCTGGAAGGCGGATTCATGACGGCCTTTCAGCTCTGCGGGTTCGCTCCGCAGGGACACGATCGGAAGTACTCAGACGTTCGAACATCTGTAGATTGAACCGCGCGGATGTGTGACGATATGGTGGACCGAATGCATCATGGATGCGGTGGCCATCGGTTGCGCGGCACATGGCCGGTGCTGCCGCGCCCGGGTGGCGGTGAGGCGGCACGCAGTATCTCGCGTCCGCTTTTTAGTGTTCGGGCCGGGACGGGAGGAATCGAGTTTGAGGGGCCGGAGCGGAGGGCCTTGCGGGCATTGGCTCACATCACGAGCACGATCCAGAGTTAAATGATTTGTGATGTCTGCGGTGTTCCGTCGAGGTGCGCTGGAATCCGTCGAAGCTTCGGCTGGCGAGGGCCCTCGAGCGGGTGAGCCGCCGATATTGGCCGAGTACCTGTTCACGCCGCGATTTTTAATGTCTTTTTAGTGTTCGGCGAGTGACGCGGCGGATCCGGAGCTTGGCTTGCCGGTCGAATCGGACAGGGACACGAGCGTTGTTTGACTGCGGTCGTGCATCACGTCGAGCGTGTGATGCGCGTTGATTGACGGATGAGTTTGCAAGCTAGCGCGACCGACGTGTGGTGCGCGTATGGACGCGGAAGTTTGACAGTTTTTTTCGTAGAAACTTCAGGGGGCGAGTTAGGACGTGCGCGGTTGAGTAATGAAAGAGGGGCGCGATGCGCTCCGCCGAAGTGGTCCATTTCGAGGCAGGATCCGGCGGAATGAAGGGGAACATAGACAGGGCTATGTTCCCCTTCATTTCGGGACATGGGCGGAGCCCCTGCGTGCGCGGCACTCGTCGGAGGGAATTGCGTGCTCCCACCGCGACGATCGAAAAGCGGTGCCGTCACCGTTTCGGCGCCCCTGTATTTCTGGCGCGGGCGACGACGTGCCGGTGGGCGGGTTCATTTGCCATTGCGTCACACGCGGGCCTGGAGGTTCTTCGATCCGGGCGGGGCTGTTGGCGAGGCGACTTCGTCTCAGGCGGTGCTGAAGCTCAATTGCGAGCGCCCATATTTTGCTTGGTGGCAGGGCAGGGCCTCGGCGGGCCGGGGGGCTGAATTCTCTCCGCGGTGCGGAGAGAATTGGGGAGCGCCCAGCAGGGTTCCGCCGTGGCTGAGATTCCGGTAACGTGGCCCCTATTGGCGCGCGCCGGCCCGCCGAGTCCTCCATTCAAGACCAGATGACCGAACTCGTCCCCGCATCCCTATTGACCGACATCCGCCGCATGATTGATTCGGCGCGCGCCCGAGCGGCGGCGGCCGTCAATGCTGAACTGACCCTACTTTATTGGCAGGTTGGTTGTCGCATTCGAGATGATGTGCTGGGCGGTGAGCGCGCGGGCTATGGACAACAGATCCTCCCTGCGCTCGCCCGGCAACTGAGAGCCGAATACGGCCGGGGATGGAGCGAGCAGCAATTGCGCCACTGCATCCGCGCGGCGGAGGTGTTTTCGGACGAGTCAATTCTCTCCGCACTGCGGAGAGAATTGAGCTGGACCCATCTGAAGATGTTGGTCGCTCAGGAAATTCGATTGAAGGACAGAAACGGGTCGTTCGGGGCCGTTCGCATCGCCCTAGAACCGCAATTCGCGGTCGCGTGCCAACCCTGACGTCGAAATGAACGCGCCAGCGAGATAGGGCATATTACCTGTCGTGATCGATGCATCTGTCAAATCCTTGCTAATTGCAACCGCTCGGAAATCTCGATCCGCGTGATGCGTGCCGCCGCCGAATTGAACATGCGTACGGTGGCGGTGTATTCGAAGGAAGACCGCCTCGCACTGCATCGCTTCACGGTGGACGAAAGCAACCAGACCGGCGAGGGCCGGAAGCCGCTCGCCGCGTATCTCGACATCGACGACATCCTGCGCGTCGCGCGGCAGGCGCTGGGCGAGCAGAAGAGCGTCGTGAAGCCGGGCGGAAGGGCTGCGGCGAAGGATCTGCTGATCGAGCTGAAGGACGCCTCGTGAAGGGAGCGCTGAATAGCCATTTCAACCTGATTTCGGAAATGCCGCACGGGGGCATGAAGATTTTGGGCTATGGCAAGGATATTTCGATGCAGTCCCTTGAGGACGATAGCTGCGTCCGGCATGTGACGATTGCCAATCAGATCGCTCCCCGGGTGGCTAAGAGGTTCGACGCGCATCTGTGGAACCGCACGGAATGCGGTTGATTATTTTCGATGCGCCGCATAGTAATCGAATGAAGCCGACGCGTCGAAATTCTGGATGCTCAATCGGATGAGGCACAATAGAGCCGGAGTCGGTGATCTGAAAAGGCCCACGCTCGCGTGTGCCGAATCAAGCATGGCCGAAGAGCCCGCTATTCGTCGAAACAGAGGATGGAAAATCGTCCGTCTGGTCGCCGTGTTATCCAGTATTAATTCGCCCCGGTCGTTTCATCGATACAATCCGTACGAGACACCGAAAGATCGCCTCTGCCGTTGCTTGGCGGCAGTGCCGTCGCATTGCCGTGATGGAGCAATGCCGGGTTGAGGCGGCGCGGCGATCGATGGCGACCGACAGCGGGGGCTCGGCGGCTGTCATGCAGGTGTCCGGTTTCGACGAATCAGGCTTCGTCACCCGTTTCGGATCGACCTGTTCGAAGGGTAAATGCCAACGCTGTTATTTCAACTACATGGAGAAAAGAATGAAGAGGATCATGATCGGACTGGTTGCGCTTGCCATGTCCGCCACCGGGTTTGCCAAGGAATGGACGACGATTCGCATTGGCGTCGACCCGTCTTATCCTCCGTTTGAATACAAGAAACCGTCCGGCGAATTGACTGGCTTCGGCGTGGACCTCGGCAATGAAGTGTGCAGGCGCCTCAATGCGAAATGCCTCTGGGTCGAAAATGCGTTCGACGGCATGATTCCCGGGCTGAAGGCGCGGAAATTCGACGCGGTCCTGTCGTCGATGTCGATGACGCCTGCGCGATTGAAGCAAATCGATTTCTCGAACAAGACGGCGCACGCACCGACGTTTCTTGTCGCGAAAAAGGGCTCGGGTATCCAGCCGACGCCGGCATCGCTCAACGGTAAAGCCGTCGGCGTGCTGCAAGGCTCGATGCAGGAGACGTATGCGAAGGCGCATTGGGAAGGTATCGGCGCACGGATCCTGTCGTATCAGAACCAGGATCAGGTGTATGCCGACCTGACCAACGGCCGGCTCGATGCGGCGTTGCAAAACGGCGTGCAAGCATCGCGGGGCTTCTTGAATACGCCGCAAGGCAAGGACTACGCGTTCGCGGGCGGTGAACTGAGCGATCCGAAGATTTTCGGACCGGGTCAGGGCATCGGCATCCGCAAGGAAGACACGGACCTGAAGGACAAGATCAACACGGCGCTCGCCGCGATCCGTGCCGACGGGACGTATGACAAAATCGCTAGTCGCTATTTCAATTTCGACATCTACGGCAATTGAGCGCGTGCGCGTCCTGCTCGTCGCACCGGGTGACGGGCGCGTGACGTACCCGGGGCGGCGGAACGAGGCGGCGGCACGATGATGCGTCCGCCGCGCCGAAGTGCATGTGAAGGGGCCGGTGCGGATCGGACGTACGGCGATCGAGCACATGCGCCCCCCGGGAGAGAGATCGCCCCGGAGCCGCTCAGTTGCGCTTAAGTGCCTTGTTCATGAAGAACACCGTGCCGAGCAAAGACGCGGCGAGGATGCCGATCGTCACCCACGCGAAAGACGCGGATCCCGCCCGGCCAAGCAAAATGCCGCCGACAGCCCCGCCGGTGGCCACGGCAGTATTCCAGCCCGCCGTATACATGGATTGCGCGACGTCGACTGATTCCCCGGCGAATCGAGACAACGCGGTTTGCGTAATCGTCGCAAATCCACCCACTGCAGCACCCCAGATCGCCACGGACGGAAGGATCATCTGCGCATTGCCTACCCCCCACCCCAGCAAGAGCGACGCGACAGCAAACACGACAATGCTCACCACGGCCAGGCATTGCAGACGACGATCAACCCACGCACCAACGAACCACAGGCCGACGATGGAACCCAGTCCGAAGATGAATAGAACGAGATCGACACGCGTCGCCAGCCCGGAGGGTTGCAGGAACGGCTCGATATAGATGTAGAGAATGTTGTGGGCAACCACGAACGTGAAGACCACGAAAAGCACGGAGCGGATTCCGCTGCCCAGGAAGACGGACCAGAGGGACTGGCGCTGGTCTCGGCTTTGCCCCGCGAAGTCGGGCACGATCGCGAGTATCCACGCAACGAGCAACAGCGCCAGAACGGTCATCAGAACAAAAGCGCCTTGCCATCCTATCAATCGACCCAGGAGGGTACCGAGAGGTACACCGAGCACCAGGGCAACGGTTGCGCCCGCACCGGAGATCGCGATCGCGCGCCCACTCATATGAGGGGGTGACATTCGCACGGCATAGCCAGCCAGCAGCGACCAGACGATGCCGCCGAATACGCCTGCGAAGAAGCGCGCGACCAGCGAAATGGAGTAGTCACGGGAAAGCGCCGTGATGAAATTTACAAAGGCAAAACCGAAGATTGCAAACAGGAGTAATGGGCGGCGGCGCATGCCTTGCGTCAGCACCGTCACTGGAATCGCCGCGACGAGTGCGCCCACCGCGTAGGCGGTAATGAATTGGCCTGCCAGGCTCTCGGAAACATGCAAGCCTTCCGCGATCGAAGCGAGCAGGCCAGCGGGCATGATTTCGGTCAGCAACGTTATGAAAGCGGCCATCGCCAACGCAAGCAGCCTCGCCAGCGGCAAGCGCCCCGCGTTCGGGGGCAGAACGGATGAAGTGGTGCGGTTCATTCAATAATTTCGCAATTAGATGAGAATGGTGTCCTGGTTCAATCGGCCCGATTCTTAACCGAGCACGCAATTTCATGATGGTGCTTGAACATGCAATTACGAGAAACAGGCTACAGTGAACAACACTCATGACGCGTATGTCATCAATAAAGAGGCCACATGGAAAGTCTTGATTCGCTGGGCATCTTTGTGCGGGTGGGGGAATCTCGCAGTTTCACTGCCGCAGGTCAGCAGTTGGGTATATCCGCATCGGCGGTCAGCAAGGCCATTGCGCGCCTTGAGGACCGACTCTGCACGCGGCTATTTCATCGTTCCACGCGCACCGTCACGCTGACACCCGAGGGGATCAATTTCCTCGAACGCTGTCGCCGGATTTTGCATGAGCTGGAACTGGCCCAGGACGAACTTGCTCTATCGCAGCGATCGCCGCGCGGCAAGCTTCGTGTCAGCCTGCCCTCGGTCGGTCTTCTGTTCATGCCGCAATTCGCTCAATTCAGCCGTCTATATCCCGACATCGAATTGGACATCGACTGCACCGACCGTCTGGTAGCCGTGATCGAAGATGGGTTCGATGCTGTTATTCGTACCGGCGAACCCAAGGATTCGCGCCTTACCGCGCGCAAACTCGGTACCTATCGCCGCGCCATGGTCGCCGCGCCAGAGTACTTGAAGGTGCATGGCCTCCCCCAGAAGCCGGAAGACTTGTTGCAACATCGCTGTCTCCTGTACCGCTACCCGACGAGTGGGAAGATAGATTCCTGGCCGCTATCCAGGAAGGGAGAAAAGCTCCTTTTGGATCTGCCCGATTCGATGGTCGCCAATACGCTTGAACCGCTACTCTGCTTTGCCGAGTCGGGGCTTGGCATTGCGTGCCTACCCGATATCGCCATTCGCCAACAACTGGAATCGCGCACTCTGATTCCGGTGCTCGACAAGTTCAATGGTGACAGTACGACCCTGCATGTTTTATGGCCGTCGGGCAAACACCTTGCGCCAAAACTGCGGATCTTCATCGACTACATGGCAGAATGCCTCACGCTGAACTCAGCGCGGCGATGATCCGCCTGGTTAGAGCGGATCACGGATAAAAAAAGACCCGCGGTCGCGGGTCTGATTAAATTGGAGATCAAATTGAATCCGGTTCAGTGAGCAATCATCACATGCCGAACACAGCTATAGTCTTCGAGCGCGTAGGCCGAGAGATCTTTCCCGTAACCGGAAACCTTCATACCGCCATGCGGCATTTCCGACACCAGATTGAAATGCGTATTCACCCACGTACAGCCATACTGGAGATCGGCACTCACTCGCATGGCGCGAGCAACATTCGTGGTCCATACGGAACTGGCAAGGCCGTAGTCCGAATCATTTGCCCAAGCGACCACCTCGTCTTCTTCATCGAAACGTGTCACTGACACGACGGGGCCAAAGACCTCTTTCTGAACGATCTCGTCGGCCTGCAGGGCGCCTGCAAGAACAGTGGGGCTGTAGAAGTACCCCGGGAGATCGAGTCTCCTACCGCCAGCCGTTACCTCGATGTGTCCTGTTGCCACGGCGCGATCGACAAACGATTCGACGCGGTCACGCTGGGCATCCGAGATCAGTGCCCCCATCTTTGTGTCAGGTGCTGCCGGCATACCAACGGAGATACCGCTGGCAGCGGCAGAGATTCGGGCGACCACCTCATCGTAGATCGAGCCCTGTACGTACAGCCTGCAAGGGGCCGTGCAGTCCTGGCCGGCATTGTAGAAGGCGAAATCGCCGATGCATGCGGCCAGCCGATCGACGTCGGCATCTCCGAAGGCGATAACCGGCGCTTTCCCACCGAGCTCCAGGTGCGTTTTCGTTATCCGCGCGGACGCCATGCCCAGAATTTTGCTTCCAGTGCCGACGTCCCCGGTGAGCGAAACCATCCGGACGAGTGGATGCTGTACCAGCGCCGCGCCGACCGAGTGACCACGGCCATTGACGATATTGACGACGCCAGGCGGCAAGATCTCCGCAATCAGGGACGCAAGCGCCAACGTGGTGAGCGGCGTCATTTCCGACGGTTTGAGGACAACGGTGTTCCCGGCCGCGATCGCGGGTGCGATCTTCCAGATGGCCATCATCAACGGATAGTTCCACGGAGCGATGCTTGCAACGACGCCCAGCGGTTCACGCCGGATCATGCTGGTGTGGGAATCGAGATATTCGCCGCTCACGGGCGCCTGTTGCGTTCGACACGCACCCGCGAAGAATCGGAGCACGTCTGCGCATGCGGGAATTTCGTCGCCGATCACGGATTGCAACGGCTTGCCGCAGTTCAACGATTCCAGCTGCGAGAGATACCCCGACGCGTGCTCGATGCGGTCCGCCAGGCGAAGCAGCAAGTCCGCCCTTTCTTTCGGAGTGGTCTTTCGCCAGGTCGCGAAAGCGCATTGCGCGGCGCTGACCGCAGTGTCGACCTGATCTCCGGTGGCCTCGCCGAACGTACCCATCACCGCGCCTGTCGCGGGCGCGTGAAGGACCAGGGAATCGCCTTTCCCGGGCACCGTCTCGTTGTTGATGAACTGTGCCCCGTTGTCGAGCAGCGCGGCGATCTTGTCATACACTTCACTCATAGGGTTTCTCCTTTCCGTTTTCGCACCAGTGAGCGTTGAGAGCGATCCGGACGGATCGCTTTCCTGCGTTCAATTGAGTTCCTTCGCGATGATCTCTGCAACTGCATCGACTTCCGCTCGCGTTGACGACCACGACGTGACGAAGCGCACGGGAAGCTCGTTGTCGCGCAGTTGCACCGACTTCGGAAGGCTGCTCGGATACCAGTCGCTGCATCGCACGCCGGCCGCCTTGAGACGGTCGAACAGCTCACGCTCCATCACGACGAAAATTTCGTTTGCCTGAACCGGCCACGCGGAACGGATTGCGTCGAATCTCGACAGCGTGGAAGACAGATATCGGGCCGTGTCGTTTGCGCTTCTCGCCAGGTCGAGCCAGTGATCGTTCGACAGCCATGCCGTGAACTGCGACCCCAGCACACGTCCCTTCGAGATGAGTTGGCCGGCCCGCTTTCGTCGCAAGTCGAAGTCCTTGGCGAGCGCATGGTTGAAGAATACGACGGCCTCTGCCATGAGCGCACCATTCTTCGATGCCCCCAGACAAAGCACGTCGACACCGGCCTTCCACGTGATATCGGCCGGTGCACACCCCAACGAGGCAACGGCGTTCGAAAAGCGTGCGCCGTCCATGTGAACGTGGATGCCGTGCTCGTGGGCGGCATCCGTGAGCCGCTTCAGCTCGGAGGGTTCATAGACCAGTCCATTCTCCGTTGCCTGCGTGACGCTCAAGGCCGATACGGACACGTTGTGCGGTCGGTCCGCCGGCAGCTTCTTCAGAAGATCGGAAAAGTCTTTCTCGGTGATCTTTCCACTATCCGTCTCGAGCGGGATCAATCGTGCCCCTCCGGTGAACAACTCCGGCGCACTCACTTCATCGATCGTCACATGTGCGTGGCTGTGGCACAGGATGGCATCCCACGGATTCGCCAGTGCGGAAAGCGCCAGGCAATTGGCGGCGGTGCCCGTCGTGACCAAGAACGCCTGTACTTCGCGGTCGAAGGTCTCGGAGAGTGCAAGCTCGGCCTGTTTGGTGAAGTCATCGTTGCCGTACGAGCTGGCGGTACCCGTACATGCGGATACGAGCGATTCGAGAACCTGCGGCGACACGCCGGACTGATTGTCGCTACCAAAATTCATAGATATTTTCTCCATTCGGTTTACTTTGCGTAGCTCGACACACCGTTTGACGGAGCGTGGCCACTGGTACCGGAATTGCGATATCGGGTTCGAGCCGTTGAAGTGCCCGGATTGAGCCGTCGCTCGACTCTGCCCAAGACTCTCCGGAGGATTTCCACCATCACGACATAGGTTGCGCCACACAGCAGGTATATCCGGTAATCGTACGTGTTGCTGAATATCACCTTCGACGCGCCGAGCAGATCGTAAATCGCGACTACACTCGCAACCGCACTTCCTTTCAGCATGAGGATCACTTCATTCCCGTACGGCCTGATCGCAGTGCGCATGCCCAGCGGGAAAATGAACCGGGTCAGCAAGGTTGCATCGTCGAAGCCCATGGCCCTGGCGGCCTCGAGTTGCCCCCTCTGGATCGAGTTCACCGCGCCCCTGATGATCTCCGCCTGATAGGCGGCGGTGTTCATGGAGAACGCGAGGACGGCACAGAACACCGGGTCGCGAAAGAAGACCCACACGCCGACTTGCCGCAGCCACGGTTCGAACTGGCCTGATCCGTAGTAGATAAAGAACAGTTGCGCGAGGAGCGGGGTCCCTCGAAAGAAGGCGATATAGATGGCGACCGCCTTGCGAACCGGAGCACGATTGGTCGCGCGCAGTACGGTCAATGCTCCGGCGAGGCACCCGCCAAGCGCGAGCGAGGCCGCGGTAAGCGCAAGCGTGACGAGGAGCCCCTGCCAGAGGGCAGGTACGTACGAGATGTAGGAATCGATATCAAACATGGCGCACACTCCCTCGCGAAAAGTGCCGCTCGAGGGACGAAAAAAGTATCACCAGGCACCATGCCATTGCAAGATAGAGCAGGCATGCCGAGAAGAAAAACACGATCGGCTGCTTGGTGTTACCTGACGCCAGATAGCTCTGGCGCATCAGGTCTTCCAGGGCAATGATCGAGACCAATGAGGTGTCCTTCAAGATGTTCAGGCAGTTGTTGCCTAGCGATGGCAGGGCGGTTCGCAGTATTTGAGGAAGGGAAATCCGGAAAAAGATCGTCACTGGATGCAAGCCGAAGCTTTTCGCCGCCTCAAGCTGTCCTTTCTCAAGCGCGCGAATAGCCGCAAGGAAGTTTTCGCTCGAGTAGGCTGCCGCAACCAGAGTCAGTGCGAACGCGCCTGCCGCGAAGGGCGGGATCTGAATGCCCGAGAGAATGGGCACACTGTCGCCGGTCGCGTCCAGCAGCATCTGCGCGCCGTAGTAGATCAGAATCAAGGTAAGCAGTTCGGGCATCCCCCTGAAGACTGTCGTAACGGCTTCGGCGGCCCAACGACTCACCAGAAATCTCGATTCCTTTCCGAGTGCGACGACCAAACCCAGGAGGAATCCCGTCGGGGCCGTGACCACGGTCATTTCTATGGTGACGACTGCTCCCGAAACAAGCTGGGAAAACCAGCCCCAATACTGTTGCAAGTTCATGTCGGCCTTCGTGGCATCGAGAGTCAATAGATGTCGATCGGGAAATACTTCGCGTTGATTTTCTTGTAGGTACCATCCTTCACGATTTCCGCGATCGCTTGATTGAAGCGATCTGCGAGGGCCTTGTCACCCTTTCTGATACCGATGCCGGCACCTTCGCCAATCACGGCCGGATCGGTCAGTCTGGCGCCCTTGATTTCGCAGCAGCCTTTCGCGTTTTTATCGAGCCAGCCTTGCTCCGCGGTCTGGTCGGCTACGACGATATCGACTCGTCCTGCGGCCAGGTCGAGAAATGCCTCGTCGGCAGTGTTGTAGAGACGGATCTTCGAGTCCGGATATGCCTTCGGTAACCACACCGAATACGGCGTGGCAGCCTGTGCCGCGATCGTTTTGCCCTTCAGATCGGCCGGTCGCTGCCCTTTGATGCCACCGTTTTTCTGCACAAGAAAAGCGCCAGACGTGCTGTAGTAGCGGTTCGAGAACGCGATCACCTTCTTCCGTTCGGGGGTGATCGACATGGACGCGATAATCGCATCGAACTTATGCGAAAGGAGTGCCGGAATCATGCCGTCCCAGTCCTGGGCGACGATGGTGCATTTCGCCTTCATTTGATCGCACAAGGCCTTCGCGATATCGACGTCGAAACCCTTGAGTGAACCGTCGGCGTCTTTGTAATTGAACGGAGGATAGGCGCCTTCGGTTGCGATCCGAATAACGTCGTCGGCCATCGCCGCGCTGGAGGACGCGAGGATCAGGGCCGCTACGGCCGCACGTTTGAGCAGGTGATTGAAGTTCATTTTCGTCTCGACTCAAGTGGATTGGGGGCGTACGGCCGGTGCGTCTTGTGCGCTGTGATACGACGCCAGGAATTCGGCCAGACGCTCGCTGCGAGGATTGACCAACACTTGGTCGGGGTGTCCCTCTTCCTCGATTTTTCCCTGATGGAAGAAGACCACCCGATTGGCGACCCTTCGCGCGAAGCTCATTTCATGTGTGACCACGAGCATCGTTCGACCTTCCGCGGCGAGATTCGTCATCACCCGCAGCACTTCGCCCACGAGTTCGGGATCCAGCGCCGAGGTCGGTTCGTCAAATAGAATCACCTCGGGGTCGGCGGCGAGCGCCCGTGCAATCGCCACGCGCTGCTGCTGCCCACCAGAAAGTTCATTCGGGTAATGATGCGCACGATCGGCCAGCCCTACTTTTCCGAGGAGTGCAGAGGCTTGTTCTGCTGCCTCGGCCTTCGACACCTTTCGAATCCTCATCGGCGCTTCCATCACGTTTTGAAGTGCAGTCATGTGGCTCCAGAGATAGAAGCCCTGGAAGACCATGGAGACTTTGCGGCGAAGCGCGCGGATCTGTTTTTTCTCGTCCGAAGCGCTGGAGCGTCTCGCGGCGCCGGGGTGCGAGATCGATTCACCGCGAACGGAGAGCTCGCCGGCGTCCGGTGACTCCAGGAGATTGAGGCAGCGGAGGAAGGTGCTTTTCCCCGAACCTGATGATCCGATGATGGCAATGACATCGCCTCGTCTTGCCTCCATGGAAATCCCCTTCAACACCTCGTTCGAGCCGAACGACTTCCGAATCTCTATTGCGGATAGGATTGCTGATTGATTGTCAGTGTTATCGACCCTCAGTGGCATATTCAGATTTCCAAAATAAATGAGGTTGCAACGTCCCGTGGGCGTTCGCGATCGAGCCCGGCAACGGCCGAACCACCACGTTGCGAGTGCGGGATGCAATCGCAGGCTGCATCAGACGAGGCGTCATCTTGATCGGTGAAATACTTTCTGTCAACATGAGACAAAATGTATGCGACCCTGGGTTTTCCCGGGCAAGCGACCGAATGTTTCCGTGTGAGGAGGGACAAGATGCAACTGAGGCGAACCGGGAATCGCGAAGTCTGGGCAGAAATCGGCACCGACATGAAGCGGTGGAGGCGCAATCTGCACATGTGGCCGGAGCTTGCCTACGAGGAAACGCGCACCGCTTCGTTGGCCGCGCTGTTGCTGACGGAGTGGGGATTCGATGTGACAACCGGGTTGGCGGAGACGGGTGTCCTCGGCACGCTGCGCGTAGGAAGCGGATCGCGGAGCATCTTGCTGCGCGCCGATATGGATGCACTTCCCATCCAGGAACGCTCGTGCATCGAGCATGCTTCGGAGCGACCGAACATCGCTCATCTATGCGGGCATGACGGGCATACTGCGACGCTTTTGGGCGCAGCCCGCTATCTCGCCGAGCAGCGGAATTTTTCCGGAACGCTGCACGTACTCTTTCAGCCGGCGGAGGAAGCTACCATTAGTGGCGCTGCGACCTTGTTGAGAAATGGGGCCCTGGACCATCTCGACGTCGATGCAGTCTATGGTTTGCACACATGGCCGGCTTTGATGGCAGGTAACGTCGCGGTGCACGACGGGACGGCAATGGCCGCCGCCGACTTCTTCGAAGTCGAAATAGGCGGGAAAGCCGCACACGCGGGCATTCCCGGGTTGGGTTGCGATGCAATCGTCGCCGCATCGCAGGTCGTGTCCGCGTTGCAGACAATCGTGTCCCGAACCGTCAGTCCGAACGACCTCGCTGTTGTAACGGTCGGAACCATTCAGGGCGGCGAGGCCAGCACACAGGTGGCCGATCGCGTGCGAATGACCGGAACGGTGCGAGGGGCCGACGACAGCGTGGTTGGGCGTGTCCGAACGTCGATGGGTCGCATCGTTACCCAGGTATGTGCCGCGCTCGGTGCACGGGGAACAGTCGAGTTCAGGGGCGCGGTGCCTGCCGTGGTCAATGCGTCGCGCTGTGTACAAAACGTCGTCGCCGCGGCCGGACGCGTAGTCGGGCGCGGAGGCGTGCACACGAACATTCCGCCGAGTATGGCCGCCGAGGACTTTGCGTTCCTGCTCGGCAAGTGGCCCGGCTGCTTCTTCTGGCTGGGAGGGGGCACGTCTGCCGACAGTCCGTCGTTGCACGATCCAACCTTCGACTTCAACGACGAAACGCTTGTGATCGGAGCGCGGATCTTTGCGGAGATTGTCGAGCTGGAACTTCCTGCAGGTACCCAACTGTAGCCCTGAATCACCCACATCTCGGATGCATCGAGTGTTCGGCGTGTGCCGGTGTCGACCACGGGTGGGTGGCTACAACAAATCGGTGTGAGGTAGTGAAATATGCAATGTGTATTTTGTAGACAAATAGTCTATATTGTCCGGTCGGATTTCAGGCGTCGACTTTTGACGGTGAAGCAGCTCTTATCGAGCCCTTATTCCACGGATAAACAAGTCAACCTGGTGGTGCCGGCATGATCACGAAAGCGCTATATGCAGCAGACCCTTATCTGACCGAGTGCGAAAGCACGGTCGTCGACGTCACGAACGGCATCGTATTGAGCGAAACGGTGTTCTATCCGCTGGGAGGCGGGCAAGCGGGGGATACCGGCAAGTTGGTCATGCAAACCGGGGAGGAGGTCCTCATTGCCGACACACGGTTTGTCGACGGCGCCGATCATTCGAAGGGGATCGCACACGTTCCTGCAGAAGGGCAAGAGGGTCTGCTCTCTCGGCTGAAGGCGGGCGATGTGGTTCATGCCCATATCGACTGGACGAGGCGTTTGCAACACATGCGGCTCCACACGGCAAGCCACCTGGCGGGTGCCATCCTGAGCATCGAGACGGATGGTTGCAGCGTGACCCGTGAACGTGCCCGCCTTGATTTCGTGACGGCCGAGCCGATCAGTGCCGATCAACTCCAGGAGGCACTTGCGAAGATCGTGGCCGATGAGCGAGACGTCACGTGCGAACTGATCGCGGTGGATGAGCTCGCGCAGCATGCTACGGCTGCGGCTTGGGCCGAACAGGTTCCGGATGGTCAAGATGTCCTTCGTCTCGTGAATATTGCAGGTGTCGACCTGCAACCTTGCGCGGGTACGCACGTCAGGAACACACGCGAGATCGGTAGCGTGCGCGTGAAGAAAGTGGAGAAGAAATCATCGCGCACGCGGCGCGTGACTTTGGAACTTGTCGACTGACGGAGGCGTGTTGCCGACGTTGACCGATGCCGATGGAAACGACGATGGCAGCAGGTCGTTGAAATGCATGCGTCGCAGTGCGAGCGGATTGGGCGGTGGCGGCGGTGACAAGTCGCGCGGTCCGTGCAGGAAATCAGATATGCAGCGGCGCAATCGTGACCGATCGTTCCTGATGGTCGCGGGTGCCACGTCGGACGCCTCTTGCATCAACCCGGGTCCCATGCCGTCCGTCTCGACGCTGGGATAGAATCCAGCCACTGTCGCGAGATTGAGCAAAGCCGAACATGAATCAAGACTTTGGAACGTACGCTACCGTTGCGCAAGCAATCGCCAAGCTTTTTCAGCCCTACGCGGAAGTGATCGTCCACGACCTGAGTACAGGCAAGATTGCGCACATTTTCAATAGCTTCTCGAAGCGTCGCGTCGGCGATGACTCAATGACCGAGATCGACGACCAGATTTCCCTCGATCAGGACGTTATCGGCCCGTACCGGAAGGTGAACTGGGATCGTCGTGAAGTGCGTTCCATCACGGCGGTGTTGCGGGACCCGGCCGGAAAACCGATCGGGTTGCTTTGCATCAATTTCGACGTGTCCGTGTTCGACGGGATGGCGTCTCTTGCGGCGACATTCCTGAAATCCAGTGTCATTATCGATGAGCCCGAAATCCTGTTTCTCCGGGATTGGAAAGAGAAAGCCAACAAGGTTCTGGATGATTTTCTTGAGCAGCGCGGAATATCGGTTTCGGGGCTGAGTCGAGACGAGACAATCGAGATAATTGGTGCCCTCGACGATGCCGGTATCTTCACCGTCCGCAACTCTGCCCCGTACGTCTCGGAATTGCTGGGGCTGTCTCGCGCAACGTTGTACAAGTACCTCAAGGTTGCGAAGGATTCTGGATCGAAGCAGCAGGAGATCCGGGGCAGCCGCGGCAAGGGCGCTCGGGCGCGCAAAAAGTAAAGCGGGGAAGCGCGTTCGAAATTGCGGGCGGCGCAAGATAGCGCGATCGGGTTGACAAGCGTATCGGCCGAACCGCATCTGTCGTGGCCTAATCCTGTTTAGCGACTGATTTTCGGTGAGGTCGTTCGGGTCGTTCGAGATCCAGATTCAGGATTGAAATCGCATTCGAACCTGTCACAGTCTGCTGGACGCAGCTGGATTCCGGTGCGGAAATCGTGGGAATTCCACCGGTTCAATATTGGCCGGGAGAGCCGGGAAAGTCCACGCCGGTAGTTGATCTCCAGGCAGTGAGGCGTGCTTTCCGCGTCGGATGCGGGACGGTCACTACGTTGAGTGGTCGGCCGTGATAGTCAGGATGGGGAAATGACTAGCGTCACGGCCGGTTCACGGTCATGGCGGGTATTCCGCCAAGTCGAATTGTCGTTTCGAGAGAGGCGGCAGAAATTGCGAACCGCCTGGCCTTCATCGAACCGGTACGCGACGCGCGACGACAGCGGCCAGCAGTGGAGCGACAGCGAATGTGGCGAACAACGACACGGCCGCATGCTGCGCACCGGCGAGCCCGCCGGGCGTCGAGAAGCCGGCGAGATTGGCGACGAGCCCCCCGAGTGCGGCGCCGATCGCGGTCGCGTAGAGCTGCACGGTCGTGATGGAGGTCGATGCAAGGTCTTCCTGTCCGGCCGGTGCATGCGTCAGGACCTGCGTGAGCAGGTGCGGCCAACCCAAGCCGATGCCAACGCCTACTGCGGTGAGTGCCGTACACAGGATTGCCACACCGGCCGCTGCGCCAGGCGGGGACGGCTGCGGCACGACGAACGCAAGCGCGGCGAGCGCAAGCATCACGACCAGCGGCCCGCCGCGTACGAGTGCCTGCGCGGCGTGTGAGCTGCGCCCGGAGCTGAAGATCGAGCCGACCGTCCAGCCCGCGGCCATCAGCGCGGTCAGATAGCCGGCAATCAGCGGCGTGTAGCCGTGAATGACTTGCAGGAAATACGGAACGAAGACCTCCGTCGTGATCCCGATCACGAGCAGGCTCATGCATGCGTAAATGGCGCCGAGCGGTGCACGGATGCTGTAGGCACCGATCGGCAGCAGCCGGATCGTCGCGTTGCGCTCGAGGTGTGCGATCAGCGCCGCGATCGCAAGGCCTGCGGCGACGCCCGCGATGTTCGCGGAGCGCACCGTCGACAGGCTGGCCACGGACACGACGAGCACGGAGGCGGCAAGCAGCAGAATCTTGCCGAGCGCGGGCCGGGATGCCGGCTGGCCAGGCGCCTCATGCGCGGGTAGCCTGAAGATCACGATCAGCGCCAGCACGGCGGCGACGGGCAGCAATGCGATGAACGCGAGCCGCCACGTACCCGACTCCGCGAAGATCCCGCCGATTGCCGGTCCGCAGAGTGTCGCGACGCCCCACATGCCGGATACCATTGCCATCGCGCGCGCCCACAGGCGCGTGTCGAACACGACGCGGATCAACGCATAGCTGAGCGCGAACAGGATGCCTCCGCCGAACCCCTGCGCGGCGCGGCCGACGAGCATCCACGGCATGGTCTGCGCGGTCGCGCACGCGAGCGTGCCACCGCAAAACACGACGAGCGCAATGAGGTACGCGACGCGCGGCCCGAAGCGACCCAGTACATTCGCGGACAGCGGTGCACCGACGATCGACGCAGCCATGAAGAGCGTCGTGTTCCATGCGTAGTACTCGAGTCCGCCGATGTCTCGAACGACCGACGGCAGGATGGTCGTCACGATGTAGATGTTGATCGCATGCAGCGCGACACCGCCGGCCAGTGCCAGCGACCGCATGCCGTTCGCACCGGACAGCAGCGCATGCCAGCCGGCGTTGTGCGCCGGCACGTTGACGTCCGGCAGAGCGGCCGATGCAGGTTGCTCGTTCATCGCGTCGTCGATATCCATGTTTTCTCCGATTCATGCGCGCGCGTCAGGCGGCGGCGAGATGCTTGAAAGGGGCATCGGTATCCGTTATAAAACCTCAACCAATGTTGAGGTCAACAGGTGCGGAACATGAAAATCGACGTGCAGGTGCCTTTGTCCGTAGGTGAGGTCGCCCAACGCAGCGGGGTGGCCGTATCGTCAATCCACTTCTACGAAGCCAAGGGCTTGATCCACGGCTGGCGTACCGATGGCAACCAGCGCCGTTACGCGCGCGACGTGCTGCGGCGGGTCGCGATCATCAAGGTCGCGCAGCGCGCGGGCATTCCGCTCGACACGATCAAGGCAGCGCTGGACGAACTGCCATCCCGCAAGGCACCGAGTGCGGCGGACTGGCGGCGGCTGTCTACAGGATGGCGCGACCTGCTGAATGAACGGATACAGCGGCTTACCCGGTTGCGTGACCAGATGGATGGATGCATCGGTTGCGGGTGCCTGTCGATGAAGGATTGCCCGCTGAGAAACCCGGGCGACGCGTTACGCGAGCGAGGGCAGGGTGCGGTGCTGCTCGAGGGTGAGGCGGCCCGCAAGCGCAAGGCGGCGCGATGAGGGCGCGTGAGTGGCCGGGGCCCGCATGTTGCATGCGCTCGCGGGCCGGCCGGATGCGAACGAACGGGGCGCGCCGAGTGAAGTCGCCGGGCTCGCGCCGGATTGGACGCGACGGCTGGGCGAGCGGGCAAGGTGGCTGCGGACGAGATCCAGGGCGGCCAGCCGACCGGCAAGTGCTACGTGCTCACGGTGCGCAACGCGCAACCGCAGCCGTATGAGCGAGCGGGCACGTGTCGGTGGCGCACAGCGCAATCCGACGGCGGCGGCCCCGGATGCAGGTACGCCCCGGGGCCAAACAACGTGACGATCAGAACTTGTGACGCAGGCCGAGCGCGACGATCTCCTGCGATTTCGTGCCGGCGTAGCCGTACGAACCGATCGACGCCTGCGCATCCTGCGTGACCAGTTGTCCGCTCGCGTTCACGACCTGCTGCTGTCCGCTCGCATGCTGGTACGCGCCGATCAGATAGAGGTCGGTGCGCTTCGACAGCGAATAGTCGGCGCCCACCGACACCTGGTGATACTTCGCGTCGACGTTGCCGCTCGCCTTCGTGTACGCATAGCCGATACCGAGCAGCAGCGGCGCCGATGCCTGGTACGTGGCGAATGCGCGGCCGGTGTTGTACTTCTGCGTGTTGGCGAAGCCGGCGAGCGAATCGCCGTCGCGGCGGTACTGCGCATTGCTGTAGCCGAGGCCCAGCGTGACCGGGCCGATCGCGTACTGCCCCGCGACCTGTGCAATACCGATGCTCTTCGCGCTCAGGTAGCCGCTGTTGATCGGGCCGTCGAAGATCGCGTCGGACGAACCGCTCCAGCCCGTGGCGCGTGCGGTGCCGCTCACGTTGTTGGTGTAGAAGTAGCCGCCGGCGATGCCCAGCGGGCCGTTGTTGTACGCGGCCGCGATCGCGTACGTGAGGCCCGAGCCCGTCGAGCCGGCGACGCCGCCGAAGCCGTACATCGCCTCGACCTGCAGGCCGGCCAGCACCGGCGACGTGTACTTGACCGTGTTGTTCACGCGCAGGCTGTTGTCGTTGTTGTCGACGTCGCCCGGCGTCGCGAAGATGCCGCCGAAATAGT
Organism: Burkholderia aenigmatica; assembly: GCF_902499175.1. Lineage (GTDB taxonomy): Bacteria > Pseudomonadota > Gammaproteobacteria > Burkholderiales > Burkholderiaceae > Burkholderia > Burkholderia aenigmatica. Next base: position 197,756 of record NZ_CABVQC010000004.1, read on the forward strand.
TGTCGCCGGTGACGCCCTGAACCAGGTCGACGACCGGGTCGTACTGGCGGCCCAGCGTGACGGTGCCGTACTGGCTGCTCTGCAGGCCGACGAACGCCTGACGGCCGAACATGCGGCCGCCCTGGCCGAGGCGGCCCGTGCCCGAATTGAAGCCGCTTTCGAGCTGGAACACGGTCTTCAGGCCGCCGCCTAGATCCTCGCTGCCCTTCATGCCCCAGCGGCTGCCCGACAGGTTGCCGCTGCCCATTTGCCACAGATTGTTACCCGTGCCGCTGTTGCCGTGAACGTACGTGATCGACGTGTCGATCACGCCGTACAGCGCGACGTTCGACTGTGCGTGCGCCACGCCGGCGACACCCAGCAGCGACAGCGAGAGGGCGGACAGTGCGAACTTCTTCATCGTTGAGTTTCCCATGCGAGAGCGATGCTTGTTTAACTAAGGACTGTTAATAAATTGAAAGGTCGATCCGAGCGCTAGCATCGTGTGTGTCGACCCTTCGTTGTGTCCGTCAGCCGGAGTCACCCGGATTCCCGGCGACGCGTTTTCCGGAGACACGGCAGTGTTGCGGCCCTCGGTGACATGCACATGAAAAACCACAAAACAGCATGAATTGGCTGAAATTGCCACGAGGCATGGCGGGCCCGGGCGATCGGACGCGGACACGCGGCGAGGGCGGGCGCGTGTTGCGAGGCAGGTTGTTCCTACGTGCGTGAAAATCGCATTCGCGCAATACAGGTGTGATATTTCGGCATGTCATCCCTACGCCGACAGCGGATTCGATCGATGCGAACGCGGTACATGCGAATGCGGTGAACTGGCAGGTCGGCGCGGACTGCTGCCAAGTCATATGATGGCAAAATGTGTTAATTCATGCGATTTTGCGGTTTTTCATTCGGATGTCATCTTGCGTCGCGATAGTGCGGGATCGGGCGACCGTCCCGGGAACGGGCGGCGCGAGCCGGCCCGTTCGCTCTGCTGCCGGGGAGCCGTCGATGCGGCGCGGCGAGCGGCAGCCGATGCGCACGGCCCGACGGGCGGCGCGTGTCATCTCGACAAAAGGAACGTGCAATCGTGAACGCCATCGCAGCAGCAGATTCTTACGACGTGATCGTCGTCGGCGCCGGCATCGTCGGTCTCGCACATGCCTTTACGGCGGCCCGCAAGGGGTTGCGCGTCTGCGTGATCGAGCGCGATGCCGCATGCGTGGGCGCGTCGATCCGCAATTTCGGGTTCGTGACCGTCAGCGGGCAGCATGCCGAGCACAGCTGGCGGCGTGCGCGCGCGAGTCGCGAGGTCTGGGCGGACGTGGCGCCGCAAGCCGGCATCGACGTGCTTCACCAGGGCCTCCACCTGATTGCGCGTCGCCCCGAGGCGCTGCACCTGATCGACGCCTTCATGCAGACCGGCATGGCCGACGGCTGCCGGGTCATGACGCCCGGCGAAGCGGCGGCCGTGGCGCCGGAGTTGCGGCTGGACGGCGTGCAAGGCGTGCTGCACAGCCCGCATGAACTGCGCATCGAGCCGCGTACCGCGATCGGTTTGCTGGCGGCGTGGCTGGCGGAACGCTTCGGCGTGCGGTTCCGCTACGGCGAAATGGTGCACGAGGTGTGCACGCCGTCCGTGCGTACGTCGCGCGGTGTGCTGCACGCGGAGCGCGTGATCGTCTGCGGCAATGCGGACAGCCGTCATCTGTACGGCGACTGGTTTGCGCGGCACGAGGTTCGGCTGTGCCAGTTGCAGATGCTGCGCGTGCGGCCGCGCCGCCGGGTGGCGCTGCGCGCCGCGGTGATGAGCGACCTGAGCCTGCTGCGTTACCCGGGTTTCGCGGCGCTGCCCGCGGCCGACGCGTTGCGCACGCGCCTGAAGGCGGAAGAGCCCGTGTGCGTCGGTTACGGCATTCACCTGATCGCGGTGCAGAGCGCCGACGGCAGTCTCGTCGTGGGCGACTCGCACGAATACGGTGCGGCGCCGCTGCCGTTCGCGACGCAGGAGATCGATGCGCAGATCCTGCGCCTGCTGCAAGAGACGCTCGATGTGCCGGAACTGGACGTCGTCGAGCGCTGGACCGGCAGCTATCCGTCGGCCTCCGGTGCCGATTGCGTGATCGAGGCGCCGGACGACGGCACGCGCGTCGTCGTCGTGACGAGCGGCGTCGGAATGAGCACGGGCTTCGGGATCGCGCAGGACGTGTTTGCCGCGTGGTGATGGCGCGAACATGCGGGTCGCGCATTCGACGCATTCGCGGGACTCGCGCGGCCGATGATCGACGGGGCCGCCCGCGGCGTGCTGGTCGAGCGTATCGATAACGCACGTCTCTGACATGCAGGCCGGCCTGCATGCCGGTCACTCTCGGCACGGCATACCGCCGATTGCGGCCGTCCGGCGCGGCGGACCGATCCTGTCGCTCCGCCGGGCGCGGCCCGATTACGACTTCACTTGACCGCCGCCTCCCGGCGCAGCAACAGGCCGCCGGTGAGCGTCGCAATGCAGTGCTCCGCGATCTGCTCGGGCGTGTATTCGCCGCCGGGCTGATACCAGCGCCCGATCCAGCTCAATGCGCCGCCGATCACGAAGGCCGCTATCTTGGGGTCGCATGGCGCCAGCGAACCTTCGTCGATCCCTTCCGCCACGAGCCGGCGGAACTGCTGGTCGATCGATGCCTTGAGTTGCCGCAACGCCGCGCGGCTGTCGGGCGGCAACTCGTCGTCGCCCACGCGGATCAGGCACATACCGAAATCCATCGTGACGATCCGCGCATACACGTTCATCGACGCGGCCAGCTGGTCGACCGCCCTGCCGCCTGCGCTGCGCGATTGCTCGATGCCCTCCAGCACCATCTCCAGGCCCTTGCGGACGCACTGCAACAGGATGTCGTCCTTGTTCTTGACGTAGTAGTAGAGCGTCGGCTTGCTGACGTGCAACTCGGCCGCGATGTCGTCGAGCGAAGTCGCGTGAAACCCCCGCTCGTTGAAGAGCCGGGCGGCAGTCGACAGCACCGCGTTGCGTTTCGCTTCGCGTTGTTGTTCGCGCTCGGTGGCGGGCGTCCAGGGTGACGGGCTGTCGGCGGGGCGTCGGGACTTGGGCGCCGAAGGGGCATTGGACATGAGGCAAACGCGGGAAAGTACGGATGGTGAAGTATCGTTCAAAACCTAGAATCTACCAAATCGTAACTATGTTACTCGGAAGTAGGTTCGTGGAAAAATCCGTGAAACCCCCGTTGGCTGTGACGACCGGGACCCGTTCGGTTCGGGTTCCGGCAGCCGAGCAGGGCTGTCGTGCGGCGGCGCGCGAGCCGGCACATCGTCGAACGCCGGGCATGACAGGGCGCGGCGCGTGGCAGGGGTACCCGCGCAAGCCGGCCGCTGCGATCGGGGCGCTTGCGGCGACCCCTCGCCCGATCGACCGGGCATGCGGTGTGATCCACGGCCTGCCCATCACTTGCGTCTCTTCATGAAATGCCGATGAATCCGACCGACTCACCTTCGCGGGACGTCCCGGGCGCTCCTGAACTGCAAGTGCGGCGCGCCGCTGCAGTCGTCACGCTGACCTTCAACCGACCGCACGCGCTCAACGCGCTGGACGTGCCGATGGCCCGCGCATTGCTCGCCGCCGCGAAGGATCTCGCGGCCGACCCTTCCGTGCGTGCCGTCGTGCTGCGCGGCGCCGGCAAGGGGTTCGTGGCGGGCGGCGATCTGGCGACGCTGCGCGCCGATCCCGTGCAAGGGGCCGTCGATCTGATCACGCCGATTCACGAGGCCGTGGCGATCCTGGCCGGGCTGAACGCGCCCGTGATCGCCCAGGTTCATGGCGTGGCCGCGGGCGCGGGCCTGAGCCTGATGCTGCAGGCCGACTTCGTGCTGGCGGCGGAGGGTACGCGCTTCAACTCGGCCTTCATCAACCTGGGCGTGAGCTGCGATTCGGGCACCTCGTGGGCGTTGCCGCGCCTGGTGGGGCTGCGCCGCGCACTCGAGATCGCAATGCTGGGCGAGACGTTCGGGGCTGCCGATGCCGAGCGGCTCGGGTTGATCAACCGGGTCGTCCCGGCGGAGCGGCTTCAGGAGGAAGTCGACGCACTGGCACAGCGCCTCGCATCCGGCCCGACGCTGGCTTATGGCGCAATCCGGCGCCTGATGCGCGAGTCGTTCGACCGCAGCCTGCCCGCGCAACTCGGTGCCGAAGCCGAGGCGTTCCGCGACTGCGCGGCGACGCAGGATTTCGGTGCCGGGCTGGACGCGTTCCATTCCAGGCAGGCTGCCCGGTTTGCGGGCTGCTGATCCATTCCATTCATCTTCCGGAGATCGATATGACCCTGCGTGACATCTATGTTGTCGGCACCGCGCGCACCGCGATCGGCACCTTTGGCGGCGCGCTCAAGGACGTGCCGAACACGCGGCTTGCGACCACGGTCGTGAAGGCGGCCATCGAGCGCAGCGGCGTCGCGCCCGATGCGGTCGGCCACGTGGTGATGGGCAACGTGATTCCGACCGAGCCGAGCGACGCCTACCTGAGCCGCGTGGCCGCCCTCGACGCGGGTTGCCCGATCGAGACGCCGGCCTTCAACGTGAACCGCCTGTGCGGCTCGGGCCTGCAGGCCATCGTGTCGGCGGCGCAGGCCATCGGCCACGGCGATTGCGATATCGCGATCGGCGGCGGTTCCGAGTCGATGAGCCGCGGCCCGTACTTCGATACCGCGGCGCGCTACGGCACGCGCATGGGCAACGCCGCGCTGATCGACTACATGGTCGGCATCCTGCACGACCCGTGGGAAAAGATGCACATGGGCATCACGGCGGAGAACGTCGCCGCGCGCTACGGCATTTCGCGCGACGCGCAGGATCGCCTCGCCGCGGAGAGCCAGCGGCGTGCCGCGTTGGCGATTGCGCAGGGGCGCTTCGACGAGCAGATCGTGCCGGTCGAGATCGGCACGCGCAAGGGCGTGGTCCGGTTCGATACCGACGAGCACGTGCGGGCCGATACCACGGTGGAGACGCTGGCCGGCATGAAGCCGGTCTTCAGGAAAGACGGCCTCGTGACCGCCGGCAATGCGTCGGGCATCAACGACGGTGCTGGCGCGGTCGTGCTGGCGACGGCGGAGCGCGTCAACGCGCTGGGCCTGCGGCCCCTCGCGCGTCTGGTCGGTTATGCGCACGCAGGCGTGGAGCCCGCGTACATGGGGATAGGGCCGGTTCCGGCCACGCGCAAGGTACTCGAACGCACGGGGCTCAGGATACAGGACCTGGACGTGATCGAAGCCAATGAAGCATTCGCCGCGCAGGCCTGTGCCGTCATTCAGGAGCTGGGCCTGGATCCGGCCAGGGTCAATCCGAACGGATCGGGCATTTCGCTCGGCCACCCGGTGGGCGCCACGGGCGCGATCATCACCACGAAGGCGATCGCCGAACTGCACCGGACGGGCGGCCGCTACGCGCTGGTGACGCTGTGCATCGGCGGCGGGCAGGGCATCGCGGCCATCTTCGAGCGGGCCTGAATCCGTTCGACGGCCGGTTCGATATCGATCACCAGTCAGGAGACGTCATGCATTTGACCATTGGGCTGCATCGCGCGGTACAGCAGAAACCGAATGCCATCGCGACCGTGTTCGGCGAACGGCGCCGGACCTTTGCGGAACTCGGCGAGCGTGTGTCGAGGCTGGCATCGGCGCTGCAGACGCTGGGCCTCGATGCCGGCGGCCGCGTCGCCATGCTCGCGCTGAATTCCGATCGCTATCTGGAGTACTACCTGGCGGTCGTGTGGGCGGGCGGCGTCGTCAATCCGGTCAATATCCGCTGGAGCCCAGCCGAAATCGCGTATTCGCTCGACGATTGCGATACCGCGATCCTGCTGGTGGATGACGCGTTCGCAGCAATGGTGCCCGAGTTGCGCAGCCGGTCGCCGGCGCTGCGCGCGGTCGTTCATGCGGGCGAAGACGCAACGCCCGATGGCATGCTGTCCTACGAGGCGCTGCTGGCCGCCGCGGCGCCGGTGCCCGATGCGATGCGCTCGGGCGAGGACCTGGCCGGCATTCTTTACACCGGGGGCACGACGGGCGTTCCGAAGGGCGTGATGCTGAGCCATCGCAACCTGTTCAGCAACGCGCTCGACATGCTTGCCGAAGGCGCGATCGCGGAGGATGGCGTCGGGCTCCACGCCGCGCCGATGTTCCATGTGGCCGATGTGACGCTCATGATGGCGCTGCTGCTGCGAGGCGGGCGGCATGTGTTCCTCCCCGCGTTCGATCCGGCTGAGGCGCTGTCGGTCATCGAGAAGGAGCGGGTGACCGATACGCTGCTGGTGCCCACCATGATCCAGATGCTGGTCGATCATCCGGCCATGAAGACGCACGACGCCAGCAGCCTCCGACTGGTTCAGTACGGCGCTTCGCCGATCAGCGAGGCGGTGTTGAATCGCGCGTTTGACGCACTGCCCGGCGCGGCATTCATGCAGCTTTACGGCATGACCGAGATGTCGCCGGTGATCGCCGTGCTGCCGCCTGCTTGCCATACCCTGGAGGGTCGCCAGTCGGGCAAGTTGCGCGCCGCGGGACGGTCGACGTTTTTCGCCGAGATCCGCGTCGTCGATGCCGACGGTGTCGAGGTGCCGCGCGGCACGCCCGGTGAAGTCGTCGCACGCGGCGCTGGTGTCATGCAGGGGTACTGGAACAAGCCGGCGGAGACCGCGGCGGCGATTCGCGACGGGTGGATGCACACGGGAGACGGGGGCTATCTCGACGAGGACGGGTTCCTGTTCATCGTGGATCGCCTGAAGGACATGATCGTGACCGGCGGCGAGAATGTCTATTCGGTCGAGGTGGAAAACGCGATCGCGAAACACCCGGCTGTCGCGATGTGCGCCGTCATCGGGATTCCTGATGAAAAGTGGGGCGAGACGGTTCATGCGGCGGTCGTGCTGAAGCCCGGCGTCGACGTAACCGAAGACGACATCAAGTCGCATTGCAAGACGCTCATCGCGGGCTACAAATGCCCGCGCAGCATCGAATTCCGCGACGGGCTGCCGCTGTCCGGTGCGGGCAAGCTGCTGAAGTATGTATTGCGCGAGGCGCACTGGAAAGGCGCCGGTCGGTCGGTGGGCTGACGCTGCATGGTGCCCCCAGCGATCGCCCCGGCCGCTCGGCGGCGCGGCGTGCTTTCATCGCATGAGCCTGCTCTGCTCCCGTACGGATTCGGGCGCTGACGCAGGCGCTCGGGCGCGCTTGCCGGAATCCGCACGACGAGCGTGATGGCTACCCGGCAGGAGAACGTTACTGCCGGGCAGCGCGACGGAACCGTCCTGGTACCGGCCGGCGCCGCGCGGCGTCGAGGCCAGGATCGTGGAGCGGCTCGATGGATTGCGCCGGCTCGAATGTACTGTGCGCAACGCTGTTGCGTTGTCCGGGGGAGGGGCGACCGGCGGATGCCGACCTACTTGTGCCTTCACCTTTGCGCGGCCGGATGGACCATTACCGAGGTACAACGGCCATTCCTGCGGTGCCATGAGGTGCCGCCTTCAATTGCTGGCAGTGCTTTTTGGGGCGTCAGTTTCAACAGGTCGGAGCATAGCCCGCATGGCCTTGGTCGTGAGCAACTTCTTATACGCCGCCGGAGGCATTGCATCGATCATTAGCCGCCCGCTGACGTCGGCCTTGATGTACTCGACAGCCAGCAGTGCGATAACCGGATTGGTGGTGACGGTCGCCTGATCGGGCGTGTAGTCGCCGAACTCTGCCACTACCGCATAGTCCTCGTCGGCCACCACGACAGCAAGACGTCGGCCGGAAAGTCGCAGTCTCGCGCTTGCCCCACATTCGGCCATGTCATACGTATGAGGGCCTTTCAACGTCCTGTTGCCATAGATGGCGACATGTGTGTCGACTCCCCGCGCGCTCGCCGCTTCAAGCAGAGGGCCCAATTCGTCAATCTCGCCGTCCCAGATACCCGCGAACAAACGCTTTTGCGCGTTCGAGATCGTGCGCGCAAATGCCTGGATGATCGATTCCGTGCCGCTCAGCGACCAGACCAGCCCTGGTTCCTGTTGAACCGGCAGGCGATCCAGCGCCGACGCGGCGGCCTCGAGGTCGGCGTTGAAGCGAGAACGGAGTTCGGCCAGCAGTTCCGTATGGGGGACAGCCGCATAGCGCACGGGCTCTGATCGATTGACGAGGACGGCTCCGCGCGTTTCCAGACGGGCCAGCGTCTCATAGACCTTCGAAGGCGGCATCGATGCTCTGCGGCCCACTTCGGCTCCGGTCAATGCGGCTTGACCCACCAGGGCCGTGTACGCCTGCGCCTCGTACTGGGTGAATCCCAGTCGTGTCATCGAGGCGATCAATTCAGTGTCTGCTGTCATACGTGACTCGCTTTTTTGCCGGCAGTTGACTAACTACCTCAGTAGTATACGATCACACTTGGCTACTACCCAAGTAGTTATTCATTGCTTATGTCACCAAAGGACAATCCTTATGCGCGAACTCATCAGCACGGGCTCCCCGTGGGAGACCAAGGTCGGATATTCACGAGCCGTGATCGTCAACGACACGATCTACATTTCAGGTACGGCCGGCAAAGGCTCGGATGTCTACATGCAAACCCGAGATGCCCTTGCCACGGTCGAGAAGGTACTCGTGGACAACGGCTTCCAGTTGTCGGATGTAGTCCAGAGCCGCCTGGTCGTGGCGGACTTTGATCACTGGGAGGATGCCGCGCGCGCGCACGGCGAGGTGTACCGCGACATTCGACCGGCGTTTTCGCTCGTGCATGCGCTGCCGTTCGTCGATGACGCGATCCTCGCGGAGGTCGAGGCCGTGGCCGTCAGGGTTGCCAAGTGAAGGTCGGCGGAGAGAAGAGCGCGCGGCTTTCGGGCCGCGCAGTGGCGGTGCTTTCGATTGCTGCCGGTGGCGCCATCGCGAACGACTATGCGCTGCAACCGGCCCTCTCGATCATCGCCGCCGATTTTGAGGTGCCCGTCGCACCGATGACGGCAGTGGCAGCCGGTGCGATGGTCGGTTATCTGCTCGGCTTGTTGCTACTGGTTCCGCTGGTGGACAAGCTGAGCCCGCGCGCCTTGATCCCAGGGCAGATGTTTGCACTAGCGTGTGCTCTGGTTCTGGCGGCGTCGGCGCCAGGACCCGACGCGCTGATCGCGTGCTTCGTTTTGATCGGCGCCATGACAACGGTTGCCGCGCAGAGCAGTGCCCTCGTAGGCAAGCACGCCGCCCCACAAAACCGGGCGCAGCTCATGGGGACGATCTCTGCCGGCATATCCGCAGGGATACTGCTCAGTCGTTTCGTTGGCGGGGCCTTGGTGCAGTGGTGCGGATGGCGAGGTGCACTGCTGGCATTGGCGGCCTTCGCCACCGTTTCAGCGTTTTGTGTGATCCCGCTTCTGCCCGCGGAACGTCCCCTCGGGCATACCGGATACTGGTCGACGTTGCGCTCCTTGCCATCCTTGATATGGAAATCCCGGCAGTTGCGTTTGCACATCTACGCCGGGGCATTGTGGTTTTTTGCTTTTAATTTGATCTGGGTCGGCCTTGCCGTGCGTCTCGCCACTCCACCGTATAACCTGGACGCTGCGACCATCGGCCTGTACAGCATCGCCGGACTCCTGGGTCTCCTCGTGACGCGTATCGCCGGAAGGCTGGCCGACCGGTTCGGTAGCCGCACCGTGATTGTCTGCGGCCTGATTCTCGCGGCCGCTTCCGCCGGTGCCCTGGCGCCTTCACTGAGCCATCCAGCCGTCACCGCAGCAGCGCTGGCCCTATTCGATGCCGGTTGCTTCGCTGCTCAGGTCGCCAATCAGGCAAGCGTCGTTGCTATCCAGCCAACTCGCGCAGGCGCATTGAACTCGGCTTACCTGACGTTCTACTACGTCGCCGGCGCTATGGGTACGGCCGTGGCGGGTACGATCGCGATCCGTGCTGGCTGGGAGGCACTCGCCCTGCTGGCGGCGATTGCGACGGTGATCGCGGCCATCATTAGTACCCTCGCTACTAGATCCGTACCGGCCAGAAATCGAGGAGATCTTCAACCCGATGCCATCGATACGGAGCAGATTCAAGGATAGGGCATTGAGTGGCGCTACGTGCCAAGCGGTTCGTGAGTGTCTATGAAACTCTGGCCGGTCCAAAGTGCCTACGACGAAACGAAAGAACGAATTCGTCACCGTGAATGGCGCGTCGACAAGACCCTCGCCGAACATCACCGGCGCGTGGTGGAGCTCGCGTCTCCTAACGGAGCCTCGAGCTCCACCACGGAACGAAAAAGGCGCACCAAGAAGTGAAACGATGTCCGTGAATCGCACACGTTACAGGACTTCGCTGACGGCCCCTGGGGCGAGAAATACCCGACCATCGTGCAATCGTGGCAGCGTGCATGGGAGCACGTCGTACCGTTCTACGTGTTCCCGCCAGAGATTCGACGGGTCGTGTACACCACGAACGCCATAGAAAGTTTGAATATGCAGCTGCGCAAGATCATCAAGACGCGAGGCCACTTCCCGGATGATGAGGCCGCGATCAAACTGCTCTGGCTGGCGCTACGCAATGTGCTGGCCAAAACGGTACGCACGGCCTTCGACTGGAAATCAGCGATGAACCAGTTTGCTATCCTGTTCGGCGAGCGGTTTACGCAGGCACGCGGATAACCTGTTGTTCAACCGCCTCGCCCACAAAAATGCGGACAGGTTCCATGTTACGGGCGTGAATGCTCGAAACGCGATCATACCTCGCGAAATCACTCGTCTCCACTTGAGCTCCATAAAGTCCACCATGGCGATCTGAAACAAAGTCGCCCATCGAGAGCGTTACGCCATTGCGAAAGGCAACAGATCCTACCTGGCAGGCCAACGAATTGATGTCGACCTCGCGAAAATTCACCTCGTGCACAAAGGACCGTCCATTTGTGATCGTGTCGCTTGGCAACAGCAAAGAGTCGCCCGATCCCCCGTCGCTTGCGAGTACCGGCATTCAATCGTGAAATTCAAATAATTCTATTCCATGAGCCGTTTTCCGCCCTCTCAGGCTCCACGAATGCCCAAATCGAATGACACTGAGAGCAACGATAGTACATTGCAGAACCAGCCGAGCCTGCGCCTTCGGAATCAAAAAGCGGCGGAGTGATTTCCGTGAGAATCCCGCTTGCAACAGCAGCATCACGGCGTTGTGAATATTGCTGATACTCCATGCGTGACACGAACTGCTTGGGCAAACCGATACCAAGGCAGTGCGTACACGCGGGCAACAACTGAGCGATCGCTCCGTTGCTCTGGGCTTCGCTTCCCCGCCGAAGCTTCAACAACTGACCTCGTGGAATTTGTGCTTCGACGCGCGTTCCTTGGTCATCTAACCATGCGCGTAGCTGTTGCAAATCAACACCTCGATCGCGGTAGCGCCGAAACATATCTTGAATATCTTGATCCATGACGTTCACATTGATTTATCGACCGGGATAATCCAGTCGTCAGACCGCGATTTCGTTGTTCCCATGAACTGATTCTGTCCGCCGGATCCAGCTGCCGGGTAGAACGATGTTTCTGGTTCCCATCCAACCGACAGCTTTCCTCCAAGTGGCCTTGGAACGGTTGCCGAAGAGAGCTCCGACGTCGGGATTTTCAGCAGTACGTCGGGCGGTCCCCAGTGTTGGAAAACCTGACCGCGGTCCATCAGCACGCCTTGATTTGTCCCGACGTAGTCTGTCGACATGTACGTTCCTGCACCCTTATAGAGGGGCGGCCGGGATTCGTGAAATTTTCGCCAAAAACACCTTAACGCGATGATTTAACGGGAAAATTCAGAATCTCTATCAGTTTGGCGTCGTCGGCCTGAGACGGGCTATCCCTTGTGGGCCCCGAACGCCTGATCAAACTGCCGAGCCCGCTGAACCTCGTCGCTATGCAGATAGGTCGACGTTATCGGTCTAGCTTCACTCACGCACTGACAGATGCCTTTCAATCATGATTCTCAGGTACCTGCTGCAGCCGCGATTGGCGAGCGCTTGCCGGCCACGATGTAGTGTTTCAGCCGCTTCCAGGCATCTAGGTAGCGATGCCACGGGATGGCGGCCAACTGCTCGTCGTGAACGACGAGAATTCGCTCGACGGTCGCCAGTTCGTGGTCGAGCAGCAGGCAGCGCTCGCCTTGTTCCGCCCGCGTGACGCACGCATCGAGCGCCGCTTTGGCACGCCGATACAGGTCAAAATCGGCGCCGGCCGACGTCGCTTCCCGCAGATAGAACGCGAGGTACACGACGCGCACCAGGCAACTTACCTGATCGAGGTCGCCGCGGCCGCCGCGCATCGTGGCCAGCGCAAGATGGTTCTCCAGCGACAGCGCACGGATCTTTTCCGTCGACAGCGGCAACAACATTTCTCTCGTCAGGCCAGATCGACCGGTTCGACGCAACAGCCGTTTCCTGCTTTCCATCTTGCTCATTTGTCGTTCGACCACATCATCACGCTCTTGGTGCCGTCGTGAGCGAACGTAAAGTCGAGCTCCTCCAGCGCTTTTAATACCGAGAAGATGGCAGGGCCCAGCAACATGGCTTTGGTTCGCGTATGCTTTGCGCCCATCACGGACTTCAACACCACATCGAAGAACCCGGGAACCTTGAGTCGGTTCGCCGTCGCCCGAGCCGCCACTTAGCTGGGAAACCTCATCAGGATGGTGCAATCACTCGTCTCGACTTGATCGGCACTGCGGACTTACCACGACCGTATCAGGATCCAGCGACATCGTACCTATTCAGAAATTTTTGATATGCCGCGGGAGAATTGAGCTGTTTTGCAGAGTCGTTCTCAAGTTGCTCCGCATCGTTGTCATCTGTGATGGTCACGAAAATGATGATCTTTTCCCGATCTGTCCCGGTGCCAAACACTCCACTTGCATCCGCTGTTCGGAGCGCCTCGATCATGGCTGCGTGAGCGTCAGCCTTAAATTTACTGAAATTGCTTCGGTCGGGCGACTCCCGAAGAGCTTTCGAGATTTCCTTGAACCCTACGCCGCGAAAGGCTTCATAGGCCCACTCGGAGCTGGCCCATCGAGAGTACGCATCTGATTCCGGACTGCGATCCTCAGCGTTCTTTAGTACCTCCTCGAGTGCTTGCTCCGAGTTTCCTGCCGCCTGAACGGACATTGCGCTGCTGTCCGTATACAGCGCAAAAGCATAGAAGTCCTCGTCGGGGTGCTCGTTCCTCAGGGCCGAAAATACTGTTGCGGTTGCTTGGGCAATATGTGCGATCAAGTCTTGAGTGTTCATGGTGCGTGTCCGTGAGTTCGTAAGCTCTGTTCACTTATGCCGGGCCTGGCTGGCCAAAGCCCCGATTATCGGGGCGTGAAGATAGAAACGGGGCGATGAACGTCGTCCGCAGCAGCGCATCGACGAACCCGACCGACTCGTCTTGCGCTTTCTCATCTATGGAGCGTTCTCACCGTCTGATAAAAATCGTCATCCAGGGGCCGGATCGGATAGCCTTGCCAATATTGACGTCCAGTACTGGCACCAGCCAAAGTTAAACGAATCGTGATCACCTGCCGCCGCAAAATTTTGCACAATGGCGGCAGCGCGGCCCGTTGCCGCGATTCGCCCCCGGCACCCCGGCCAGCCGGACCGGGGCCGGCCCGAACCGATACCCGACCACGGCACCGACGTGCCGCCGCCCGCCGCCATGGACCAACCGAAACGCATCCTGATCGTCGAGGACGATGCCGACATCGCCGACGTGCTGAGCCTGCACCTGCGCGACGAGCGCTACGAGGTCGTGCACAGCGCGGACGGTGCCGAGGGGCTGCGCCTGCTCGAACAGGGCGGCTGGGATGCGCTGATCCTCGACCTGATGCTGCCGGGCGTCGACGGCCTCGAAATCTGCCGGCGGGCGCGCGCGATGACGCGCTACACACCGATCATCATCACGAGCGCGCGTTCGAGCGAGGTGCACCGGATCCTCGGCCTCGAACTCGGTGCCGACGACTATCTGGCCAAGCCGTTCTCGGTGCTGGAGCTCGTCGCACGTGTGAAGGCGCTGCTGCGGCGCGTCGATGCGCTCGCGCGCGATTCGCGGATCGACGCGGGCACGCTCGACGTCGCGGGGCTGGCGATCGACCCGATCGCGCGCGAGGCGAGCGTGGACGGCGCGCGCATCGACCTCACGCCACGCGAATTCGACCTGCTGTATTTCTTCGCGCGGCACCCGGGCAAGGTGTTCTCGCGGATGGACCTGCTCAATGCCGTGTGGGGCTACCAGCACGAAGGCTACGAACACACGGTCAACACCCATATCAACCGGCTGCGCGCGAAGATCGAGGCCGATCCGGCCGAACCCGTGCGGATCCTCACCGTGTGGGGCCGCGGCTACAAGCTCGCCGCGCCGGGCCAGCGGGACGCATGATGAAGCTCACGCTCACCCAGCGGCTGTCGCTCGTGTTCTCGGTGCTGCTGCTCGCATGCTCGGGCGCGTCCGCGTGGCTGCAGATCCGTGCGAACGACATGCGCGAGCAGGAAGTCGTGCAGGGGCTGTCGCGCGACCTGGCCGCCAATATCGTCGACAGCGTGACCCACAGCGCGCCGTTGATGGACGCGAACGGGCTGCGCCCGGACGCCGTGCGCACGCTGTTCGGGCAGTTGATGGGCGTGAACCCGAGCGTCGAAGTCTATCTGCTCGACAACGCGGGGCGCATCAAGGGCGACGATGCGCCGCCCGGCCACGTGAAGCGCGACCGCGTCGATCTCGCGCCCGTGCAACGCTTCATCGCGGGCGAGCCGTTGCCGATCCTCGGCGACGACCCGCGCAGCCCCGATGCGCGCAAGGTGTTCAGCGCCGCGCCGCTGCAGCGCGCGGGGCAGCCGCCGTCGGGCTACATCTACGTGGTGCTGCTCGGCGAGGCGCACGACCGGCTGGCCGCGCGCGTCGACGCGGGCAACGTGCTGCGCACGACGCTGTGGTCGATGGCGCTGGTCGCGCTGCTCGGCCTGCTCGCGGGCCTCACCGCGTTCAGCTTCATCACGCGCCCGCTGCGCCGGCTGACGGACGCGATGCGCCGCTTCGATGCGAACGGCACGCCCGACACGCAGCCGCCGGTGCCGCGTTCGCGGCCGGGCCGGCGCGGCGACGACATCGTCGTGCTCGAATCCGCGTTCGCGCAGATGGCCGACCGGATCGGCGACCAGTGGCGTGCGCTGACGCACCAGGACCAGCAGCGGCGCGAACTGATCACGAACATCTCGCACGACCTGCGCACGCCGCTGACGTCGCTGCACGGCTACCTGGAGACGCTGTCGCTGAAGGCCGACACGCTCGCCGAGACCGAACGGCGGCGCTACCTGTCGATCGCGCTCGCGCAGAGCGCGAAGGTCGGCCGGCTCGCGCAGGCGCTGTTCGAGCTCGCGCGGCTCGAATCGGGTGGCGTGCAGGCCGAACGCGAGCCGTTCTCGCTCGTCGATCTCGTGCAGGACGTGTTCCAGAAATTCGAACTGACCGCGCAGGCGCGCGGCGTCGCGCTGCATGCGCGGATCCCGCCGCGCGTGCCGCCGGTGTCGGCCGATCTCGGGATGATCGAGCGTGTGCTGACCAATCTGCTCGACAACGCGTTGCGCCACACGCCGCAGCACGGCGAGGTCGAGGTTGTGCTGGAGCCGCGCGGCGACCGCGTGGTCGTGACCGTGGCCGATACCGGGGAGGGGATTCCGGCGGCGCGGCGCGAAGGGCTGTTCCAGCGGCCGCAGCGGCCGATGAGCGGCGGCGCGGTGACGAGCGGCGGGCTCGGGCTGCTGATCGTGCACCGGATGCTGGCGCTCAATGGCAGCAGTATCCGGCTGGTCGACCAGGCCGGGCGGGGTGCGGTGTTCGAGTTCGCGCTGGCGGTGGCGCCCGGGTCTGATGGCGTGCGCTGATGCGCGGCAAAAAAAATTAAACGGGGCGCGAACCGGATGTCCGCGTGCGGCCCTCTTGGCAGGTGAGAGGTTTTCTCTCGACAACCTGAAAGAGGCTCCCGATGTTTTATGTGAAGAATGTTCCCGCGTGGGAACGCGTGGTCCGGATCGTACTGGGTGCGGTCGTTGCCGTGCTGGCGCTGGCGTGGCTCAAGGGCGTCGCCGGCACTGTCGTCGCGGTGGCGGCCGCCGGTATCGTCGTGTCCGGGATGGTCGGCTTCTGTCCGGCGTGCGCGATGGTCGGCCGCCGTCTCGACAAATCGCTCAAATCGAAGGATTGACATGCCGACGGACGAGCAACGGCTGAACGCGATCGAGGCCGCCCGCGCGGGCGACCCGCTCGCGCTCGAACGGCTGCTGCGGCTGTGCCAGCCCGACGCGCGCCGCTATGCGCAGCGCAACTGCTTCATTTCCGACGTCGACGATGCGGTGCAGGAAGCGCTGCTGATCGTGTCGCGCAAGGTGACGTCGGTGCGCACGCTGGCCGCGTTCTCGGGCTGGCTGTTCAGCGTCGTGCGCCGCGAATGCCGGCGGCTCGGCCGCACGGCATTGCACCACGATCCGTACGACGAGGAGAAGGTCGACCGCTGGCTGGCCAGCCGCGACACCGACGCGTTGCGGCGCGAGCTGGTCGACGCGCTGGAGTCGCTGCCGCAGGACTATCGCGACATCCTGCTGATGCGCGATTTCGAGGAGCTGACGATTGCCGAGATCGCGGCGCGCGTCGGGCTGTCGTCGTCGGCCGCGAAAAGCCGCCTGCACCGGGCCCGCACGCTCGCGCGCGAATACCTGCTCGCGTAGCCGGCCGTGCTCGTCGGCCCGGCTCAGCCAGCGGTCGGGCTCACCCGCCGCGCTTGCGCCGCACGTCGCTCGGCGTCATGCCGGTCCAGCGCTTGAACGCATGGCGAAACCCCACGGCGTCGCTGAAGCCGAGTGTCAACGCGATGTCCTCGGTGCTGAGCGTGGTCGTGCTGAGGTAATCGATCGCGAGCGCCTTGCGCACGCTCGCCAGCAACTCGCTGTACGACGTGCCTTCGGCTTCGAGCTTGCGGCGCAGCGTGCGCGATGTGATGCACAGGATCGCCGCGATCGCGTCGATGTCCGGAAACTGCCCGGGCGTGCGCGTGAGTTCCTGGTACACGCGCCGCGTGACGCCGGCCTGGCTGCGCAATTCATCGAGCAGGCTCGCGCAATGCGACGACACCTGCGCGGCGGTAATCGGATTCGCGAGCTGCGGCGCGCGCGTGAGCCACGCGGCCGGGTAGCTGAGCACGTGATGCGGCTGGTCGAAGGCGATCGGGCATTCGAGCGCATCGGCCAGCAGTGCCGCGTGTGCCGGCTGCGGTTGCGCGAACTGCGCACGCGCCGGCACGCACCACGCACCCATCACGTCCTTGATGATCGTCACGTGCAACGCGAACTGCATGTCGATCAGGAAACGGTACAACGGCTCGTCGAGATCGGGCAGCGCGACTTCGTGCCGGTCGGGAAACTGCCACGACGCGGTATCGCCCTGTTCGACCCAGCGGATCGCGAGCATGCCGTTCGCGAGCCGGTGATATTTGACGGCCGATTCGAACGCGTGCGCGAGCGATTCCGAACACAGCATCGCGTAGCCGTACATCCCGTAGCTCGACACGTGCAGCCGATGGCCGACGCGCACGCCGAGGTCGGTGTCGTCGTAGCGGCCGATTGCATTGCGCGCGGCCGTGAGGAACTGCAGCGGCGACGTGAGCGTGAACGGGTCCGCGACGGCGGCCGGCGTGAGGCCGGTACCGTCGAGCACCGCGGCCGGGTCGATGCCGGCTTGCGCCGCCACGTCGAGCAGCACGGCCAGCTTGGCCGGCGTGAAGCGCTGCTCGCGCAACGCGTGGGTCGGCTCGACGTCCGGCA
The DNA here is from genome assembly GCF_902499175.1 of Burkholderia aenigmatica. GTDB lineage: Bacteria > Pseudomonadota > Gammaproteobacteria > Burkholderiales > Burkholderiaceae > Burkholderia > Burkholderia aenigmatica. Next base: position 215,567 of record NZ_CABVQC010000004.1, read on the forward strand.
GGCGGGCTGCGCGGGCGGTCGTCGGGTTCAAGAGCGCGCTGCGCGGCATGGGAGAGTCCTGCGTCCGAATCGATATCGTTTACGGCACGCAATTCTGCTCGGGATCGGTCCCATGCGCTACAGGGTTCACCCTGATACGCGTGCCGGCGCCACCCGGCGCGGCGCGCCGCAACCGCGGCGACCCGGCGTCAACCGGCCTGGAACACACCGGCCTGCCAGGCGAACGGCTTCGCGAGCCGGTTCCACGTGTTGATCTGCGCGACGATCAGCGTGAGCGTGACCAGTTCGTCGCGATCGAAGTGCGCGCGCGTCGCGTCGACGAGTGCGTCGCCGATCGCGTGCTCGCTGATCAGCGTCAGCGCTTCCGCCCAGCGCAGCGCGGCCTGCTCCTTCGGGCTGTAGAGATCGGGCGTTTCGTGCCATACGGGCAGCAGGTGGTAGCGCAGCGGATCTTCGCCCGCGTGGATGCCCTCCTTGATGTGGCGGTCGAGGCAGTAGGCGCAGCCATTGAGCTGCGATACGCGTGCGCGTACCAGTTCCACAAGCTTGAAATCGTGGCCGGTGTTGTTCGCATATTCCTCGACGTTGAGCACGACGTCGAGGAGCCGGGCGGGGAGTTGTCCAAACGGGATGCGTTCTGGCATGGCGACTGACCTTTGAAAGAGCGGGACTGGATCGTTGGGTGGACTGGCCGTGTTGCTTGATCAGGTGTTGCACGCTGCCGAGGCCGGCGTAATGTGTGCAGTAATCCTGATTGTCCGGTGGCGGGATCGACCGACGAGACGGGGTGAGGATGCGCGCATGACCCGTTGTGCGGATGGTGTGTATCGGCGGCATCGGCTGCGGCGCGCGGCACGTTCGGCCGTGGCGAACCGGAAGCGAAGCGATCGTATCAGGCGCGGCCGGCGACAGGAATCGCCCGATCCCGTATGGTGTTCATGCAAATGGACCGATAGTAGGGCCGGCTGACGCCGGCCGAAGTGACGGCATCGTGCGATGTTGTCTAGACAAGCGCAGACCCCCGCGTGTCCGTTTCGATCATCTTTTCGGCCACCCGGATCATTTTCAAAGCGCGCCGCGTGGGCGATAGTCGCCGGTCAGGCGATGGTCCGCGCTTCTCCGGCGTGCAGGCCATCGTGCGAACGGCGCGGCCGGCGCGCCGTCCCCCGTGGAGTGAGACATGACGAAGAGACACTGGACCGGGTCGTATGGCTCGATCCCCGCCGAGATCGATCCCGATCGCTTTCCTTCCGTAAGCGCGCTGCTGGACAACGCGATGCGCCGTTTCGCCGATCGCCCGGCGTTCCACTCATATGGCCGCACGCTCACCTATGCCGACGTCGACCGTCTGTCGACCGCGCTGGCCGCTTATCTGCAGCAGATCGTGGGCGTGCGCAAGGGCGATCGCGTCGCCGTGATGCTGCCGAACGTACTCGCGTTCCCGGTCGCGTTCGTCGCCATCGCGAAGATCGGTGCGATCCAGGTCAACGTGAACCCGCTCTACACGGCGCGCGAGCTCGAGCATCAGCTCAACGACGCGGGTGTCGAGGTCGCCGTGGTGTGCGGCGGGTCGATGGGCACGTTCGCCGAGGTGGTCGGGGGCACGCGCGTGCGCACCGTGCTGAGCGTCGGGCGCGGCGATCTCGGCGTCGTCGATGCGCCGGCCGGCGCATGCGACGCGCTGCCGCCCGGCTCGGTCCCGCTCGCGGACGCCATCGCCGCCGGGGAATCGCTCGCGTGCGAACCGGTCGCGCTGAGCGGCGCGGATCTGCTGCTGCTGCAGTACACGGGCGGCACGACCGGCCTGTCGAAGGGCGCCGCGCTGTCGCACCGCAACCTCGTCGCGAACATCGAGCAGTTCGGCGCGATCGTGCCGGCGGCGCGCGAGCCGGGCGAGGAGGTCGTCGTCACGGCGATCCCGCTGTATCACATCTTCGCGCTGACGGTGAACTTCCTGTCCTACTTCGGGATCGGCGCGCAGAACCGGCTGATCGCGAACCCGCGCGACATGGACGGCTTCATCGACGTGCTGAAGGTCGCGCGGCCGACGGTGTTCGTCGGCGTGAACACGCTGTACGCGGGGCTCGCGGGCCATCCGCGCCTGACGGAAGTCGACTGGTCGCGGCTGAAGCTGTCGGCCGGCGGCGGCGCGGCTGTGATCGACGTGATCTCGTCGCGCTGGAAGGCGGTGACGGGCAATTTCATCCGCGAGGGTTACGGGCTGTCGGAAACGTCGCCGGTCGTGTCGTTCAACCCGCAGTCGATCGACTCGTTCACGGGCACCACGGGCCTGCCGCTGCCGTCGACCGACGTGAAGCTGCTCGACGACCAGGACAACGAGGTGGCGATCGGCGGCGCGGGCGAGATCTGCGTGAAGGGGCCGCAGGTGATGGGCGGCTACTGGCAGAAACCGGACGCGAATGCGGCCGCGTTCACGGCCGACGGCTATTTCCGCACCGGCGACGTTGGCGTGTTCGACGAAGCCGGTTTCCTGCGGATCGTCGACCGCAAGAAGGACATGATCATCGTGTCGGGCTTCAACGTGTACCCGAACGAGGTGGAGGCCGTGGCGACCGGCGTGCCGGGCGTCGCCGAATGCGCGTGCATCGGCGTGCCGGACGCGCGCACGGGCGAGGCCGTCAAGCTGTTCGTGGTGCTGGCGCAGGATGCCTACGTGACGGAGGAGCAACTCGTCGCGCATTGCCGCGCGAGCCTCGCGGCCTACAAGGTGCCGAAGCTCATTCGCTTCGTCGACCGGCTGCCGAAGTCGACCGTCGGCAAGATCCTGCGCCGGGAACTCAGCCGCACCGACTGATGGCGTCGGCGCGCCGCGCAGGGCCCGGCGCGCCGAGGGCCCGGAAGGCTCCGCACGGGCCGCTCAAGTACAATGCGAGCGGTTCGATCGACGGGGACGCGATGACTGGTTCAGATTCACTTTCCGCCCAGCCCGAGCCTGCGCCGGGGCGTGCACTGCCGTCGCCGAGCGCGACGGTGCCGATCTCGCTCGTCAACGGCTTCCTCGCAAGCGCGGGCGTGCAGCGCGACGTGGTCGAGCGCTACCTGCGCGGGGCCGGCATCCCGATCGAGCTGCTCGGCGAACCGCATGCGCGCGTGACGGAGGAGCAGTTCTCGACGCTGTACCGTACGCTCGCGATCGACCTCGACGACGAGATGCCCGGCATCTTCTCGCGCCCGCTGCGCGGCGGCACGCTGAAGTACCTGTGCCTGAGCCTGCTCGATGCGCGCAACCTCGAAACGGCGCTGCATCGTTTCGGGCAATTCTTCCATATCCTGCTCGACGATTTCTTCGTCGAATCGAAGCGCGACGGCCTCGTCGCGCAGGCGGTGCTGCGCCCGAACGACGCGATCGGCCCGATCGGCGCGCTCGGCCAGGAACTGATGCTCAAGCTCGTGCACGGCGTGTGCTCCTGGCTGATCGGGCAGAAGATCCCGCTGCTGCAGATCGAGTTCGCGTGCCCGCGGCCGCGCCATGCGGTCGACCACCTGTACTTCTTCACCGGCGCCGTGCAGTTCGACTGCGAGCGCACGCTGATGCGCTTCAGCGCGGACTACCTCGACGCGCCGATCCGGCAGAGCAAGCGCAACCTGCGCAAGTTCCTCGCGCGCGCACCCGGCGACTGGATCTTCGAATCGTTCAGCGAACAGCTCGTGTGCCATCGCGTGCGGCAGTACCTGTCGGAAGCGTTGCCCGACCTGCCCGTGATCGATCACGCGGCCGAGCACCTGCATTGCTCGGTGCGCACGCTGAGCCGCCACCTGGCCGCCGAAGGGACGACGTTCCAGGTGCTCAAGGACGAACTGCGGCGCGACATCGCGATCCAGCGGCTGACCGACACGCCCGACACGATCGCGGCGATCGGCGCCGACATCGGCTTCGACGATCCCAGCGCGTTCCACCGCGCGTTCCGGCACTGGACGGGGAGCACGCCCGGCACTTACCGGCGGCGCGCGTAACGGGTCGCGTCAAGCTTCAAGGTAGCCGGTTCCCATAACCGGATACCTTCGCGCGCTCCCATGGACGGCGCCCATCGGTGACGTGATCGGACTCGTGTGCTCATCGCCGGATTGGGGGCGTGCGCGCGAGTTTGACCAGATCGACGATCGACAGAACCAGTCCGGCCAACATCAATGCGGCGAATACGAGGTAATCCGGCGTTTCGTGAATCACGGCCGCGAGTGCGCTGTCTGTCGCGGGGAACCAGACCGCCTGGACCACGCAATACGCGATGAACCCTGCATCGGCGATCGCCAGCACGAAGGCGGCTGACAGGAGGCCGACGATCCGCGCCACCCGCAGACGGGATCCACGATGTGCGTTCACTGCGTGCTGCGCAGCCGGTAGCCGACGCCGCGCATCACCTCCGGCACCCCGGACGCGCCCGCGCATTCGAGCTTCTTGCGCAGCCGGCTGATATGGCTGTCGACGGTCCGCTCCAGCGCATCGACGTCGGCGAGGCAGGCGTCGATCAGTTCGCCGCGCGTGAATACGCGGTTCGGCGAGCCGGCCAGGTGGGCGAGCAGCCGGAATTCGGTCAGCGTCAGCGAGACGCCGGTTTCTCCGGCGTCCGTGCGGACCGTGGTCAGATAGCTTTGCGTATCGATTTCAAGGTTGCCGACCTTGATGACGCGTCCCGAGGCGGCCGTTTCGAAACGACGCAGGATCGCGCGGATGCGCGCGACCACCTCGGCCGGATTGAACGGCTTCGTGATGTAGTCGTCCGCGCCGAAACGCAGCCCCTGCAGGCGGTCGATTTCGCGGTCGAGCGCCGTGACGATGACGATCGGCGTGTCGATGCGGCGTCGCAGTTCGACCAGGACTTCCCAGCCGTCCTTCTTCGGCATCTTGACGTCGAGCAGGATCAGGTCGGGCTTCAGCACGGGCTGCACGTCGAGCACGGCCTGGCCGTGACCGACGCGATAGGTGCGTAAGCCGTCGTGAGCGAGGTAGGCGTCGAGTATTTCGGCGATCTCCGGATCGTCTTCGGCAATGAGTATGAGCGGGTTCATCGGTATCGCTGGAAGTGAGCGTGACCTGTAGGCAGTCCGGCGGCGCGGCACGTGCGCCGCCGGACTGCACCGTGCTTTCGGCTGTCGCGAACGGATCGGCGACGGCCCGTTGCTCAGTTGCTCGCGACGCTGTTGGCGGGCGGCACGTCGGTGTCGATCAGGCCGCCGCCGAGCGCCTTGTAGAGCGCGACCGCGTTGTCCAGTTCGGCGTTGCGCAGATCCAGCAGCGCCTGGCGCGCGGCATACAGCTGTCGCTGCGAGTCGAGCAGTTCCAGTCTGCCCTCGATGCCGGCGCGATAGCGCAGGTTCACGAGATCGGTACGGCGCTCGGCACTCTTGACCACCTTGGCCTGTGCGTCGATCTGGCGGCTGAAGGTCTCGCGCCCGGCGAGGCCGTCGGCCACTTCGCGGAATGCAGTCTGGATCGAGCGTTCGTACTCGACGACCGCGCTGGACTTGCGCACTTCCGCAAGCGTCAGCTCGGAACGCAGCCGGCCGCCCTGGAAGATCGGCAACGTGACCTGCGGTGCGAAGCTCCACACGCGCTGGCCGCCGTCGAACAGGCTGCCCAGCCCCGGGCTGAGGAAGCCGATCGACGAGGTCAGCGACAGGCGCGGGAAGAACGCCGCGCGCGCGGCGCCGATGTCGGCATTGGCGGCGACGAGGTTCTGCTCGGCCTGCTGGATGTCCGGCCGGCGGTACAGCAATTCCGACGGCAGGCCGGCCGGCAGTTGCGTCATCACCGGCTGGCGCTCCAGCGACAGCGGATCGGGCAGGCTCTTCGGCAGGTCGGTGCCGACCAGCAGCCGCAGCGCGTTGCCCGCCTGCTCGACGGCGCGCGAACGCGCTTCGAGATCGGCGCTGGCGCTCGCGACCTGGCCTTCGGCCTGCGCGATGTCGACGCCGCTCGCCTGGTTCGCTTCCTTGAGCCGGCGCGCGAGATCGAGCGACTGGCGCCAGTCGTTCAGCGTGCGTTCGGACAGCGCGCGCTGTTCCTGCGCGAGGCGCTCGGCGAAATACGCGTTGGCCACGGAGCCGACGAGTGCGATCTGCACCGCGCGGCGGCCATGATCGGTCGCGAGGTAGCGTGCGAACGCCGCATCGGACAGCGACTTCACGCGGCCGAACAGGTCGATCTCGAACGCGCTGACGCCGACGTTCACACCGTACTGGTTCTGCGTGTTCTCGAGCAGCGGCGGATTCGATTGCGAGTCGGCCGCCGTGCGCTGGCGCGTGAAGCTCGCGCCGGCGCCGATCGACGGCAGGCGCGCGGAGCGCTGGATGCCGTACTGCGCTTCGGCGGCCTGCACGTTCAGCGCGGCCAGGCGCAGGTCGCGGTTGTTGTCGAGCGCGAGCTCGATCAGGCGCTGCAGGCGACGGTCGCCGAACATCGTGCGCCAGCCGAGATCGGCCGCGTTCGCGTGCTGGTCGGCCGCGGCAGCGGTCGTATAGGCGGTCGGCACCGGCATCTCGGGCCTGACCAGCTTCGGCGCCATCGAGCACGCCGACAGCGAGAGCGCGGCGGAGACGGCTGCGGTAAGAATGAGCAATCGCATGACGTCAACCTTGTTGTTCGTGCTTCACGGCCGCGGGCTTCTTGCGGGATGCCTGCCAGGCCGCGATGCGTTCCTGGATGCTCATCACGAACACGAAGAACACCGGAACGAAGAAGATGGCCAGCACGGTAGCGGTCACCATGCCGCCGAACACGCCGGTGCCGATCGCGTGCTGCGTCTCGGCGCTCGCGCCGGTCGCGATCATCAGCGGCACGACGCCGAGGCCGAACGCGAGCGAGGTCATCAGGATCGGGCGCAGGCGCAGCTTCGATGCCTGTACGGCCGCTTCGATCAGCCCCTTGCCTTCCGCGCGCAACTGCTTCGCGAACTCGACGATCAGGATCGCGTTCTTCGCGGAAAGGCCGATCACGGTGATCATCCCGACCTTGAAGAACACGTCGTTCGGCAACCCGCGCAGCAGGACCGCACCGATCGCGCCGATCAGGCCGAGCGGCACCACCAGCATCACCGACAGCGGGATCGACCAGCTTTCGTACAGCGCGGCGAGCACCAGGAACACGACGATCATCGACAGCACCATCAGCATCGGCGCCTGCGACGCCGACTGGCGTTCCTGCAGCGACTGGCCGGTCCACTCGACCGCGAAGCCCGGCGGCAGTTGCGCGGCAAGCCGTTCCATCTCGGCCATCGCGGCGCCGCTCGACTGGCCGGGGGCGGCCGTGCCGGAGAGACGCGCGGACGGATAGCCCTTGAAGCGCACCATCTGCAGCGGCGTCTCGGTCCACACCGGGCGAACCACTTCCGACAGCGGCACCATGCCGCCGGCCGCGTTGCGCACGTACAGCTTCATCACGTTGTCGATCTGCATGCGCGCGGGTGCGTCAGCCTGGATGATCACCTGCTGCATGCGACCCGCGTTCGGGAAGTCGTTCACGTAGGTCGAACCCATCGCGGTCGACAGCGTGTCGCTGAGCGTCGTGAACGACACGCCGAGCGCCTGCGCCTTCGCGCGGTCGATCTCGAGACGGATGCTCGTGCCGGCAGGGAGACTGTCCGGGTACACGCCGGTCACGACCTTGCTTTGCGCGGCGAGTTCGAGCAGCTTGACTTCCGCTGCCTTGAGCGCCGCCGTGCCCTGGTTGGCACGGTCTTCCAGACGCATCGAGAAGCCCGAGCTGTTGCCGAGTTCGTCGATGGCCGGCGGCAGCAGGCTCATCACGGTGCCTTCGGTCACGCCGGCCATCGCCTGCTGGGCCAGCATGCCTTCCTCGAGGGTCGACGAGTCGCCGCGGTCCTTCCAGTCCTTCATCACGGACCAGTTGATCGCCGCGTTCGGGCCCTGCCCCGAGAAGCCGTAGCCGATCACGGAAATGCTCGACCGGATTGCCGGACGCGCAGCAAGATGCTTCTCCAGCGTCTTGACCACGTCATGCGTACGCTCGGCGGTAGCGTCTGCGGGCAGCAGAAAGCTGGTGATGAAGTAGCCCTGGTCCTCGTCCGGCAGGAACGACGACGGCAGGCCGCGGAAGCCGAACACCAGCGCGCCCGAAATCGCCACGAACACCAGCATCACGCGACCCGTGCGGCCGACCAGGCGTCCGACGCGGGTTTCGTACCATGTCGTCAGGCGATCGAAGCGGCGGTTGAACCAGCCGAAGAAGCCGCGCTTCTCGTGGTGGCCCGGTTCGACCGGCTTGAGCATCGTCGCGCACAGGGCTGGCGTGAGCGTCAGCGCGAGCAGCGCCGAGAACAGGATCGACACCGCCATCGACATCGTGAACTGCTTGTAGATCACGCCGACCGAGCCGCTTGCCATTGCCATCGGCAGGAACACCGCGGTCAGCACCAGCGTGACGCCGATGATCGCGCCGGTGATCTCCTTCATCGCCTTCGACGTCGCGTCCTTCGGCGACAGGCCTTCCTCGGCCATCAGGCGTTCGACGTTCTCGACGACCACGATCGCATCGTCGACGATGATGCCGATCGCGAGCACCATGCCGAACATCGTCAGCACGTTGATCGAGAAGCCGGCCATCAGCATCACCGCGAACGTGCCGAGCATCGCGACCGGCGCGACGATGGCCGGGATCAGCGTGTAGCGCACGTTCTGCAGGAACAGGTACATCACGAGGAACACGAGCACCATCGCTTCGAGCAGCGTGTGCAGCACCTTCTCGATCGAGATCTTCACGAACGGCGACGTGTCGAGCGGGATCGAGTAGGTCATCCCCGACGGCATCGACTTGCTCAGTTCGGCCATACGCGCGCGGATCGCATCCGCGGTCTTCACCGCGTTGGCGCCCGGCGCGAGCTGCACGCCGGCGAGGGTGGCAGGCTTGTTGTTTTCGCGGCTCACGAACGTGTAGTTTTGCGAACCGAGTTCGACGCGCGCGACGTCGCCGAGCACGACCTTCGAACCGTCCGCGTTCGCGCGCAGCACGACCTTCGCGAACTCTTCCGGCGTCGTGAGCTGGCCCTGTACCGTGAGCGGCACGGTCACGCGCTGGCCATTCAGTGCGGGCAGCGCACCGAGGCTGCCCGGCGCGATCTGCACGTTCTGCTGGCCGATCGCGGTCGTCAGGTCGCTCGTCGACAGGCCGTAATTGATCAGCTTTTGCGGATCGACCCAGATGCGCATCGCGCGTTCGGAGCCGAACTGCAGCACGCGCCCGACGCCGTCGACTCGCCGCAGTTCCTCGGACACGCTGCGCGCCATGTAGTCGGCGAGTGCGCCTTCGTCGAAGCGGCCGTTGTCGGAGCGCAGGCCGATCAGCATCAGGAAGCCGGACGACGCGGACTCGACGATCAGCCCGTTCTGGCGCACGGCTGCCGGCAGGCGCGGTTCGACCGACTTGATCTTGTTCTGCACGTCGACCTGCGCCATCTCCGGATTGGTACCGGGCTTGAACGTCACGGTGATCTGCGCGGAGCCGGACGTATCGGCCGACGATTCGAAGTACAGCAGGTTCTTGACGCCGGACAGTTCGCGCTCGATGAGGCTCAGCACGCCGTCGTTCATCGTCTGCGGCGTGGCACCCGGGTAGTTCGCGGTGATCGTGACGGACGGCGGCGCGACCGACGGGTAGCGCGCGACCGGCAGTTGCGGGATCGCGATCAGCCCCGCGAGGATGATGAAGAGCGCGATCACCCACGCAAACACCGGGCGGCGGATAAAGAATTCAGCCATGACTGGAGGCTCCTCGTGGCTCAGTGCGCGGACGCGGTGGCAGCCGCGTCAGGCGACTTCCAGTCGGTGGCGGCGGCCGGTGCGCCGTCGATCAGGCGTTCCATCCCTTCGACGACGACTTTCTGGCCGGCCTGCAGGCCCGACTTGATGCGATAGCTGCGGTTCGTCAGTTCGCCTACTTCGACGGCCTTCAGATGCGCGGTGCCCTTCGCGTCGAGCACCCACAGCTGCGGCTTGCCGCCGGCGCGCACGACGGCCTGTTGCGGCACCGTCACCGCGTTCGCGTAGTGCGCGCGCGGAATGCGGGCACGCACATACATGCCGGGCAGAAGCTGGCGCTTCGGGTTGTCGACCAGTACGCGCAGCAGCACGTCGCCGGTGCCCGGATCGACGTTGACGCCCGAGAACAGCATGCGGCCGCGCGCGTCGTAGCGCGTATCGTCGTCGCGCAGCACGTCGATCGGCAGCCCGTTGCCTGAAGCGTCAGGCTGGGCCGCGAGCGCGCCGCGCAGTGATTCGAGCGACGCGGCCGGCTGGCGCACGTCCACGTAGACCTGGTCGATCTGCTGGATGCGCGCCATCGGCTGGCTGTCGCTGCTCGACACCAGTGCGCCTTCGGTCACGAGAGCCTGGTCGATCCGGCCCGTGATCGGCGCCTCGACGGTCGCGAACTTCAGGTCGAGCTGGCGGCGCGCGAGCGTCGCGCGGGCCTGTGCGACGTCGGCGGCGGCCTGGTCGCGCTGCGACACGGCGTCGTCGTACACTTGGCGGCTGATCGCATCGGCCTCGACGAGCGGCTTGAAGCGCGCCGTCTGTACCTTCGCGCGTTCGAGCGCGGCCTGCGCGCGCTGCAGCGACGCGGCGGCCGTATCCATTTCGGCCTTGAACGGCGCCGGATTGATCTGGAACAGCGACTGGCCTGCACGGACTTCGGTGCCTTGCTCGAACAGCCGGCGCTGCACGATGCCGCTGACCTGCGGCCGGATCTCGGCGATCCGCACGGCCGCGACGCGGCCCGGCAGGTCTTCGCTCACGTCGAGGGGCGAAGCGGCAACGGTCATCGCAGCGACCGGCGTGGGCGGTACGGCGGCCTGCTGTTCGGAAGGCCCGCAGCCCGCCAGCATCGCCGCCACCAGCGCGCCGGCGGCGCCGTAGCAGGTTCGTTTCTGATTCTTCATGTGGACTCCATGGGACGCAGGCACCCGACGGCCCGCATTTTCGGATCGCAGTGTGCGTGCGCCCGATGGAGGTTTTTGTGCGGAAAGATGGAGGTTTGATGGAGAGGAAAGATAGGCGGGAGCGGGCGTGCCGGGCCGCCACCCTGCATCGAGGTTGACCGTTCCCATAACAGGCAACCTTTGTGTACTCCCATGAACGGCTCCCATCGGCGATGCCGACGGCGGTCGTAGCGCAAGCATGCGACGCGAGGGTTTCGGCGCTGGCCTATCCGGCTTCGCCAATGACCGCTGCCCCGCGCACCTTCTCCGCCCGCAGTTGCCGATCGCGATCGGCCAGCCATTCATTCCGCTCGCCGCGCCAGCCGACCGCGTGGATCCGATCCATCTGGCGAGCGGCAACGGTTGCCGCGCAGGCCAGGCCGGAGAGCGGGAGATCGAGCAGGCGCCAGTTGCCCGCATGCGGCGTATCGACTTCGCGGAACGACCCCGCGAGCGGCGCCAGCGACGCGAGCGTGGCGCCGTGTCCGCGCCCGCACGCATTCGAGATGCTGTCCAGCCGAAGCTGGTCGCGCGATACCGGATCGGCGAGCGTGCTGGTCTGCGCGATGCCCAGTCCGATCGGGCCACGCGCGATCGCGATGACGATCCAGATCCCGGCATGGCCGACCACGACATCGAGCCCGTCCAGCCGGTCGCAGCCCGCGATCGCGATATGGTCGGCATCGCGGTCGATCAGCGTCAGTTCGTCGGCCGCGCGGCCGGCCAGTGTCCCCAGGATCGCACGCAGCGCCGATCGGCCGATTGCAAAGCGGCGGGCATGCGCGCGATTGGGATGCGTCCTGACCCGCCGCAGTTCCGTCTTCGACAGGCTGAGATGACCTTGCTCGCTGGTGACGAGCTGCCATTCGCCGCGCAGTCGCCACAACAGGATCTCGCCTGCATCGGGGGGCCGCGACGGACATGACGCAAGCGTGTGCGAGCCCGCGATCGTCAGGGCGGGATAGCGCATGCCGGCCCTCGCGCCGGTGGCGAATTCAGCGCGGCGTAGCGCGCCGGCCCCGTCATGCCTGTTGTCCGGCCTGCTGTGCGTCGTTCCCTGAATGCTGCCGCGTGAGCCGCGCGGCGAGCGACAGGGCCTGTCCGAACGACGCCACCGCATGATGCGGAATCCCGAATGCCTTGACGGCGGTTTCGCCCTGCGCGGCCACTTCGGCGCGCCGGTCGGGATCCGGTTCGACGCTGACGAGCGCCTTGCAGACGGCACCCAGCGCGTCCTTGTTCTGCTTGAGCCAGATCGCGCGATGCTTGCGGTCGTCGTGGCTCTCGTCGGTATCGAGCTCGATGTAGACGATGACGAATGGCTCGCCGTGGCGCATCAGCGCGTCGATCTCGCGTTCCCAGCGGGGCGCGTAGCCCGGTGTCGCGTGTTCGGCGCAAAACACGCAGACCGGAAAGAGATGGATGTCGTGCAGCGTGAAATCATTCGGATCGAGAGCGGGCATCGAGGTTTCTCCGGGGGATGAGCGACGCCGAAGCGCCGGGGCGGTCGTGCTGCGGCGATCAAGGTGCGTTCGCCGGCGTTGCGCTGGCCTGCGCGACCGGCGGCGCGTCGCGCCAGCCGACGCCGAGCGACTTGTAGAGCGCGATCGCGCCTTGCACCTGCGCGAGCCGGCTGAGCGCGAGCGCATCGCGTGCGCGGTAGGTTGCGCGCTGCGCGGTGAGCACCGACAGGTATTCGCCGAGACCGTTGCGGTACAGCCGCGTCGCACGCGATTGCGCATCCTGGCTGCTGTCGACGGCTGCCGCGAGCATGGCCTGCCGGTCGCGTGCGGCGCCGATCACAACGAGTGCGTCCTCGACATCGCGAAACGCGCTGCGGATCCGCTGCTCGTACGCGAGCCGTGCGGCCTCGGCCGCCGCGCGCGCGGCGTCGACGCCGGCTTTTGCGCGGCCGCCGTCGTATAGCGTCTGCGTGCCGTCGAGCGCGACCGACCAGGCGACGCTCGCACCCGTGAACAGGTCCTGCACGAGGCTCGCCGTCGTGCCGAGGCTCAGCGGAATCGCGAAATGCGGAAACTGTTCGGCGCGCGCGACGCCGATCTGCGCGGTCGCGGCGGCAAGCCGCCGTTCGGCGGCGCGAATGTCGGGGCGTTCGCGGATCACGTCCGACGGCAGCGTGACGGGCAGCGCGGGCGCGACCGGCAGCGTCGCGCCGGGCGCGCTCAGCGCGTCGCGCAGCGTTTCCGGAAAACCGCCGACGAGCACGCCGATCGCGTGTGCGAGCTGCGCGACGTCCCGTTGCAGCGGCGGCAGGGTCGCCTGCGCGAGCTGCAGCTCGGCACGCGCCTGGGCGACCGCGAACGACGTGCCGAGGCCGCGCCGGTTCGACTGCTCGGTCAGCCGCCGCGTGGCGTCGAGGCTCGCGACGTTGTCCATCGCGATCCGCAGCCGCTCCTGGGTCGCCCGCAGCGCTGCGTAATCCGACGCGAGCTCGGCCAGCAGGCTCACGAGGATCGCGTGGCGATCGTCGTCGAGCGCATCGATCTGCGCATCGGCCGATTCGACCGCGCGTCGCGTGCCGCCGAACAGGTCGAGCTCCCACGACGCGTCGAAGCCGAGCCGGTAGGTGCGCGACTGGCCGATGCCGGGGGAGCCGTCGAGCGCCCGCGACGAGCGCAGCGCATCGGCGTTACCGCCCGCGGTGACGGTCGGGCCGAGGCGACTCGCGATCTGGTCGCGCTCGGCGCGCGCCTGCAGCAGCCGCTGGCGTGCGATCGCGAGATCCTGGTTGTGCGCGATCGCCTGATCCACCAGCGCATCGAGCTGCGCATCGCCGAACGCGCGCCACCAGTCCTGCAACTGCGCGGGATCGGCCGGCACCGTGTCGCGCGGCGCGATCCAGCCGGGCGGATGCGCGGGCTGCGGCGCCACGTAATCGGGGCCGACCGTCGTGCACGCGGCCAGCGCGCACGTGCAGGCGGTGGCGAAGGCGCGCACGTAGCGCGTCGCGTGTAAAGGCGGGAACGGATATCGCATCGTCGCCTCCTTCACATCCATGCGTGCAGCCACGACGCGAGCCGGCCGCGCGGCGTGCGCTCGCGTCCGCGTTCGCCGACTTCGACGCTGCAGGTCATGCCTGCCGCCAGCAGGACGCCGGCCGGCACCCGGTCGATTTCGATGCGCACCGGAATGCGCTGCGCGAGCCGAACCCAGCTGAAGGTCGGGTTGACGGCCGGCAGGCCGAGCTCGTCGAGCGTGCCGTTCTCGTCCGCGATGCCGCGGCCGATGCTCGTCACGTGCCCGCTCAACAGCGGATCGAAGCCCATCAGCCGGATCGTCGCGGGTGCGTCCGTCGCGATGCGGCGCAGCTTGGTTTCCTCGAAATAGCCGGTGATCCAGAAGCTGTGCGCGTCGAGCACCGAGATGCCGGGCTTGCCTTCGACTGCGTAGTCGCCGTGACGCAGGCGCAGTTGCGTCACGTAGCCGTCGACCGGCGAGCGCAGCGTCGTGCGTTCGAGGTCGAGCTTCGCGACGTCGAGCGCGGCCAGCGCCTTGCGGTGCTCGGCCTGCGCGATCGCCACCGCGCGGCCCGAGCGCTGGATGTCCTCGCGCGGCACGAGATCGTCGAGGCCGGTTCGCCGCTGTGCTTCGTCGCGCTTCTGGCGCATCGTCTCGGCGGTCGCGGCGACCTGCGCTTCCGCCTGCTCCACCGCCAGCGCGAAGCGCTGCGGATCGATCCGGTACAGCACGTCGCCTTTCGCGACGCGCTGGTTGTCGATCACCGCGACTTCGACGACGGTGCCCGACACTTCGGGCGCGATCCGCACGACGTGCGCGCTCACGCGCGCGTCGCGCGTCCACGGCGCGAGGACGTACGCATGCCAGAGTGCGGCGACCAGCACGATCGCGACGGCCACCGTGGCGAGTGTCAGCAGGGAGCGGGTGAGGGGTTTGAGCGACATGACGCGATACGTTCCGACGAAGGCTAGAAGTAGAGGATCAGCGTGGCGACCAGCACGAGCGAAATCGCGAACTCGAACAACGCTGGATGCCACACGCGGCGCAGCACGCCGAGCCGGGCGAGCAGCGCGCGCACGGCCATGTAGAGCGGCACGGTCGCGCACGCATAGACGAAGAACGGCGGCAGGTAGATGCCGGCCAGCGGGAATTCACTGAGCATCGCGGGCGCGCTCCGGAACGGTGGTGAAATAGGCGGCGTACGTGTGCAGCAGCACGTAGACGTCGGCGAACGCGGCCATCAGCCACTTCAGTTCGGTATTGCCCGGCTGCGAGGCGGCGAGGCCGGCGAGGGCGTGCGCGGCGCGCCGTGCATGCCGGGCCGCGCGCTTCGGGGCGGCCGCGTG